>NZ_JBFAPT010000009.1:0-330725 GCF_040676845.1 Nonomuraea sp. NPDC049504
TGGATGTCAACCAAAGGAATCCGTCAAAAATATGACGGGGTTGTGCATCATGCACTGGCTTTTAACACACTGTTGAGTTCTCAAGAAACGGACGCGTACATCCTCACCGAAACCACAAATCCTTGCGATCCCCGCTCGGAGGCGTTCACTCCGTTCGTTCTGTTGTGTCTTAATCTTTTCAGCCGCTCAAGTCCCTGTCAAATTGACCGGACCGGCTCGACTTTCCAAGAATTAAGCCGCGCCCCCTTTCGGAGACAACCCCTCTAACTTACCAGCCGATCCGAAGTGGTGCGAAACCAGCGACGGACGACCGCGAAGGTAGTGGGATTTGCCGGGCATCTCCGAGGCTCTGAGGAACCTCTCGATCGCCCTGCGGGAAGTAACTCTAGCAGCCTGCACCGCGTACTCGGGCCGACTCAGGTAATCAGGAGGTTCTTCCCTTCCCACCAGACACTCAAACCTCGGCAACGAGCTCCCCAGCCGGCACCGTGGGGCAAGCCGACCGCAAGTCATCCGCAATCACCCCCAGGTACGAAGTAGGTCACGAGCAGACTGCGCTCACGGAGAGGTGACCGCTATGACCCGGTCGGAGTTCGACGACATCCGCGCATTCCTCGCCGACGAGGCGACCCACGCTGATGACCTGCTGCGGATCGCCAGGACTCTGATCGACGACCTGGAGCACTCCCGGCTGCGCGAGGCCGTGCTGCGTACCCACTATCTGCGGCTGCTGACGGCGGCGCGGGCGACGGTGGCGGCCGACATCGTGGGCTCGCCCGATCCCCTCGGCTTCATCCGGCACGAGTTGGCCGAGCGGGGGCAGCTGCCGGAGGACGGTGAGGCCGTTTACCGCATCCTCGCCGACGCCCGAGCGGCGGCCGCCCTGCTCGCCTGCCTGGAGAGCCGCGACTGCGAGGGGCAGCCCCGCGAAGGACGGTCTCCCGAGGGACGGCCACTCGAAGGGCAAGCACTCCCAGAGGAGTTCCTCCCTGACCGAACTGAGGAGCTTCCGGGCCAGCCGGCGTTCGAAGTGCAGACGGTGGAAGGCCAGGCGGTGGAAGGCCAGGCCCAGGAGGGGGACGGACTGGACACGCGGGCGCCGGAGGGCAAGGGGCTCGTGGAGGGGCCGACGTTCACCGGGCAGGGCTTCGAGAGCCAGGACGTCCAGCTCGCGCAGGATACGCAGCTCCCCCTGGAGGGCGATGTGACGAACCAGAGCCCGCCGCGCTCCCGCGCCCCGCGAATGCGGAGCTGCATCGGCACCGCGCGCATCCTCCCCCGCTGAAGCGCCCGGTTCGCCTCGCCGCGGCGACGTCCTGTTCCGTAGGAGGGGCCATCCAGCCCCTCTGAGGCGACCATCCGACCTCGGTTGAGATGGTCAGCCCGACTTTCTGCGGCGACCACCCCGCCACGGGGGCGACCGTCCCGTTCCGGGGGGACCGTCCCACGTCGGGGTGACCGTCCCACCTCCGGGGCGGCCATCCCACCTCCGAGGCGACCGTCCTGTTACGGAGAGAGGGGCCATCCACCTCCCCGAGGCGACCATCCGACCCCGGCTGAGGTCGGCATCGTGTTTGGCTGCGACGGCCGGCCTGCGTCGCCCCGAGGGGCGCAGGTCAGGCGCTGACATGATGACGACTTCGGGCATACCCGCCCTTGGTCGACCGCCTGTAAGACTGCGCATATGTGGCAGCGGGGGCTGAATTGGGTGGCAGTCGGCTTGGTTGGGCTATTCGGCCTGATGTGGGTCGGCATCGTGATTTATGCGGATCAGGGGTCGCCCGGCTGGATGCGCGTCGTCCAGATCGTCTTCGGGGTGTTCCTGCTCGGCTGGGCCGTACGCAAGACCTACCTCATGATCAGCCACGCGACCCAGGAAACGAAGAAGTCCCCGGCCTCCGGATGATCCGGTGACCGAGGACTTCAATCTTGGTAGCGGGGACAGGATTTGAACCTGCGACCTCTGGGTTATGAGCCCAGCGAGCTACCGAACTGCTCCACCCCGCGTCGGTGTGTCTGCACTTACTCTACAGGCCCCGGAGGAGTGCTTTGACCACCGAGGTGGTCCGTTCACACGAAAGCCCGGTTTCCGTTTCCGGATCCCGGGCCTTCGGCCTGGTAGCGGGGGCAGGATTTGAACCTGCGACCTCTGGGTTATGAGCCCAGCGAGCTACCGAACTGCTCCACCCCGCGTCGTCGTGCTTATGAAGGCTACCGGGCGACGCGGGGCGGACGCAAACTGAATGACGCTAACCGGTCGGCGTGGCCGACGGTGACGCGCTGGGCGCGGCCGGCGGCGAGCCTGTCGGTGTGGCGGACGGTGCCGCCGACGGTGACGCCGGCGGGGAGCCTGACGGCGTCGGTGACGGCGAGGACTGCGGCTGGGCGTTCGCGCCCTTCAGCGCCTCCAGCGCATCCTCCAGCCGCTTCTGGGCGTCGCCGTAGGCGTCCCAGTCGGGCGGGCTGGCCTGCAGCGCCTTCTGGGCGTCGGAGTAGGCCTTCTGGGCGTTGGAGATCGCGGTGTTCAGCGCCGTGCTCGCCTGGTCGGGCTGAGCCTGCTGCTGCTCGTCCGTCTGTTCCTGCTCTTGCTGCTGCTGTTGCTGCTCACCGCCGAAGACCTCTTGCAGGGCCTCCTCGAGCGTGCGGGCCACACCGATCTTGCTGCCGAACGACACCAGGATGCGCTGCAGGATCGGGTATGGCTCCTGCCCGCCGCCCGCGGCCACCTGGATGTAGACCGGCTCGATGTAGACCAGCCCGCCCGCGTACGGCAGCGTCAGCAGGTTGCCGTAACGGACCGACGAGGCGCCGACGCCCAGCAGGTTGAGCTCACCCGCGAAGCGGCTCTGGAAGGCGTTCTGTGCCTGTCCTGGGCCGGGGATCGGGGTGCTGGACGGCATGCGCAGGATGCGCATCCGGCCGTATTCGCCGCTCGCCGACGAGTCGACCGCCATGAACGCCGCCAGGTTCGGACCCTGACGCGGCACGAACGTGGTGGTCAGCGAGAACGTCGGCTGGCCGCCCGGCATCGTGGTGGTCAGGTAGTAGGGCGGCTGCTTGATGTTCTTCTCGCCCTGGGTCGGGTCGTTGGGGACGTTCCAGAAGTCCTGGCCGCTGTAGAAGGCGGCCGGGTCGGTGATGTGGTAGCGCGACAGCGTGTAGCGCTGCACCTTGAACAGGTCTTCCGGGTAGCGCACGTGCTGCTTCAGCTCGGCGCTCATCTCCGAGGCCGGACGGATCGTGCCGGGGAAGGCGTTGCTCCAGGTCTTGAGCAGCGGGTCGTTGCTGTCCCACGCGTACAGCCGCACGGTGCCGTCGTAGGCGTCGACCGTGGCCTTGACGGAGTTGCGGATGTAGTTGATGCGGTCGCTCGGCTGCTGGGCGATGACGCGGCGGTCGGTCGAGGTGTCGCGCGTCATCTCGCCGAGGCTCTCGCTCTGCGAGTACGGGTAGTCGTTGCTCGTCGTGTAGCCGTCGACGATCCACTGCACCCGCCCCCCGATGATCGCCGGGTAGGCGTTGCCGTCGAGCGTGAGGTAGGGAGCGACCTTCTGGACCCTCTCCCGCGGGTTGCGGACGTACAGGATCTTGGAGTTGTCGTTGACGTCGCCGGACAGGACGATGTTCGCCTCGCCGTACTTGGCGGCGTAGAGGAGCCGGTTGAGGAACGAGCCGACGGGGACGCCGCCCCGGCCGGTGTAGGTCGTGTTCTTCTGGCCGGTGCCGCCGGTCTCCGGGTAGTCGAGCTCCTGCGGCGCGTTGGGGTTGCCGCCGGCGATGACGTATTCGGCCGAGGCCGGGTCTTCGCCGTAGTAGATGCGCGACTCCTTGAGCTGGGTGCTGTTGACCAGCGGACCCGTGACCGGCATGTCCTTGGCGTCGTAGTCGGGCAGGCCGCTGGTGTCGACCTTGTTGCCCGGCGCGGCGACGAAGCCGTAGCCGTGGGTGTAGACGAGGTGCCGGTTGATCCAGTTGTTCTGGCCCTCTGGCGGCCCGTCGAGCTCGCGGACGCCGACGATGTGGTCGATCAGCTTGCCCGAGCTGTCGGGGTAGCGGTCGACGTCGAGCGGGTCGGCGAAGCTGTAGAAACCTCTGATGCGCTGGGTCTGCTCGTAGGTCGAGGAGACCAGGGACGGGTCGAGCAGGCGCACGCCGGAGACGGAGGTGTCGCCGTTGGCCTGGACCTTGGTCGGGTCGGCCTGCGCGTTGTACGTCTCGACCTCTGTCTTGTCGACGTTGTACGCCTCGCGTGTCGCCTCGATGTTGCGCCCGATGTAGGGCGACTCCTTGCCCTGCTGGTTGGGCTTGACCTGGAACTGCTCGACCAGCGCCGGGTAGACGCCGCCGATGAGGATGGCCGAGAGCACGAGCAGGCCGAAGGAGACGCCGGGCAGCATGCCGCCCGGACGGACCACGCCGGCGAAGAAGAGCACGGCGCAGATCAGCGCGATGATCGCGAGGATGGTCTTGGCCGGCAGGACCGCGTTGACGTCGGTGTAGGAGGCGCCGTGGACGAAGCCCCGGTCGGAGAAGACGAGTCCGTACCGGTCGAGCCAGTAGGCCACGGCCTTGAGCAGCACGAAGACGCCCAGCAGCACCGACAGGTGGACGCGGGCCGCGCGGGAGGCGTGGACGCCGGGCGACTGCAGGCGGAAGCCGCCGTACAGGTAGTGCGTGATCGTCGCCAGCACGATCGAGATGATCACGGCGGTGAACAGGAAGTTCAGCACCATCCGGATGAACGGATAGTCGAACATGAAGAACGAGATGTCCATCCCGAACAACTTGTCCGTCTTGCCGAACGACTCCCCGTTGATGAACTGCAGCCACGTCTGCCACTGGCCCGAGAAGGACGAGCCGGAGAAGAGGGCGAGCAGCGCCATGCCGACGATGAAGATCAGCTTGCGGTGGGGGTCGAGCGCCATGCGGTAGCGGTCGGCTCCGCTGGCGCCGCCGAACATCGCCGGGCCGAACATAGGCCGGGTGCGGAAGGCGAGCAACATGTTGCCGCCCGCGATGGCGACCATGAGCACCGCTCCGACCAGGAACAGCACGATCTGGGTCAGCACCACACCGCTGAAGACCGTCGTGAATCCGGTCGCGTCGAACCACAGATAGTCGGTATAGATGCCGGAGAACAGGAAGAAGAATGCCACGATCGCCACGAGGGCGATCGCCACAGGCAGAAGCAGTCGCGGTCGGCGGGGCAAGCGCATCGCCCTGCCGGCTCCTGGGGTCCGGAAGCTCAAGGCCAACCCCTCGTCGTAATGAAGAAACGGTCCGTGTCTGGCAACCTACACCGCAGGGCCAGCCGTACGGCTAACGCACGGCGAGCGCCAGAAGTTTCATCCGGCCTCGCACGCGGGCACGTCGCCCTTGCTGGTGCGCAGCGCGTCGAGCGCCGCCACCGCGCTGTGCAACGTGTCGGCCCTGACCAGCCGTAGCCCGTCAGGAACGCTTTTGAGCGCCTCTGCGCAGTTGTCGGCCGGGGTCAGGAAGATCGTGGCGCCTGAGTCCTTGGCGCCGACCATCTTCTGCGCGATGCCGCCGATCGCGCCGACCTCGCCGGCCGGGGTGATGGTGCCGGTGCCGGCGATCTGCTTGCCGCCGGTCAGCTCTCCTGGGGTGAGCTTGTCGAGGATGCCGAGCGAGAACATCAGTCCGGCGCTCGGCCCGCCCACGTCGCCCACGTTGATGTCGACGTCGAAGGGGAACTTGTACTTCGCCTGCATCATGACGCCGACCACGGTCTGCGCCTGGGGGCCCGCGACCGTCTGCACGGTGACGTCGATCTTCTGTGTGCCTCTGGTGACGTTGAAGGTGACGCTCTCGCCCGGCTTGTGTGCCTTGACCGCGTCGGCGACGGCGGTGACGTCTTTCGTCTCCTTGCCGTCGACGGAGTTGATCTCATCGCCCTTCATCAGCTTGCCGTCGGCGGGCCTGCCCTTCTCGGTGGAGACCACGCCCACGACCATCGCGTAGGGGATCTTCAGCTCGTTGAGCGCGGCGGCGGTGGCGGAGTCTTGGGAGTTGGTCATCTCGACGGTGTTCTCCTCCTCGACCTCCTGCGCGGTGCGGTCGGGAGCGAAGATCGTCTCCTGCGGGACCACCGCGACGGTCGGGTCGAGCCAGCCGCGCAGCGCCGTCAGCAGGTCGATCTTGGCGGCGGGGCCGCCCTGGTAGGCGACCGTGACCAGTTGCAGCGAGCCGCTGGTGGGATAGGTCTGCCTGCCCTTGATCGCGATGACGGGCTTTTTGTTCACCTCGCCGATCGTGTTCTCCGTCGGGCCGGGGCTCAGCACGACGTACGGGACCGGCTGGAACGCGCCCGCCACGCCGAGCGCGAGCACGAGGAATCCCGCGAGCAGGAGCGTCAGGGCGCGTCGAGACATGTCTTCGAGCTTATTCGCCGGCGCCGACCCACTCGGTCTCGCCGTCGGCGAACGCCTGATGTTTCCAGATGGGGACGCGGGCCTTGAGGTCGTCGATGAGCCGCCGCGCGGCCTTGAACGCCTCGTCTCGGTGGGGCGCGGCGACCGCGACGATCACCGCGGTGTCGCCGAGCGCGAGGTCGCCCACCCGGTGGACGGCGGCCACGGCGGTCACCGGGAAGTCGGCGGCGACCTTCTCGGCCACCTGGCGCAGCTCGGCCTCCGCCGAGGGGTGGGCGGAGTAGGCGAGCCCGGTCACCGGCTTGCCGTGGTCCTGTTCACGCACGGTGCCGAGGAACAAGGCGGTGCCGCCCGCGGCGTGGTCGCGCACGGCGGCCAGCACCTCGTCGACCGAGAGCGGGGTCTCACGTATGCCGAGCAAGCGGATGACGTCCACAGAAAGAGCCTAACCGTTACGAGCGACGCTTCTTACGTACCTGACGGACGATCGCGGCGGTGCCGATGACGGCGACGGTGGCGCCGGCGGCGGTGAGCGTGGCCTCCTTGACGGGCAGGCGGCGCCCGACCACGGTCGTACGGTTCTCGCGCAGCTCCAGGAGCTGCTCGAACGAGGCCTCGTTCGTCCATTGGGGCTTCCAGCCCGCCTCGCGCAGCGCGGCGCAGTCGACGACCCACGGATAGACGACGTAGTGCAGGTCGGTGGCGGGCGCCGGGGTGACGCCGAGGCGGTGGAGGCGCTGCGCGGTGCCGAACGTCAGGCCGGCGGGCAGCTCAAGGCTCCTGATGCCCGAGAGCTCCTCGATCTGCTCGTGCTCGAGCCAGCCGTCGCTGCCGACCGCGACCACGCCGCTGACCAGGCCGCGGGCGGCCAGTTCGAGGGCGGAGACGAGGTCGTCGATGTGGCAGAACTGCCAACGGGGGTGGCAACCCTTGACCGTGAGCAGCCTGGGCGACTCGAAGTGGCGGGTGATCACGGTGTCGACGCCCGGGCCGACGACGGCCGCCGGGCGCAGCACGGTGATCTCCAGGCCGGGGTGGCTGCGCAGCGACCTGCGTACGAGGGACTCGATCTCCAGGAAGTCGCCCACCACGCCGGTGTCGGGCTCGGCGGCCACGGGGGCGTCTTCGGGCAGCGGCACCTCGTTGTCGGGTGCGGCGCCGTACACCATCGCGCTGGTGACCAGCACGACCTTGCGCACGCGTGCGGCGGCGCAGGCGGTGAGCACGGTCTGCGCGGCACGCAGGTTGTACGCCCGCCGCTCCCCCGGGTCGGAGTCGACGGCGTAGTCACCGGCGAGATGGACCAGGACGTCGATGTCGGAGATCCGGTTCGCCAAGAGCGGATCTCGTACGTCGATCACTCTCCACGTGGCCTCCTGGATGTCGCCGCGCTGCTCGTCGATGGCCACCACTCTGCGGAAATCCGCGGCGGATACGAGCCTCGCGAGCAGCTCGCGGCCCAGGCCGGAGGCCGCGCCTGTGACGGCGACGACGGGTTGGCGCGAGCGTTTCGAGGTTGGCACCAGGTCCTCACTTTGCACTGATCCGCCGTAGGACGACTAACGTGGCGGATGTGGACTCCTCCATCCTGCACGAGGTAGAGCGGTGACTGACCTGCCAGGTCGCGAAAACGACCCCAACGAGAACCCGTTCGCCATGTTCGGCAACCCTGAGCAGATGGCTCAGGCGATGCGCCAGTTCGCCGACATGTTGTCGGCGCCCCAGGGTTCAGGCCCTGTCAACTGGGACATGGCCAAGAACATCGCCAGGCACTCCGTGGTCGCCCAGGGCGACCCGAGTGTCATGGAAGGCGAGCGCCGCCAGATCGTCGAGGCGCTCAGCCTGGCCGACTTGTGGCTCAACGAGGCGACGACGCTGCCGAGCGGCGTGACGACGCCGCAGGCCTGGAGCCGGTCCGAATGGATCGAGAACACGATCCCGATCTGGCGCAAGCTGTGCGAGCCGATCGCCGAACGCATGGTCGAGACCATGGGCGGCGCGCTCGGTGGCTCCGGCCTGCCCCCTGAGGCCCAGCAGATGGCGGGGCCGCTGATGGGCATGCTGAAGCAGATGGGCGGCATGATGGTCGGCCAGCAGATCGGGCAGGCCATCGGGTCGCTGGCGCGCGAGGTGATCGGCACCACCGACATCGGTCTTCCCCTGTCCGACACGGCGGCGCTGCTGCCCGGCGGCATCGCGTCCTTCAGCGAGGGCCTCGAGATCCCGTCCGACGAGATCCGGCTCTATCTGGCGCTGCGCGAGGCCGCGCACCACCGGCTGTTCCAGCACGTCCCGTGGCTGCGCTCGCATCTGCTCGGCGCGGTCGAGGAATACGCCAGGGGCATCACGGTCGACACCTCCGCGCTCGAAGAGCAGATCCGCGGGCTCGACATCAACAACCCGCAGGCCATCCAGGAGGCGCTGAGCGGGGGCAACCTGCTCAAGCCCGAGGAGACCGAGCGGCAGAAGGCCGCGCTCGCGCGCCTTGAGACGATGCTCGCGCTGGTCGAGGGGTGGGTGGCCACCGTGGTCGACCGCGCTGCGCAGGGCAAGCTGCCCTCCGCGGTGGCGCTGGCCGAGACCGTGCGCAGGCGCCGGGCCACCGGCGGGCCCGCCGAGCTGACGTTCGGCACGCTGGTGGGTCTTGAGCTGCGGCCGCGGCGGCTGCGCGAGGCCGCGGCGCTGTGGCAGGCGCTGGAGAACGCGCGCGGCGTCGACGGGCGCGACGCGCTGTGGAGCCATCCCGACCTGATGCCGACGGCCGAGGACCTCGACGATCCCGACGCGTTCGTACGCGGTGAGGCCACCTGGGACATCTCCCAGCTCGAGGCCAAGCCCGGCGACGACGAGGGCGAGGAAGGCAAGAGTTGACCCTGCACGCCGACGCGGTGGCGGTGCTGTCCTCCTGGGCCGCGCCGACGCCAGAGGAAGAGGCGCTGCGCCTGGAGTTCCTCGATCACCTGCGCGCTCACGACGACGCGATGCTGCGCGAATGCGTGCCGGGGCATCTGACGGCGACGACGGCGGTGCTGTCGCACGACGGGTCCCAGGTGCTGCTCACGCTGCACCCGAAGGCCAAGATGTGGCTGCCGATGGGCGGCCATTGTGAGACATCCGACACGTCACTGGCGGAGGTGGCGTTGCGGGAGGCGTGGGAGGAGTCCGGCATCACCGGCCTGCGCCTGCTGCCCGGGCCGCTCGCGGTCGACCGGCACCTGGTGTGGTGCCATCCGCCGCACAGCTGGCATCTCGACGTCGAATACGCCGCGGTGGCGCCTCCCGACGCCACGAACGTGATCAGTGACGAGTCGCTCGACCTGCGGTGGTTCCCGGTCGACGAGATCCCCGAGCCGTCCGACGAGGCCACCAGGCGGCTGGCCGCACGCGGACGTGAGGCGCTTAGCTCAAGCTCACGCGCACTTGGCTAGAGTCCTTTTGCGTCGTTCCAAAGGGGGGCTCGTGTGGAGGGTTCGGCCGTCGGCGGCACGATCGTGACGCCGGTTCGCAAACGTCGCAAGATGCCTCGCACGGCGCTGACCTGGGTGGCCGTGACCCCGTTCGCCGCGTGGGCGGTGGCCAGGGTGGCCGGTCTCGAACGCGGGTCGCTGCCGACCCAGCTCATGACGGCGACCCCGTACGCGGCGGCCGGTTCGCTGCTCCCCCTCCTCATCGCGGCGCTCGGACGCAGGCGCGCCGCGACCGTCGTCGCGCTGCTCGCGACGACGGCGCTCGGCTTCAGCGTGCTGCCGAGGGCGCTCGGCACCGCCGACGCGGCCAAGGGCAGGCCGCTCCAGGTGATGACGGTCAACATGTTGTTCGGCAAGGCCGACGTCGGGACGATTCTGCAGCTCGTACGCGAGTTCAGGCCCGACGTGCTGAGCACCCAGGAGCTGACGCCGGGGGCGGTCGCCGACCTCGACACGGCCGGTTTGAAGGAGCTCATGCCGTACCGCGTGCTGGAGGACGAGTGGAACGCCAGCGGCAGCGGGCTGTTCTCCCGGCATCCGATGGAGCCGCTCACGAGCTGGAACGCGCCGGCCGGGCACCACATGCCGGCGGCGACGATAGAGTTGCCCGGGGGCGAGCCGATCGAGTTCATCGACGCGCATCCGTTCCCGCCGCTCGGGCCGCAGGTCACCGACTGGAAGCGGGCCCTTGAGTCCTTCCCGTCCGCCTCGCCCGACCGGATCAGGATCATCGCGGGCGACTTCAACGCCTCGCTCGACCACTCCTCCATGCGCCGGCTGCTCGCGCGCGGCTACAAGGATGCCGCCGACGAGGTCGGGGCCGGGCTGATCCCCACGTGGCCGGCCAACAAGAAGGTGCCGCCGCTCATCACCATCGACCACGTGCTGGTCGATCGGCGGGTGGGAGTGCAGGAGGTGAGTGTGCGGGACGTGCCGCGCACCGATCACCGCGCCGTGCTGGCCCGGCTCACCGTGCCGTGATCAGCGCTCTGGTGCTCTCCCAGCCCTCCAGGCCGGGGTCGAGGCGGGCGAGGTCGTGCGGGGTGCGCAGGCGGTGCCAGCCAGGGGTGGTCGCCACTCTGCGGGGGCCGGGGGCCTGCGCGCGCAGGTCTTTGACGACGTCGTACGCGTCGAGGTCGGGCTCGGCCCACTCCGGCGCGGGCAGGGCGCAGGCCATGGCCACGGCTCCGCCGTTCTCCGCGGGGCAGATCGTGATCTCGGCCCGGCCCAGCTCCCTGAACAGCTTGCCCACCAGCAGGGGCGGCAGGTCGGGCGCGTCGGCGCAGATGACCGCCGCCTGATCGGCCTTGAGGCGGGCGAGGGTGGTTCTCAGCGGTTCGCCCTCGGCGATCGTGATCACCTCGGTGCCCGGCCAGACGATGTCGTCGAGACCGGGGACGCTGGTGGCGAGCACGGGGGTGACGAGGTCGAGGCCGGCGACCATCTCGTACGTGTCCTCCGCCACCGCCTCAAGGAACCGCGCGGGATCGACGCCCTCGGGCGCCGCGTCCGCCATGTGCCGATGAACCAGGACCGCGACGATGCGCGTCAACACTCCTCCGGTGCGGTGTGGGCCGCGGCGGAGAATCCCTCAAGGAACCCGCGGGCCCGCTCCGCCTTCGGATACTGTTCTACCAGTGCCCAGAACTTGGGCCCGTGGCTGGGCACCAGCAGGTGCACCAGCTCGTGGATGATCACATAGTTGATGACCCACTCGGGCAGGCCCTTGAGCCTGGTGGAGATCCGGATCGTCCCGGTCTCTGGGGTGCACGAGCCCCAGCGGTGCTGCTGGTTGTCCACCCAGCGCACGCTCACCGGGTCGGGCTCGCCGTCCAGATATCTGGCCGACAGCTCCTTGGCCCGCTCGAGCAGAGCCTCGTCGGTCGGCCTTCGACGTTGTTCTTTCGCGGCCAGCCGATCCAGCATGCGGCTCACCCATTCATCCGCGTCTTCACCGCTCAGCCAGGCGGGCAGGAGCACGATCGTCTTGTCGCCGTCGCGGTAGGCGGAAACCGTACGCCGGCGACGAGAACTGCGACGAACCTCGACTGTCTCGGGGGGCACATATGCACGTTAGCCGAGACTGACGAAATCCCACAGAGGGTGGACCATGTTTCTGCTGGTCAGATGATTAAGAGCCGGTGAATTTGGGCATGCGCCTTTCCCGATGGGCGGTCAGGCCCTCGATCATGTCGGCGGAGGCCATGGTCACGGGCTGGGCCAGGGATTCCCACATCAGCGCGGCTTCCAGGTCTTGATGGTCTTGGTTGAGGGCTACTTTGGTGAGGCGCGTGGCAATGGGGGCGTTCTGGGCGATCTTCCGGGCGATGGCCTCCGTTTCCGACATTAGATGATTTTTCGGGAAAGATTGATTTACTAGTCCTTTGTCGGACGCTTCCCGCCCAGAGACGGTGCGACCGGTCAGCAGCATCTCCGCCGCCAGCCGCGCGCCCGCCCTCTTCGGCAGCAGGTACGTGGCGGCCATGCCCGGGTGCAGGCCCAGCGACGTGAACGGGGCCAGCAGCTTGGCGTCGTCGGCGGCGTACACGAGGTCGCAGGCCAGCGCCACGCACAACCCCGCACCCACCGCGGGGCCGTTGACGGCGGCGATCGTGGGGATCTCGAGCTCGGTGATCGCCAGCCAGGTGCGGTAGAAGGCGAGCATGCGGTCGCGGAGTCGCGGGACGGCCTCCGTACCGCGCTCGCCGATCCACGACAGGTCACCACCGGACGAGAACGC
Source organism: Nonomuraea sp. NPDC049504 (assembly GCF_040676845.1). NCBI lineage: Bacteria > Bacillati > Actinomycetota > Actinomycetes > Streptosporangiales > Streptosporangiaceae > Nonomuraea > Nonomuraea sp. NPDC049504. Next base: position 12,600 of record NZ_JBFAPT010000009.1, read on the forward strand.
CGACCCCGCCCCGGTCACGACCAGGCACCGCGCCTGCCTGTCATCGCGCAGCTCCGCCATGACCGCCCGCCACTCGGCCGTCATGGTGTCGGTCATGGCGTTGCGCATGTCGGTGCGGTTGAGGGTGATGAGCACTACTCCATCGTCTTTGCGATCAACCAAGAGCTCGTTCATGCGGGGAAGCGTAACCCCGCCCCACTCCCCCATCTCCGCCCCACCGCCCAGCACCTCAACGCTCCACCTCCCGCCACCCGTGTTCTCTGGCCCTCCTTTCCTTGACCGCTTCGCTCTCGCGCCGGTGCGCCAGAGCGTCCTGGTGGTCGCTTATCCACAGGTCAGTCGCCATGTGCCTGGTTATCCACAGTCAGGGCCGAAGTCCCTCCTGATCTTGCTTGGCCGTGAAAATCTTCCGGCCATGAGGCCACGTGTGAAGCCCGCCCTCCGGCACCTCCTGCGCGACGAGAGCACCCTCCAGCTCGGCACGCATCCGCTCAGAGCGGTGATGCTGAGCGGACTGACCGAGCGGGTGCTCAAGTGGATCGAGAGTCTCGACGGCACGCGGGAGATGGAGACCGTGCTGGAGGAAGCCGCGCTCGCGGGGCTCGACGAGCCGCGCGCCCGGTGCCTGATCGACCATCTCGCGGCCCAGGGCGCGCTCCACGACGCCTCACTCGAACCCGGTTGCCTCAGCGACCTGCCGCTGGCCCAACGCGACCGGCTCAGACCCGAACTCGACGCCCTCGACCTCGCCTCGACCACTCTCGACGGCATGATGACGACGTTCGAACGCCGCCGCCAGGCCCGCGTACGCGTCTACGGCGCGGGCCGGGTCGGCGCCCAGATCGTCGCCCTCCTCGCGGCCGCCGGCGTGGGCAACATCCGCGTGCTCGACCCGGCGCTCGCCCGGCCGGCCGACCTCACACCAGGCGGGTTGACCTGGGCGGAAGTGGGCCTCCCCCGGGAGGTGGGCGCGGTCGCCATCGCCCGCCGCCTCACCGCCGGCGACCCGCCACCTCCGTCGCACATCCAGTCCGAGGACCTGGCCCAGCGCATCCCACCCCCGGCCGGACCTGCCCCTACGACACGCTTCCCGCAGGACTCGGCGGTGCGCTGGGGCGGCATCACCCCGTCCATCACCGGACACCCAGCCCGGGCCGTGGTCACCCATTCACCCACCCCACCGGCCGCCCGCCCTTCCCCTCAGCGCACCACTCCACCCTCCCCACGAACAGGCGGCACGTCTCCGGCGCAGGCGGCGAAACCGGCGCAGGGACCAAGGCCGGCGCAGGCGACACGACGGGAGGAGACCCCAGGTCCTGGATCCAGGTCTGAGCCTGGGACCGGGTCGAAGCGGGGGTCTGCGCCTGGAGCTGAGGAGGGGGCGGCGGCCGGATCCCGAGGGAAGAAACCGGCGCGGAGGCCGAAAGGGGTGCCGCGGGTCAGTGCGTACGAGAGCGAGTTGGGTGAGGAGGCGTGCCGACCGACGGTCAATGTGCTCGCCGGAGGGCCGTATCTTGGGGACAAGACCGATCGACCTGACCTCGTCATCCTGGCGCCGGTCACTCCCCTCGACGGGGTGCTGGTCAACGAGCTGATCGACCTCGACATCCCCCATCTTCTGGCATCCGCCTTCGAGGGACACGGCACGGTGGGCCCGCTGGTCCTGCCGGGCATCACGGCGTGCGTGCACTGCCTCGACCTGACCCGGCGCGACCGCGACCCGGAGTGGGGGATGGTCACGGCACAGCTGGGCGGCTATCCGCCGGGCGAGATCGCCTGCGACGTGGCGCTGGCGGGCGTCGTCGCGGCGGGGGCGGTGGGGCACGCGCTGGCGTTCCTCGACGGAAAAACCCCTGCTGTGACCAACGGCACAGTGGAGGTAACGCCTGATTGGCGGTGGATAGGGAGATCGTGGGTGATACACCCGCAATGTCGCTGTATGCGAAACAATCGATATTCGCTAAGAATGGTCATGGCACCCAACCGCGACTGACGTGCTCAAAGGATGATCACGAAGGGGGGAAGCGGTATCTCGCCGAGGTTCCGCGCATCAGTGTGAACGATCTCCCGCGCCGTGCCGTCACGCGCTCGGCCAAGTTGGCCACCCTTCCGCTCGGTTTCGCCGGCCGCGCCGCCCTCGGCCTGGGCAAGCGCATCGGCGGCAAGTCGGCGGAGATCGTGGCCCAGGAGGTGCAGCAGCGTACCGCGGAGCAGGTCTTCAAGGTGCTCGGCGAGCTCAAGGGCGGAGCGATGAAGCTCGGCCAGGCCCTGTCGATCTTCGAGGCGGCACTGCCGCAGGAGATCGCCGGCCCCTACCGCGCCACGCTCACCAAACTCCAGGAGGCCGCGCCGCCACTGCCGGTGTCGACCGTGCACAAGGTGCTGGCCGAGCAGTTGGGTGACGACTGGCGCAAGCACTTCCAGTCGTTCGACGACCAGCCGACCGCCGCCGCCTCCATCGGGCAGGTGCACAAGGCCGTGTGGCAGGACGGCCGGGTCGTCGCCGTCAAGATCCAGTACCCGGGGGCGGGCAAGGCGCTGCTCGGCGACTTCGCGCAGCTCTCGCGGCTGGGCAAGCTGTTCGGGGCACTGCTGCCGGGGCTCGACATGAAGTCGGTGCTGAGCGAGCTGCGCGAACGCATCGCCGAGGAGCTCGACTACCTGCGTGAGGCCGAGGCGCAGCACGCGTTCGCGCTGGAGTTCAACGGCGACCCCGACTTCTACGTGCCCGACGTGGTGGCCGCCAACGAGATGGTGCTGGTCACCGAGTGGATGGACGGCACGCCGCTGTCACGCATCATCGCCGAGGGCACCAAGGAGCAGCGCGACCAGGCGGGGCTGCTGTTCGTACGGTTCCTGTTCTGCTCCCCGGCGCGGGTCGGGATGCTGCACGCCGACCCGCACCCGGGCAACTTCCGCATGCTGGATGACGGGCGGCTCGGCGCGCTCGACTTCGGCGCCGTCAACCGGTTGCCCGAGGGGTACCCGAAGGCGTTCGGGCAGCTCACCCGGATCTTCAACCAGGGTGACATGGAGACCGTCATGACCGGGCTGCGGCAGGAGGGCTTCATCCGCGAGGACATCGACATCGACCCCGACGCGCTGCGCGCCTTCCTCGCGCCGTACGTGGAGCCGACGGCGGTGGAGGAGTTCACCTTCAGCCGGGAGTGGTTGCAGGCGCAGGCCGCCAGCGTGACCGACCTTCGGCCCACGAACGTGGTCCGCCAGCTCAACCTGCCGGCCTCGTACGTGCTGATCCACCGTGTCCACGCGGCCGGCATCGGCGTCCTCTGCCAGTTGGGCACCACGGCCCGCTTCCGCGACGAGGTCATCCGCTGGGTGCCAGGCTTCGCCGACGACGCCGACCCCAACCCGGACGACGAAGCCCTGGCCGTCGGCTGACCCGAGTTCATGTCTGGGCGCTGAGCTCGGCTGACTGAGACGGACGAGCGGCACCATCGACCTCGATGGCGCCGCTCGGTGCCTGCCCCAGTCAGCGCTACTCGCTGTCATCCGCCCCGCCAACGGGCACTCGGGCAGCCCTTACGCCGGTGACGCCTGCCCGGCCAGCGCCCCATATGCCGGTGACGCCTGCCCGGCCAGCGCCCTCTTGGTGGGGTGCTCCGAGGTCTGTTGGCAAAGACTCTGGGCTCGGGGCGGAGTCCGGAGGGGTTGATTGCGGGGACACATCCCGTCATGTGAGGCCGGGGTTGGTGCCGTGCGCGCGCGGGGTGAGGTGGGGTGGCTTGAGGAACCATTACTCTGTGCAATCATACGAGGGCTAAAAGTTACTCTCCGTTGGGAGGCATCTATGCACCGTTCCGTGCGCCTGTTCGGCGCCGCTGTCCTCGCCGGCATGGGGTTGCTCGCGGGCGCTCCTGCTGCGAACGCCGTCGTCGATCCTGTCGCTCTGCTCGAATGCGTGACGGCCGGGGTCGGCGAGGTCACCACCCTCGTGGATCCGGCGGCTCCGGGGCTTCCCGCTGAGCTTCCCCTGGTGGGTTGCACTGCTCCTTGAGCTCAGGTGGCCGGGCCGGGAGCTCGGTGAGCGGGCATGGCAGTGAGCGATTCGCGGTTGTGGATGGTCCGTCGTCGTGAGTGGTTGCGGTGCGCGACGAGGACTGTGATCGGCCGCGATCGCTCCTGGCCATGGATCTCGGGCTTGTGGTTCTGGTGCACGGGTGTCGTGCCTGCTATCGGAGATGCGCACATGAACAGACGGGTAGTGCGCAGGGATCAGTCCGCCCTCAGCGGTGGCCCTGGGGTTTCGGTGGCTGTGGCAAGGAGTTCTGTGACCGGTGTGGAGGCGTGACCGGTGATGGTGGTGCTGTGAGAGTTGAGGAGCCCGGGCTCGGTGCGTTGAGGGGCCCGGGCTAGGTGGGGTGAGGGGCCCGGGCTCGGTGAGGTGAGGGGTCGGGCGGTGGGGTGAGGGGGTCGGGTGGTGGGGTGAGGGGGTCGGGTGGGTGGGGGTGTGGGTGAAAAGGGGAGAGCCGGGCGCTTGGCTGTGCGCCCGGCTCTCTTTATTCACAAGTTCCGGTGGGAGATCCTGCGCCGGCGGCAGGACCTGCCGGTCAGAACTCGCGGCTCAACACCCTGCGGAGGCGCTCGTTCGCGCGCGTGACGCCGCGTCGCGCGCGCTGCACGCGCTGGGCGCGCAGGATGACGCGCTGCTCAGCGGCCTCACGGTGGAGGGTTTGTATTCGGTCATTCACCAGGTCATGGATGAGATCCGGCACTAGCAGACTCCTCGTCGGCTGGGTCCTCATGATCGTTTCTTCTCTCTTTCGGTTGGTGCGGTGTTTCAGGCAGCGACCGGGTGCTTGCGGGGACGCCCACGCGGACGCTTGCGGGGAACGATCGTTCCCCTGAGGATGAGCTCCCCGCCCCAGACGCCCCAGGGCTCTTCGCGCTCGAGCGCGCGCTCCAGGCAGGCCTTCTGGATCGGGCAGCCGCCGCAGAGTGCCTTGGCGAACTCGACGTCCTCCGGCGACTCGGCGAACCACAGGTCAGGGTCGGTACGACAGGGGATCTTGGCTTCGTCGATCAGGTCCATGATCGTCTTCGCCCCCATCTGCTTCTCCTTTTGATCGATCTTTTTGATCTTGGTCGGGCACCTCGTAGGTGGTCGGAGATCACGGACAAACAAGAAGGCCGCGGATCCTGTCTGTGGATCCGCGGCCTGGGGGCTGCTGTAAGCCGGTCAGGTTATGACCGGAGCATCCCGCCAGGGTTGCGGACCGCACAGTCCACCCTTGGTGAGCTGGTTGGCCGGCAGTTCGATACGTCCCGCATAGACAGGGGCACCTTCCGCGGCCACACCGGAGTGAGCTCGCGCGATGAAGGCGGCGGCCTGACGACGGGCAGACTTCTCCTGCCGGAGCTTGGCGGCACCGGCAAGCAGCACCACCGAGTCACGGCACGCGGAGGCGAACCACGGCGTGGCAGACATCTCGATGCTGATCACTGGGATTCACCTCCACTCTCGGGATCGTCGGAACTAGACCGTCCGACTCGCTTGACCAAGACCCTAAACCGGATTGCCGGGAAGGGGCAACATATTTTCTACCTGCGATTTCGTCACTTCGTCCGGCGGATCATGGCCTCTTGTACGACCGAGACCACGAGCTCTCCAGACGCGGTGAACATCTCGCCCCGGGCCAGTCCCCTGGCCCCGGCGGACCAGGGAGATTCCTGAGCATAGAGCAGCCAGTCGTCGGCCCTGAACGGGGCGTGGAACCACATGGCGTGGTCGAGCGAGGCGCCCATGATGTCGGAGGCGCCCCACGCCATGCCGTGCGCGAGCAGGATGGTGTCGACGAGCGTGTAGTCGGAGGCGTACGCCGCCAGCACGACGTGCAGCAGCGGGTCGTCGGGCAGCTCGGCGTCGTAGCGGAACCACACGTTCGTCTGCGCGCTGCGCAGCGCCGGGTCGAGGTGCGCCTCCCAGGTGAGCGGCGAGGCGTAGCGGGCGTCGACGGGGCGCGGCCGGGCTGCCCAGTCGCGCAGCTCGGGGTGGTCGCCGACGAGCTCGAACATGCGGTCCTGGAACGTCGGCAGCGTCTCGGGGTCGGGCACCTGGGGCAGCACCGACGCCTGGTGCGCGACGCCCTCCTCGGCGACGTGGAACGACGCCGACATCGTGAAGATCGCCTTGCCGTGCTGGACGGCGACGATGCGGCGGGTGGTGAACGAGCGCCCGTCGCGCAGCCGCTCGACGTTGTAGACGATCGGGATCGAGGGGTCGCCAGGACGGATGAAGTAGGCGTGCAGGGAGTGCACGTTGCGGTCCTTGGGCACGGTACGTCCGGCCGCCACCAGTGCCTGGGCCGCCACCTGACCGCCGAAGACCCGCTGGATGCGCTCCTCCGGGCTCCTGCCGCGGAAGATGTCGAGCTCGATCTGCTCAAGGTCGAGCAGGTCCAGCAGCTCTTTCAGCGCCTCGTTCACGTGTCGTCCCCCTTGGATGTTCCGGTCCTGCGACAAGTGTGACGTGCCGCCCGTACCGGGGTGAAAGCCGGGCCCAGTTCAGCCGGAATGATGTCGTCTTTCCGTTGCGTCCCCGTTACGGCGGTGTCAGGAGGCGCGGCAGAGAGCGAGGACGGCCTCGCCGTACCGGTCGATCTTGACCTTGCCGACGCCCGCGATCGACAGCAGCTCCTGCTCGGTCGCCGGCGCCCGCTCCGCGATGGCCTGCAGCGTGACGTCGGTGAAGATGACGTACGGCGGGACCTTGGTCTCCTTGGCGGTGGCCGTGCGCCACGCCTTGAGGCGCTCGAGCAGCGCCTCGTCGTAGTCGGCGGGGCAGGTGGCGCAGCGGCCGAGCTTCTGCTCGGTCGCGGCGGTCAGCGTCTTGGCGCACACCCGGCAGTTGACCGGCGCGGCCACCTGACGGCGCTCGGCGCGGGCGGACTGCGCCACCCGCGGCGCGGCGGGGGCGCGGCCGGTGAGGCCGTCGAGGAAGCGGGACGGCCGGCGGCCCTTCCGGCCTCCTGGTGCCCTGGCCGCCGCCCACGAGATCGACAGGTGCTCCCTCGCGCGGGTGATGCCGACGTAGAGGAGACGGCGTTCTTCCTCGATCTGCTCGGGACTCTCGGCGTAGATGATCGGCAGCATGCCGTCGGTGACGCCGACGAGGAAGACGGCGTCCCACTCCAGGCCCTTGGCGGCGTGGAGTGAGGCGAGGGTGACGCCCTCGACGGGCGGCGCGTGCTGCTCGGAGGCGCGGCGTTCGAGCTCGGTGACGAACGCCGGCAGGTCGGCGCCCTCGGCCGCCATGTCCTCGGCGAGGTCGGCCAGCGCCTTGAGCGACTCCCACTTCTCCCTGGCCTTGCCGCCGCCGGGCGGCGAGGGGGTCAGGCCGACGCCGCCCAGGATGTGGTGGACCTCGGAGGCCAGCGGCTCGCCCGCGGCGGAGCGGGCCGCGCCGCGCAGCAGCACGACGGCCTGGCGGACCTCGGGGCGCTCGAAGAAGCGCTCGGCGCCGCGCAGCACGTAGGGGATCTCGGCCTTGGCCAGCGCCTCCTCGTACGCCTCCGACTGCGAGTTGACCCGGAACAGCACGGCGATCTCGCGCGACGGCACGCCCTTGTCGATGAGCTTCCTGATCGACCTGGCGACGTCGGCGGCCTCGGCCGGCTCGTCGTCGTATTCCTTGAAGGCCGGCTTGGGGCCGTCGGGGCGCTGCGCGACCAGCTCGAGGCGGTGGGGCGACTTGCCCTTGGCGATGACGAGGTTGGCGAGGTCGACGACCTGCGGGGTGGAGCGGTAGTCGCGGACGAGCTTGATGACGGCCGCGCCGGGGTGGTCGACGGAGAAGTTCGTGAGGTAGCGGGGGCTGGCGCCGGTGAAGGAGTAGATGGTCTGGTTGGGGTCGCCGACCACGCACAGGTCGTCGCGCCCGCCGAGCCAGGTGTCGAGCAGCAGCTTCTGCAGCGGGTTGACGTCTTGGTACTCGTCGACCACGAAGTAGCGGTATTGCTGGCGGATCTGCGCCGCGACCTCCTGGTGCTCGGTCATCACGGCGGCGGTGAGCTCGAGGATCGTCTCGAAGTCGACCAGGTGGCGCTCGCGCCTGATCTGCTCGTACGCGTCGTAGACGTCGGCCAGCTCGGCCGGCGTGATCGGCGGGGTGCGGTGGTATTTCGCGGCGGCCGCCACGTAGTCCTCGGGACCGATCTGGGTGACCTTGGCCCACTCGACCTCGGAGGCGATGTCGCGCAGCTCGGCGCGCTCGACGTTCCTGCGCAGCCGGCGGCACGCCTCGCCGAGCACCGGCAGCTTCGACTCGATGACCGACGGCGCCGCGCCGCCGATGACGCGCGGCCAGAAGTAGGTGAGCTGGCGCAGCGCCGCGGCGTGGAACGTGCGGGCCTGCACGCCGGGCGCGCCGAGCGCGCGCAGCCGCTGGCGCAGCTCGCCGGCCGCCCGAGTGGTGAATGTCACAGCCAGTACGCTCTGCGCGTCGATGACGCCGCTGCGGACCGCGTACGCGATGCGGTGGGTGATCGCCCTGGTCTTACCCGTCCCCGCACCTGCGAGCACGCACACCGGGCCGCGCACCGCCTCGGCGACGGCACGCTGCTCGGGGTCGAGCCCGATCAGTACGTCATCCGCGTTGTTCACCCCTGAATCCTCCCAGCCGCTGGCGGTGCCAGACTTTATTCTGGCAACATGCGCCCCGGCGTATGTTCATCGTCACCGAGATGCAAAAGGATGGTCTCTTCCCCCACAATGGGGCCCGACCATGTGCATGGGGGAAAGGAAGGCCGTGCGAACTGCGGTTTGCGTGAGCGCCCTCGCGCTCGCTGCCGTTGTGCTCACACCTGTCGCCGCGAGCGCCTCTGGCGATCCCACCCCGCTGCCGACGGTGCACAACCCCATCGACGCACAGGGCCTTGGCGGGTTATCGGTCGAGACCGTCCGCTACGGCTCGCACCAGCGCCAGAGCATGGACGTGTGGTGGACGCCCGACGGCCAGCAGCGGCCCGGCGTCTTCCTCATCCATGGCGGCTGGTGGTCCAGCGGCGACAAGAAGTACATGAAGGAGATCGTCCGGGGCTACGCCGAGCTGGGCTACACGGTCTTCAACCTCAACTACCGGCTGTCCAGTGACGCGGCGTGGCCGGCGCAGCGCAGTGACGCGCTGGCGGCCATCGCGCTGGCGCGCAAGCACGCCGACAAGTGGGCGTTTGACCCGAAGAACTACGTGCTGGTCGGGTTCTCCGCGGGCGGGCACATCGCGGCGGCGGTCGGCACGTACGGTGACGGCATCAACGGGCTCAAGGGCGTGGTCGGGCTGTCGCCGATCATCTCGCCGCTGCGCGCGTACTCCGACGGGGCCAAGTCGCCCGACCCGAACAAGCGCAGGCTGCGTACGGCGGCGATCAAGCTGGCCGGCGGCTGCGCGCCCAAGGGCAAGTGCTCGCGGGTCTGGGCCAGCATGGAGGTGGCCTGGCACGCCAGCCGCAAGGACGCGCCGATGCTGACCGTGCACTCGAAGGACGAGTTCGTGCCGCCGGTGCAGAGTCAGTTGCTCAAGCAGATGCTCGGCCAGGTGGGCGTGCCGGTGACGGTGCTGACGGCGCCGGGCACCAACCACAGCTCGCCGCTCTATCGGGAGCCGGGCGTGGCGGAGCGGGTGCAGGCATGGATCGCGGAGCGCATCGGGTAAGAATCTGGGATTAAGCGGACGTCGCAGGTTGTTGCACGGATCGCTTGATTTCCTGACCTTGGAGGGATTCCTCAGATGGCGCTCACGGTCTACAGCACTACGTGGTGCGGCCCCTGCAAGCGGCTGAAGGCCCAGCTCACCCGCGAGGGCATCGCTTTCAAGGACGTCGACATCGAACGCGACCAGGCGGCCGCCGAGTTCGTGGAGAGCGTCAACAACGGCAACCAGGTGGTGCCGACCGTGGTCATCGAGACCCCCAAGGGGCGCGTCGTGCGGACGAACCCCTCGGCCATGGAGGTCAAGGCCCTGCTCGGAGCGGCCTGACGGTCACCAGTCGCCGATCAGCTCGCCGCCGTACCAGGTCTCGATCAGGCGGCGGGCGATCGACACGGGCGGCGGCAGGCGCAGCTCGCCGGAGTCGAGGGCGCGGAGCAGCTCTGTCCTCGAATACCAGTGCGCCTCGGCGATCTCGTCGGCGTCGGGGGTGAGCGTGGTCGTGGTGGCCTCGGCGAAGAAGCCGAGCATGAGGCTGCGCGGGAACGGCCAGGGCTGGCTGCCGAGATAGCGCGGGTTGGCGACGGTGATGCCGACCTCTTCCGCCACTTCGCGGATGACCGCCGCCTCCAGCGACTCCCCCGGCTCGACGAACCCGGCGAGGATCGACAGCCGCCCCTCGGGCCATTGCGGGCCGCGGGCCAGCAGGCAGCGGTCGTCGGGGTCGCGGATCAGCATGATGACGGCGGGATCGACGCGCGGGAAGTGCTGGCTGCCGTCGCTCGGGCAGACCCTGACGTGGCCGCCCGCCTGCATGGTCGTGCGGGTGCCGCAGCGCGGGCAGAACTCGTGGGTGGAGTGCCAGGCCTCCAGCGCCACGGCGTGCACGAGCAGGCCCGCGTCGCGGTCGCCGAGCAGCCCGCCGACCTGGCGCAGCCCGGCCGCGACAGGACGGCCCTCCGGCGTGTCGCGCAGCCCCATCGGGGTGGTGAGCCGGCCGTTGACGTCGCCGGCGGGCAGCCCCGGCAGGGGCGCGGCCACCGCGAAGTAGGCGGCGCCGTCGTCGACGCCCAGGAGGTAGCGCGGCCCAGGCGGCGCCTCGGCCGGCGTGAGCAGCACCGCGTGCACCTCGTCATCCGTGCGCCGCACCAGCGTGTGGCCGTTGTCGATGACCAGCACCCTCGTCGCAGGGTCGGACCACGCCTGCTCCAGCCACCCGTCGTCGGCGCGCAGCACCGATGATCTGTCGGTGGTCCCCCGTGCGAGGAGCAGTGGTCCGATGAGCTTGTCTTCCGCGGTCTGCACTGGCCGCCCCCTCCCGATTTCCCCTGTCATCCTATGACCTCGCAGTTAGCCGGCGATTACGGAATCAGCACCCCGCGGTGATCTCTCCCGGGCTAAGATCGACGAGTTAGGTTAGCCTTACCTGATTCTTCGGGGGTGCCTTCGCGTTGCGGCTCTACCTGACCGCGCTCAAACCGACCGACTCCGTGACGGACGGCTTCCTGCCCGCGGCGCGGGCGCTCGGCTGCTCGGTGACGATCCTCACCGACCGCCCCGAGCAGCATCCGGACGCGGTGCGCTGCGACGTACGCGACCCCCGGGCCCTCATCGACGCGATCGAGCACCTCGGCAGGCCCGACGCCGTCTTCTCCAACTCCGACCACCTGCAGACCGAGACCGCGCTCGCCGCCGCCTACTTCGGGCTGCCCGGCAAGGACTGGCGGGCCTGCGCGGCGGCCAAGAACAAGTTCCTGATGCGGCGGGCGCTCGCGGCGGCCGGGGTCGAGGAGGTCTTCTCGCTGCGGCTGGGGCCCGGTGACCCGGTGCCCGAGCGGGTGCCGTACCCGGTGGTGGTGAAGCCGCGCGAGGGGGTGGCCAGCGAGGACGTCATCCTCGTGACGGACGATCTCGCCGCCGTCGTGGCCGGCGTCAGGAGACGGCGGCCGGGCGAGGCGCTGGTGGTGGAGGAGTACCTCGAAGGGCCCGTGCGCACGCTGGAGACGCTCGGCGACGAGGGCGGGCCGCGGGTGCTCGGCGGGTTCGAGACGACGCTGGGGGCGCTGCCGTACTTCGTGGAAGAGCGGCTCGACTGGGCGGCGCCGGACGCGTCCCACGCGCACGTGCTGGCCGCGCTGCGGGCGCTGGGCGTGGGGTTCGGGGCGTGCCACACCGAGTACGTGCTCACCTCCTCGGGACCGCGGATCATCGAGGTGAACTACCGGGTGATCGGCGACCACTGCGACTTCCTGCTCGCCGACGTGCTCGGGGTGCCGCTGTTCGAGTGGATCCTGCGGGTGCACCTCGGCGAGCGCGTGCCCGGTGTCCCGGCCACCTCGGCGCACGCGAGCGCGGTCAGCGTCGTCGCCGACCGGCCTGGCGTGATCAAGCAGGCTCCCGGCCACGAGTCCGTGACCGACGGCGGCGTACGCCTCTGGCACCGGCCGCTGCGCTCGGTCGGCGACGTCGTCACCCTCACCCGCACCAACCGCGACTACCTGGGCGTCGTACGGGCCGTCGGGCCCTCCAGGCAGGCGGTGGACGCGGCCGTCGCCGGGTTCCGCTCGGCCCGGCCGTGGGTGGTGGAATGAGCTCCAGGGAGGCGTACCTGGCCGCCCGGGTGCTCAACGCCCTGCTGCGCGAGGACTACGGCGGGCTCGCCGCCCGCGTCACCAGGACCAGGGACGGCGTCGGGCTGACGCTGGCCGACGGGCGGTGGGTGCGGCTGCGGCCCGGGCTGCTGTTCCAGGACTTCGAGGTGGCGCGGGACGAGTCGCTGGGCCTTGAGCAGGTGCTGGAGACGCTGGCGGAGGTCGCCGACCCGGCCGACGCGGGTGGGGTGGCGGCGTTCTTCGAGGAGTGCCTGGCGGCGCTGGGCGCGCTGGAGCTGCACGACGAGGTCGCCCATGAGGTGCTGCGGTCGGGGCCGTCCTACGAGACGCTGGCCGCGTTCCTCGACCATCCGGTCTATCCGACGTCGCGGGCGCGGGTGGGGCTGTCGGAGGCGGAGCTGCGGGCGTACGCGCCGGAGTTCGGGCCCTCGTTCGAGCTGCGGTGGGCGGTGGTGCCGCGTGAGCTGCTCGCGCCCGGCTCGGCCGAGTTGCCCGCCGGGCTGCCCGCTGAGGTGGCGCCTTTCGCGGGCGAGGTGCTGTTTCCCGTGCATCCGCTGGCGGTGCCCAAGGTGCGGCGGATCGACGGGGTACGGGTGCTGGACGCGGCGGCCGTCACCGTACGTCCCACCTTGTCCATGCGGACGGTCGAGGTCTCCCCTCGCCTGCACCTCAAGCTGCCCATCCCCGTCAGCACCCTCGGCGTCAGGAACCGCCGCTCGCTCAAGCCAGGCACGCTCGCCGACGGCGCCAGGGCGGAGCTGCTGCTGCGCGAGCTGGCCGGGCCGGACGTCGTGCCGGCCGACGAGCAGACCTACGCCGAGACCGGGGACGAGCACCTGGCCTGGATGGTCAGGCGGCTGCCCGAGGGGAAGATCGTCCCGGTGGCGGCGCTCAACGCGCCCGGAGTGCTCGCCGAGCTGGGCGACGTGCTGCCCGCCTACCTGCGGCTGCTGCTGCGCTGGAACGTACGGCTGTTCGTACGGCACGGCGTCGCCCTGGAGGCGCACCAGCAGAACCTCGCCCTGCTCTTCGCCCCCGACGGCCGGATGCGGCTGCTGGTCAAGGACAACGACGGCCTGCTCGCCTCGCCGTCCCGGCTGCGGGCGAGCGGCGTCGAGGTGCCGGACTTCGCCGACGAGCGCCTGCTGAACGACGACCCCCACGCGCTCGCCGACGTGTTCGTCACGATCACGCTGCACCTGGCCGCCGCGTCGGTGGCCTTCGGCGCGCTGCCGCACGCGCAGGCGGCGGCGCTGCTGCGCGACACGCTGGCCGAGGCGCTCGACGAGTACGGCGACGACCCCATGGCCAGGCTGCTGCGCGCGCGGACGCTCGACGCGGCCAGGCTGACCGGCAAGTCCATGGTCACCGCGGGGACGCTCGTGGCCAAGGAGCGGTCGGGCGCGCGCGACATCAACAAGTTCTACGGCACCAGCGGGCCCAACTACCTGAGGAGAGCCTGAATGCACGGACCGGCCATCGAGGCGCCCTGCGGCCCGGCCGAGGAGGCGACGCTGGCGGCCCTGCTGCGCTGCTGCGTGCGGGAGGTGGCCGGGCCGCGCGGGCTGGTGTGGCCGGCGCCGCCGTACGTGCTGCTGCGGGTGGCCGGGGTGCTGCTGCGGGCCCGTACGCACGGGGGCGCGGCGCTGCGCTTCGACGGCCCGCCCGAGCGGCTGGAGTCCGGCGCGTGGCGGCCGCTGTCGAGCGACGAGCTGGTGACGTTGGTGGAGACCGAGCTCGGGGGCGGAAACGCCGAGTTCGCGGGGCAGGTGGCGGCCAGCAGGGCCGCGATGGAGGCGATCCTGCGGGCCAGGGTCGAGGCGGTGCCGCCGGCCGACCCGTGGCTGGCCTCGGAGCAGGACCTGGTGTACGGGCACCCGTTCCACCCCAGCCCCAAGGCGCGCGGCGGCGACGGCTGGCTGCGCTACGCGCCCGAGGCGCACGCCGAGTTCCCCGTCAGGCTCCTCGGGGTGCGCGACGACGTGCTGGACGAGGGCGGCGACCCCTCGATGCTGGACGCGCTGGGCGAGGCGCCGCCCGGCCACCGGGTGCTGCCCGCGCATCCGTGGCAGCTCGAATTGCTGCGTCCCGCGCTCGGCGGTGAGCTGATCGACCTCGGTCCCGGTCCCGTGGTGGCGCCCACGTCGTCGGTGCGGACCGTGTACGCCCCTTCGCACGAGGTCTGCCTGAAGTTCTCCCTGGATGTCAGGATCACCAACTGCGTGCGCAAGAACGCCTGGTACGAGCTGGCCGGCGCGGTCGAGCTGACCAGGCGGCTCGCACCGGTCTTCGACGCGGTGTCGGTGCGGCACCCGGGCACCCGCTGGCTGCCCGAGCCCGGCTACCGTTCCGCCGCGCTCGGCACCCGGCTGCGCGAAGGTCTCGGCGTGATCGTGCGGCACAGCCCCTGGGCGGTCTGCTCCCCCGGCGTGACCCCGGTACCGGCCGCCGCCCTGGCCCTCGGCACGCAGCCGCCCGATCCGCTGGGCTGGTGGCGGGCGTACGTGGGGGTGGTCGCGCCGCCCGTACTCGACCTGTACTTCACGCACGGCGTGGTGCTGGAGCCCCACCTGCAGAACGTGCTGGTCGGCCTGGACGCGGACGGACTGCCCGTCGAGGCCGTCTTCCGCGACCTGGAGGGCGCCAAGCTCGTCGAGGGCCGCCACGACCTGGCCGGGCCGCACCCCGAGGTGGCCCGCGCGCTCACCTACGACGCCGAGCGCGGCTGGGCGCGCGTGGTCTACTGCCTGCTCGTCAACCACCTGACCGAGATCGCCGCGACGGTCGCCGGGCCCGACGACGCCCTGCTGCGCGCCTTGTGGCGGGAGGCCCGCGACCTGTTCGACCGGCAGGCGGACGCGCTGGGCCGGCCGCTCGGGCTGTCGGACCTGCTCGCGGGCGCGCCGCTGCCGGCCAAGGCGAACCTGGGCGTGCGCTGGGCCAGGGCCGCCGACAGGACGGCCGGGTACGTGCCGATCGCGAACCCGCTCGCATGATCGCCCCACGCGTCCAGGAGGCCGCCATACGCCTCCCTCGGCTCCCCGCCTACGTCTATGACCTGCCGGCCCTGGACGCGCACGTCGCGGCCGTACGGCGGGCTCTGGGGGCCACTGAGCTGTACTACGCGGTCAAGGCCAACCCCGACGCCGGGCTGCTGCGGGTGCTGGCCGGCCACGTGGACGGGTTCGAGGTGTCGTCGGCCGGTGAGCACGCGCACGTCACCGGGCTGTTCCCCGGCATGCCGGTGGCGCTGGGCGGGCCCGGCAAGACCGACGCCGAGCTGCGGCTGCCGCACCACCGGCTGCACGTCGAGTCGCCGTACGAGCTGCGCCGCCTGCTGGACACGGGGCTGGAGGCCGACGTGCTGCTCAGGCTCAACCCCGGGCTGCCGGTCGAGGGAGCGGCGCTGACGATGGGCGGGCCGTTCGGGATGGACGCGGCGGGCGTGGCCGAGTGCCTGCCGCTGTTCACCGACCGCGTACGGCTGCGCGGCCTGCACGCCCACCTGGCCAGCGGCCTCTCCGCGCCGCAGCTGCTCGGGCTGGCCGAGGCGCTGCTGGGCGACGGGGCGTACGAGGAGGTCAATCTCGGGGGCGGGATGGCGGTGTCGTACGCATCCCCCGGCGAGCGGTTCGACTGGGCGGCGTACGGGGCGGGGCTGGACGCGCTGCGCCGGGGGCGGCTGCTGCGGGTCGAGCCGGGGCGGGCGCTGACCGCGTACTGCGGCTCTTACGTGACCAGGGTGGTGGACGTGAAGCGGGTGCACGGGCAGGCGTACGCGGTGGTGCTGGGCGGCACCCACCACCTGCGGACGCCGGTCACGAAGGGACACGACCAGCCGTTCGTGGTGCTGCCGACGGGCGCGGGGCCGGGGGTGACGGACGAGCCGGTGACGGTCGTCGGCCAGCTCTGCACCCCGAAAGACGTTTTCGCCCGAAATATCGGGACTTCAGTGCGGGTGGGAGACACCGTGGTCTTCGCCATGGCGGGCGCCTACGCCTGGAACATCTCCCACCACGACTTCCTCATGCACCCGAAGCCCGCCTTCCACCATCTGACGTCCTGACCTTCTCGATGAGCGCGACCAGGCCGTCGGCGTCGAGCAGGTCGATCGGGCGTACGGTGCGGTTGTCGCGGACGTAGTGGAAGGCCGCGCCCACCTCATCCAGCGGCACCTGCGCGAGGTGCGCCCAGGCCAGCCGGTACGCCGCGAGCTGCACCGACGCCGCCCGCTGCGCCTTCTTGCCCCGGGGCGGCGCGCCGGTCTTCCAGTCGACGACCTCGTAGCCGCCGCCCGGCCGCTCGAACACGGCGTCCATGCGCCCGCGCACGAGCCGGTCGGAGATCATCATCTCGAACGGGATCTCCAGGTCGATCGGCCGCCGGTCGGCCCACTCGCTCTCCTCGAAGCGCTCCTGCAGCTCCGCGAGGCGCACGTCGGCCTCCTCCGGCTCCTCGTCGAAGAGCTCGAAGTCGTCGATCAGCCGCTGCTGGTCCCACCGGGTCTCCAGCCACTTGTGGAACGAGGTGCCCCGCCTGGCCAGCGGCGCCGGCTTGACCGGCACGGGGCGGCGGATCCTGCGGGCCAGCTCGCGCGGGTCGGCGGCCAGCGTGACCAGCGACGACACGGTCAGCTTCGCCGGCAGCTCGACCGTGGTCGCCGGGCGGCGGCGGTGCAGCTCGCGCTCGCGCAGCAGCAGGTCGGTGTCGCGTTCCCAGGCGCGCAGCCGCTCCTCCTCGTACGGCTTGAGCGCCTCGCCCTCCTCGTCGGCGAGCGTGCCCGCCAGGGCGTCCTCGACCAGGTGGGCGCCGTCGAGCACCGACTCGTAGCGCAGCCCCTCGGGCGTGACCGGCCAAGTGGCCTCGGCCGGCTCGGCGAGCAGAGGGTTGCCCGCGCCCTCGGCCGGCGCGTCGGCCCAGACCGCGACCCGGTCGGCGGTGTCGCGGATCTCCAGCAGGAAGTCGGACGGCTCCAGCGGCTTGGTGGCGGTACCCCAGCGGTAGCCGGAGGCGATGAGGTGGTAGTGGGCACGGGTCACCGCGACGTAGGCGAGCCTGCGCTCCTCCATCAGGTCGCGCTCGCGGCAGTGCTCGTCGAACGCGGCCAGCTCCTCCTTGCTCAGCCCGCCCAGCCTGGGCAGGTCGGCCGCGTCGCCGCGCAGCGGGTAGGGCAGCTTGCGCGGATTCTCCGTCCAGCGGCTGTTCATCACCGGGGTGGCCGGGAAGATGCTGCCGGTCGCGATCGTGCCCTTCGAGCTGACCAGCTGCGACAGGCCAGGCACCACCACGACCGGCCACTCCAGCCCCTTGGACGCGTGGACGGTCATCAGCTTGACGCTGTTGCTCTCACCGACCCGGCCCGCCTCAAGCCCGAACTCCTCGCTCTCCGCCGCCTGCAGATAGGCGAGGAACGCCCCCAGCGTCGGGTCCTCCGCGTCGCCCGCGAACCTGGAGGCCGCGTCGATGAACGCGTCGAGGTCGGCCCGCGCCGCGAACGCCCCGGCCGTGCCGCTGCGCGCCGCCACCTCGATGTCGAGCCCCAGCCTGCGCTCGACCTCCGTGATCAGATCGGGCAGCGGCTGCGCGGTGTGCGCCCGCAGCTGGCGCAGCTCCTGCGCGAGCGCGACCAGCCTGGTGCGGGCCAGCGGGGAGAACGGCTCAAGCCACTCCTCGCGATCGGGCAGCTCGTCGAGCGCGTCGACCAGGCTGCCCCGCTCTTCCGCGAGGTCGGCCACCACCTGGTCGAGCGGGTCGTCGGCACGCCCGCTCTCGCTCAGCTCGCGGGCCAGCGTGCGCGCGTGCTCGCCGAGCACCCGCAGGTCGGCGGGGCCGATGCGCCAGCGGGGGCCGGCCAGCAGCCGGGCCAGCGCGTCGCCGGCGGTGGCGTCGTACAGGACGCGCAGGGTGGCGACGATGTCGCTCACCTCGGGCACGGTCAGCAGGCCGCCGAGACCCACCACCTCGACCGGGATGTCACGCTCCTCCAGCGCCCTGCGCAGCGCCGGGAACTGCGAGCGCTTGCGCGCGAGGATCGCGACGTCCTGAGGCTGGATCTGCAGCGTCTTCTTGCGCTCCTTCTCGCCCCACGGCAGGCCGTCGGGCGCCACCTCCTGGCCGAGCAGCTTCGCGATGCCGTCGGCGATCCACTTCGCCTCGTCCTCGGCCGTCTCGTGGAAGGCGCACGTGACCCGCCCGCGCTCGACCCGGTTGGGCCCCGGCACCAGCACCGGCACCTCGCGGGCCTCCATGCGCAGCGCCAGCTGCACGCGGGCGGCGACGTCGAGCACCCGGTCGCCGTTGCGGAAGCTCACGCTGAGCCGGCGCAGCTGCGCCTGGTCGCCCGTCGCGGTGCGGAAGTCGCGGGGGAAGCGGCGCAGGTTGCCCGACGACGCACCGCGCCAGCCGTAGATCGACTGGCACGGGTCGCCCACGGCCGTCACCGGATGGCCGCCGCCGTAGAGCGAGCGCAGCAGCACGAGCTGGGCGTGGCTGGTGTCCTGGTATTCGTCGAGCAGCACCACCGCGTAGCGGGAGCGCTCGATCTCGCCGACCTCCTTGTGCCGGGAGGCGATCCTGGCCGCCAGCGACATCTGGTCGCCGTAGTCGATCACCTCGCGGGCGCGTTTGAGCCGCTCGTACGCCTCCACCAGCGGCAGCAGCTGCTCCCTCGCCGCCTGGACGCCGACCGGCCTGCGCTGCGCCAGCGTCGTACGGCCGGGCAGCGCCGCCAGGCGCTCGTCCAGCCACTGCCCCATCTCGCGGACGTCGCCGGGCGTGCGCAGATGCTCCGACAGCTCGCCGGCCAGCTCGAGCAGGGCAGCGGTGACCGAGGGCGGGCCCAGCTCGATCTTGTCCATCGGCCCGTCGTACATCGCCACCACCCGCGACGCGAGCTGCCACGACACGGCCGGGGTGACCAGGCGCATCGTCGGCTCAAGACCTTCGCGCAGCGCGTGGTCGGTGACCAGGCGGGCGGCGTAGGCGTGGTAGGTGGAGACGGTCGGCTCGTTGTCGAGCGCGCCCGGCTCGACCAGCCCCGCCTCGGCCAGGCCGTTGAGCCGCTCTCTGACGCGGGTGGCCAGCTCGGCGGCCGCCTTGCGGGTGAACGTCAGGCCCAGCACGTGTTCGGGCTTGACCAGGCCGTTGGCGACCAGCCAGACCACCCGGCCGGCCATGGTCTCACTCTTGCCCGAGCCCGCGCCCGCCATCACCACCATGGGCTCAAGGGGCGCCTCGATGACCTCCGCCTGCTCGGGCGTGGGCGGCAGGATGCCGAGCTTGCCGGCGAGTTCGGCCGGGGTCAGCACACCTGCCCCCCGCCGTCGTTGACCGGGCAGCTCGCCCTGGCCGCGCACGTGCGGCAGCCGTCGTTGACCTTCGCCTGGAAGAACGGGCCCGACATGCCGGTCGCGACCGTGTCGACGAGGTCTTTGGCCCAGCCGGGGTCCTTGTCGTCGGACAGCGGCTGCTGCTTCTGCTCGACCGCGTCGTGCTTGCCCGCCGCCTTGCCGAGCTGCACCAGCGCCGCGCCGCCCGGCTCGGTCATGCCGTGCCTGGCGAACGCGCCGAGCAGCGCCGCGAGCTGGTAGACGCCGAGCTGGGGATGGCGGTCGATGTCGCCGGCCTTGGGCTTGGAGCCGCCGGTCTTGAGGTCGATGATCACCGCGCGGTTGCCGGAGTCGCGCTCGACGCGGTCGACCCTGCCCTTGATCTGCACGCCCTCCGACACCATCGCCGTGAACGCCTCCTCCAGGGCCACCAGCTCGCGCGGGTTCTCCTTGTGCCAGCGCAGGAACTTGCCGATCATCTGCTCGGCGACCTGGCGCTGCTTGCGGTTGTACCAGACGCCGCCGAAGTCGAGCTCGTTCCAGATCTGGTCGAGCCGGTCGCCCAGCAGGTCCTCGCTCGGCAGGTCGGTCGCCGCGAGCACCGCGAGAGCGTGGATGACGTTGCCGAGGCCCTGGGCCGTGCTGGTGCCCGCCGCGCCCACCGCGGTCTCCAGCAGCCAGCGCAGGCCGCACTTGGTGAAGCTCTCGACCGCAGACGGCGAGATGCTGACGACGTCGCCCGGCCAGCTCAGGGGGCGGTCGTCGGAGATGGGGGTCAGCGCGTACCAGTCGTTGGGGTGGGCGCCCTGCACGCCCGCCGCGGCCAGCCTGGCGAGCTGCTGGGCGGCCTTGCGGCGCATCGTGCGGGGCTTGGTCGGGTCGGTGACCGCGCTGCGCAGGTCGGCCACCAGGGCCTGCATGTTGAGCCAGCGTGCGCGGTCGTCCATCGTGGCCGGCTCCACCCCGCCCGGCATCAGCTCCGTCAGGAACCTGGACGGCCGCTCGTCGGTGTCCTCGCCGCCCACCGCCGTGACCACCAGCCTGCGCCTCGCCCTGGTGACGGCGACGTAGAACAGCCTGCGCTCCTCCGCCAGCAGCTTCGAGGCCAGCGAGGCGGCGTTGGGCTCGGCCCCCTCGACCACCTCCACGAGGTCCTCCACGCCCAGCATGGAGCCGCGCAGCCGCAGGTCGGGCCAGACGCCCTCCTGGACGCCCGCCACCACCACGACGTCCCACTCCAGGCCCTTGGAGCGGTGGGCGGTCAGCACGCGTACGGCGTCGCCGTCGGGCGCCCGGTCGGCCAGCGTGTCGCCCGGGATCTCCTGGGCCGCGAGGTCGTCGATGAACACCTCGGGGCCCGCCATCGGCATGCGGTCGACGAACCTCGCCGCATGGTCGAACAGCGCCACCGCCGCGTCGAGGTCACGGTCGGCCTGCGCCCCCCTCGGGCCGCCTGACAGGCTCAGCTCGCTCCAGCGCTCGGCCAGGCCGCTGCCGTGCCAGATCGTCCACAGCAGGTCTTCGGCGGTGCCGCCCTGCGCGGCCGCCTCGCGGGCCGCCGCCAGCAGCTTCGCGACGCGTTCTGCGGGCAGCGCGACGTGCGGCTCCAGGCGGGTCAGCTCGCGCACGTCCTTGACGGCGGCCACCAGCAGCTCACCGGACGACCGCGCCCTGAGCGGCCCCTGCGGGTCGGGGTCGTCGTCCGGCGGGACGACCTGCGTGGCGGCGGGCTCTGCCACAGCGGTCTCCGCTGCCGGTTCCTCCCCCTCTCCTGGCTCCACCGGGTCGCTCGTGAGGGCGGTCACCGCCTCGTTCTCGGCGATCTTGAGTGCGCGGCGCAGGCGGCGTACGCCGATCATGTCGGTGCCGCCGAGCGGCCCCGTCAGCAGCTCCTCCGCCACCGCCTCGTCGAGCTGGGACGGATCGAGCGCCACCCGCAGCATCGTGAGCAGCGGCCGCACGCCCGGCTCCTGCGCGATCGGCACCTCGTCGCCGGCGATCATGGTCGGCACGCCGGCGTTGGTCAGCGCCCGCCGCAGCAGCGGCACCTGCCGCCGGGCCGAGCGGACCAGCACGGCCATGCGGTGCCACGGCACGCCGTCGATCAGGTGGGCGCGGCGCAGCGTGTCGGCCACGATCGCGGCCTCCTGGCTGGTGCTGTCGGCCAGCAGCACGCGCACGTCGCCGGGATCGGCGTCGGGCAGCGCCACCAGGTCGCGGTGCCCGTGGCGCTGGTCGTGCTCGGGCGCGGGCGCGACCGGCAGCTTGGCCGCCACCCGCCTGGACGCCTCCAGCAACTCGGCGCCGCTCCTGCGGCACACCCGCAGCGCCACCACCGGCGCCTCGCGGCCGTCGAGCGTCTTGAAGCGCTCGGGGAACTTCATGATGCCCTGGACGTCGGCGCCCCTGAATCCGTAGATCGACTGGTCGGGGTCGCCGACCACCACGAGGTCGCGGCCGTCGCCCGCCAGGTGGGCGAGCAACTGCTCCTGGGCCGGGTCGGTGTCCTGGTATTCGTCCACGAAGACCGCGTCGTGGGCGGCCCGCTCGCGCTCGCGGACCTCGGGCCGGTCGAGCAGCGCGCAGGCGGCGCCGATGAGCTCGGCGTAGTCGTAGGTCTCCTCGGGGGCGAGGTCGAAGCGGTCCTGATAGCGCTCGGCGAACCGGCCGGCCGCCACCCAGTCGGAGCGCCCGTGCAGCCGGCCGAGCGCGACGAGGTGCTCGGGGTCGAGGCCGCGTTCGTAGGCGCGGGAGAGGAAGTCGCGCAGCTCCTCGGCGAAGCCCCGGGTCTTGAGCGCCTCGCGCAGCGAGGCGGGCCAGCCCGGCGCGCCCTGCTCCAGCTCGCCGTGGAGCAGCCGGCGGATCTCCAGCAGCTGCTCGGGGCCGGTGAGCAGGCGCGGCGGCTCCTTGCCCGCCAGCACCGACTCGCGGCGCAGGAGCGCGTAGGCGTAGGAGTGGAAGGTCAGGGCGAGCGGGGTGCGGGTGGTGCGGCGCAGCCGGCCGGTGACGCGCCTGCGCAGCTCCTCCGCGGCCTTGCGGCTGAAGGTGAGGATGAGCACCCGCTCGGGGTCGAGGCCGCGCCGCTCGATGCGGTCGACCACGCTCTCGACGATGGTGGTGGTCTTGCCGGTGCCAGGACCTGCGAGAACGAGCAACGGCCCGCCCTCGTGGCCGACCACGGCACGCTGGTGCTCATCGAGCACAGGAGGCACATCGGGCCCCCCGCTGCCTCGCCGCACCAACCGCCAGGTCTGAGCACTCACAGCACTAGATTCCACCAGACCACAGGGGTAGATCGTGCCGACTTGCCCGGTCTCCCTCAGCGATCCGCCTACGGTATCGAGGCAAATACCGGTTTTTCTCGTGACACGCCGGACGCCGTGTTCGCCGTCGGCGTCAACGCCACGCGCACGAAGACGGCCCGGGGCCTGGGCCCCGGGCCGGATGCGGTCACGTCACGAGAAGAGGTGGTCGACCACGCGGGCCGTGGCCTTGCCGTCGTCGCGCGGGGCGAACGTGGCGCGGAAGGCGTCGTAGCGGTCGGCGTTGGCGGCGGCGACCGCGTCGATCGACCGCAGGGCCTCCACGACGTCGGCCGACGTCGACAGCACCGGCCCCGGCGCCTGCTCGGGCAGGTCGATGTAGAGGCCGCGCTTGTTGCCGTACTTGGCCCGGTCGTAGGCGTACAGGACGATCGGCTTGCCGGTGGCGGCGAAGTCGAACATGACCGAGGAGTAGTCGGTCACCAGCACGTCGGCAACCAGCAGCAGATCCGCGATGTCCGGATATGTCGTGACGTCGCGGGCGATGTCGGGGACGGCGGGCATGGCCTGCATCGGGTGGGCGCGTACGAGGATCTCGTGGTCGGCGCCCAGCGCCTGGCGGGCCTTGGCGAGGTCGAGCTTGACCATCGCGTTCTTGCGGTCGTAGTCGCGGTAGGTCGGCGCGTACAGCACCACCCGCTTGCCCTCGGCCAGCCCCAGCCGCGCCCGCACCGCCGCGGCGCGCTCCTCGCGGTCGGGCGAGTTGAGCACGTCGTTGCGCGGCAGGCCGCTCTCGAGTACCTCGCCCTTGTAGCCGAACGCCTTGCGCAGCACCTGGGTGGCCCAGGGCGACTGCGACAGCAGCAGGTCCCAGCCGCGCACCTCGGCCGCCTGGCGGTGCCAGATCGGCGGCCTCGGGTCGCGCTTCATGTGGGCCTGGTCGCCGCCGATGAGCTTGGCGGGCGTGCCGTGCCAGGTCTGGACGACGACCTGGTCCTCGCGGGCGCGGAACCAGGCGGGCAGGAACGCGTTGGTGATGATGTGGCGCGACCTCGCCAGCGCCTCGTGGTGCTCGCGGCTGCCGGCCCGGATGACCTTGGCCGGGCCCGGCGGCACGAAGGCGCCGTCCTTGACGATCCAGAGGTGCTCGCGGTCGTCGCCCCTGCGCAGCCGCTCCTCGTAGATGGCGCGCACGCTGTCGGCGTAGAGGCGGCCGTCGTTGACGACGTAGACGGTGCTCTCGCGCAGTGGCTCGGTGCGCTGGGCGGGGTAGAAGACGCGGCGCAGCACATGGGTGCCGGCGACGCCGCGCTCCTCCGCCGGCCTGTCCTCCTCGACGGTGATCACCGGCACGTCGAAGCGGGTGGAGATCATCCGGAAGACGTGGCCGCCGAGCGTGCGCGGCTCCTCGTCGAGGCCGGGCAGCGCGGCGTGGTCCATGCGCAGCGGGACGATCTCGCCGGACGGGTGGCGCAGCGACATGTTCCAGGTGCCGGAGGAGAGCGGCACGGCCTCGCCGAACCTGTCCATCGCATTGGGCTCGACGCGTACGGAGAAGTCGGCGCCGGAGCGCTCCATCGGCAGCAGATAGGACAGCCCCGACCGGTGGCGCAGGGTCAGCGTGCGCGGGCCCTCGGCGTCGGGGTAGTGGCCGCGCAGGACGAGCGCGTGGCCGTCCCAGACCGCCGAGGTGATGACCGGGCGGATGCGGTGGGCGGAGACCACGACGCGGTCGCGGCGGTCGCCCAGCACGGTGATCTCGCGATCGCCCACGGGCGTGCGGACCTCGGCCGCGTCGGCCAGCATGACGGGTGCCGCGGGGTCGCCCTTGGGCTCGACCCACAGGCGCCGGCCGTCCTTCTCCTGCGTCAGCGCGGGCACCGCGAGCCCGACCACGACCTGCGTGCCGTCGCCCGACGGCGTGAAGTCGGCGGCGATGCGGTGGCCGCCGAGCCTGGCGTGGCCCTTGGTGACCTGGCGGCCGGGCAGGAAGATCTTCAGCTCGAGACGATCGCCGTCGAGCCGCACGCCGGTCAGCTCGGCCCTGTTGGGCTGGAGCACGACCTGCAGCGCGCGGTCGGACGTCCAGACGGGACGCACCCACCAGCCCGGCTTGAGCTTGAGCCCGGCGGGCCGCTCGGGCCGTCCGATGGAGGAGCCGCGCAGCAGGCCGGTGGCCCGCGCGCCACGGCTCCAGAACACGATCTCGGCCCGCCACGTGGTGGCGTCGGGCACGCCCGGACGGTGGCGCATGCGCCGCCGCACCCCGTGGACCATGCCGCGCACGGCTCCGCGCCAGCGCAGCGGCCAGGGGCTCAGCTCGGCGGTGAAGCCGGACCAGTCGTAGTTGCAGCCCGGCTCGCGCGCGCCGTGGGTGGCCTCGGGGGCGAGGACCCTGCGGGTGCGCATGCGGATGGGCGGCAGCCAGCGCGGGCCGCGCAGCACCACGGTCGCCCAGTTGAACCTGCGGCTGCGCACCGACAGGCCGGCCAGGTAGGCGAAGCCGCTGACCCGCAGCTTGCCGTCGACCCAGACGATGTCGTCGATGTGGGTGACCGGCGCCAGGTCGGCGCGGCGCAGGCGGTAGAGGTCGGGGGGCAGCTCGTCGCGGAAGGGCAGGTCGGCGTACCAGCGCAGGCCCTTGCGGATGCGCTTGGACGGCTCGGCCGCCGCGGTGACCACCTTGAGCAGCGTCTCGCCCTCGACGAGCTCGTCGTCTGAGCGGGTCTCGATGAGGTGGACGATGACGCGGCGCGCCACCGGCAGGTCGCGTTTGACCTGCGCGTCGACGCCCGCGAGGTAGGGGCGTACGAGGTCGAGCATCTCGCGCCGCCGCGCCGCGCCGCGCTTGACCGCGAGGTCGATGCGTCCCCCGAGGGGACCGCTCAGCACCTCGTTGTCGAACGCCGCGTCGCGACCGCCTGGGCCGACCGCTTGCATGACCGCTTCGAGAGGCTCGCCACGATCGCAGAGATCCTGGACAGCCTTCAGGCGGTCGGCGAGCGAATCGCCGCCCTGGCTTCGGGCTGTGACGCCGGTGGCCATAGGGGAGGCACCGCCTTTCGGGCCGCCATCACTGTTCAGCCCATGGTAATGGGAGTCACATGTCACGAAATCGCCTGTTCGGCGAAAGTGCAGGTCAGGTGGGTTACTGAAAATCGGCTGAACGCCCGTCCCAGCGGGCCAGGCGCATGTCCACGCGTTCGCCGCGCAGCGGGGTGCCTTCGTCGCGCCAGTGGGCCAGGCAGCGTTGCACGTGGTCAGCGGCCGCGCCGGAGCCGTCGGCGTGGACGACGCGCCACCACGGGACGCCACCGCCCCAGGTGGACATGACCTTGCCGACCTGGCGTGGACCGCCTTCGCCGAGATATTCGGCGATGTCGCCGTAGGACATGACCTTGCCGGGCGGGATGCGCTCGACGAGGTCGAGCACCCGCTCGGCGAACGGGTTCACGGGCTCCACGCCGCCGGGCCCGCGTCGATGATCTCCTCGAACGCGCCGATCTCGACGGCGCTGCCGCCGGTGGCGACCTCGATCACGCCGTCGCGCAGCCCGTAGACCTCGCCGTCCTCGCCCACGAGCCGGGCGCCGAGCGCGGTGGACAGGCGCAGGAGCTGGGCCACCTGCCAGTCGGAGCCGGGCTCGCCGACGACCTCGCCCTGCCAGCGGGCCACGGTGTGCTTGGCGCCCGCGTGGCCTGCCACGATCTCGTCGGACCCGTGCAGCTCGAAACCGGCCGGCGCGATGGCCTTCGCCAGCTCGGCGAAGGCGAGTGGCGACTCACGCACCACTCGCAGCTCGTATCCCATGACGGGGGACCATAGCGGATCTTCTCCCGACTCGGAAACCTGTTCACGAACTCGCCGTTATGCCTGCTCCTTGCGCTGATTGAGGACGACGATCGCGCCGCAGAACATGACCAGCGCCACCAGCACCCCGCCCCCGTACAGCCACAGCCTGACCGGATCGGGCCCCGGCCTGGTCGGGACGGGCGAGTCGGCGCCCTGGCCGAAGTGCTGCATGCCGGGCGTGACGCTGCGCTTGGCGCCGACGAGCCGCTCGGCGGCGTTGAGCGCGGCGGCGGCGTCGACCACGCCGAAGCCGGTCTCGTCGTCGTAGCCGGCCGCGGGCCGTCCCCTGGCGCTGGCCGCCAGGGCCTGCGCCACCTGCTCGGGCGCGAGGGCCGGGTAGCGCGCCTTGAGCAGCGCGGCCACGCCGGCCACGAGCGCGGCGGCCGAGCTGGTGCCCTCGGACAGCTCGTAGCCGCTGCCGCGCTTGACGACGGGCACGCCCACGCCGGGCGCGGACACCAGCACCGACAGGTTGTCGCTGCTGAACGTGGCCCGCTTGCCCTGCTTGTCGGTGGCGGCCACGCCGATGACGCCCGGGTAGCCGGCCGGGAAACTCCAGTAGGAGGTGCCCTTCTCCTTGGCGTACGCGGTCTGGCCGTCGTTGCCGACGGCGGCGACCAGGACGACGCCCTTGCTCAGCGCGTACGAGACGGCCTCGCGCTCCGACCTGAGCGGGCCGTACGAGCCGATGGACATGCTGACGACCTGGGCCCCGCGGTCGGCGGCGTAGCGCAGGGCGCGGGCCAGCGGACTCTGCGCGTTGGGCCTGCTCTGCTGATCCTCCAGGGGCGGCATCGCGACGCCCGGCTCGTCGTCGATGACCATGGGCAGCGACAGGATGCGCGCGGACGGGGCGACCCCGATGAAGCCGTCGCCCTTGCCCGAGCCGGCGATCAGGGCGGCCATGGCGGTGCCGTGCCGGCCCGGCGGCAGATCACGCTGGACCGAGCCCGAGGTCATGTCGGGGCCTGAAGTGACGCGGCCCTTCAGCTCCTTGACGCCGGTGTCCACGGCGCTGTCCACGACGGCGACCGTGACGCCCTCGCCCTTGGTGACCGTCCACGCCTGCTCGACGTTGAGCGCGTCGAGCACCCATGCCTGCTGTTCCCTGACCGGGTCGGCGGCAGGAGCCGAGAAGGCGAGCACAGCGGCGGTCAGCGCGCGTACGACGGTCAGCACACGTTCCCCTGAGTGCAGGGCGGCACCGTGGGCGGGTCCGCGAGGAAGTAGGCGATCTGGTTGCCGATGGACTTGGCGGCCGGCCACAACTCGCTGTGCAGGATCTCCTCCGGCGGGATCGCGGCCCTGGTACGCCCGTCGGCGTAGCCGCCCGTCGAGAACACGATGTACGGGCCCGCGCCGACCCAGCTCGTCCGCTGGCGCTGGTCGGGCCCGAAGCGCTCGGTCACGGTGCCGGGGAAGGCGACCGGCAGCACGCCGACGCGGTCGTCCTGGGTGAGCTCCTCACCGGCCGACACGCGCGACTCCTCGTCCTTGAGCACGGCCACGCCGACCGTGAAGACGAAGGTGGCGGTCTGGTCGATGTACGTGGCCCGCAGCAGCGTCACGCAGCCGTGGTTCTGCAGCACGCCGGCCACGGAGGCGTCGACGCCCTTGCCGCACTCGGTCTCGGGTGCGATGCCGACGCGCCTGGCGTACTGCTGGGCGCGGTCGAGCCCGAGGTAGCGCACCTCTTCGGGGAAGACGCCGGTGGCGGGCCACGCCTGCCAGCGGCGGGCGATCTCCTCCTGCTGGTAGCGGCTCTGCTCGGCGGACGTCAGCGGGCGCGAGCGCGTCTCGGTGAACAGCCCGACGGTGCCGAGCAGGACGACGAGCGCCGAGACGGCGATGACGGCGCCGAGCAGCACCACGAAGGCGCGGCGATAGCGGACGCCCTGCTGGAGCTCGGCCTCTTCCGCGCGTTGCCTGGCCGCCGTGCGCTTGCGTGAGTCCGCCGCCGGCCACGAGCGCACGCGCGAGCGGCGGCCGGTTGTGGCGCCGAGCGGGTTTCTCCGCCCCTGTGTGGCGTCCCCCTCGGCGCGCGGTAGCCCTGTGGTCGACCTACGTGCCTTCACCACCGCCTCGTTCCCGCATTCGCGTCGATGTCTATTTCGTCCCCCTTGAGGGGCGGATCATGCGTCTTGCGACATGTGCGCCCGTCGTACGCGTCTGACCAGGATAAAGATGACGGCCAGGGAGGTCAGCGCGCCGAGGGCGGCGCCTGCGGCGATGGCCGCGTACACCGTGACGCGGCGCTCGTCCCTGGTGACCACGTCGATGGGGCCCGCGCTGCCGCCGGCCAGCGGTCTCTCCGGGTCGTGCGCCTGGTCGCCGGCCGCGACCTCGGTGTGCTCCGCCAGCCTGGACGCCTCCTTCAGAGCCTTGGCTGCGTTGACGAGGCCGAAGCCGGTGGCGGTGTCGTAGCCGCCGGGCGGCAGGTCCTTGGCGCCCGCGGCGAGGGCGCGCGCGACGAGCGGCGGCGACATCTTCGGGTATTCCGCCTTGATCAGGGCGGCGACTCCCGACACCAGCGCGGTCGCCTGCGAGGTGCCCCTGCCGACCCAGTACTCGTCGCCGGGGCCCGCGCCCATGATGTCCACGCCGGGCGCGGCCACCAGCACCGAGGAGTTCCAGTTGGAGAACGCCGCCCGCCGCATCCGCCGGTCGGTCGCCCCCACCGAGACGACGCCGGGGAACGCCGCGGGATAGGAGTAAGGAGCGAAGTCGCCGTCCTTCTTCCTGTCGCCGTCGTTGCCCGCGGCGGCGACCAGCACGACGCCCTTGCCGATCGCGTAGCGCACGGCCGCCCGCTCCTCGCGGGTCGCCAGCTCCTTGGAGATCGACAGGTTGATCACGTCAGCCCCCTCGTCCACCGCGTAGCGGATGCCCCTGGCCACCACGTTCTCGAAACGCTCGGCCGAGTTGAACGTCAGGAAACCCGGCTCCTCGTCCTCCAGGATGACCCTTACTGACAGTACGTCCGCTTCGGGCGCCACGCCGATGATCCCCCGTTTTCCGTCAGGCCCGTGGCCGTGCCCGGCGATCAGCGACGCCATGTACGTGCCGTGCAGCCTGCTGGGAGCCGTCCCCGGCGGGTTCGCGCCCGCGGTGAAGTCTTTGCCGACGCGTACCGACCCGGCCAGGTCGCGATGGTGCGGGTCCACGCCCGAGTCGAGCACGGCCACCGTCACCCCCGCGCCCTTGCTGGTGCGCCACGCCTTCGTCAGGGCCAGCGTCTCGATGACGGCCCGCTGCCCGCCGCGTACGTCGTCGGCCCACAGCGGCCCCACCGGCACCAGCAGCACCGCGGCCAGCGCCACGACGGCGCTTTTCCTCAGCACCGCCACTCCCCTGACGCGCAGTCGGGCATGCCGGGCGTGCTCAGCCGGGTCAGCACCTGCTCGGAGATCTCGGCGGCGAAGGCGAAGATGGACGGCCGCGCCTCGCCGGCCGCCGCCGACGGCCGCCCGTCCACCTGGCCCGACGTGGTCAGCACCAGGTAGGGGCCGGCCTGGCGGACCGAGCCCGCCTCGCGTACGCCGGGGGTGAACCGGTCGGCCAGCGTGGCGTGGAAGGAGACCGGACGCAGCCCCGGAGTGGGCTTGCCGGTGTCGGAGAAGGCGTCCCTGGCGCGTTCGGCGTGGGCCTCGTCGCGCAGCGCCACCACGCCGATCGTGACGAGCACGCCGCGCAGCGCGTCGACGTACGTGGCCCGCAGCACGCCCTTGCAGCCCGCCTGCCGCAGCGCCTTGACCGCGGCGGCGTCGACCGCGTCGCGGCCGCAGCCGGTGCGCGGCGAGATGCCGATCCTGGTGGCACGTTCCCGGCCGCCCTGCTCGGCGGAGTAGGGCAGCGTCTCGGGGAAGATGCGGCCCGCCGGCCAGGAGCGCCAGCGCTCGGCCACCTCCCGGTGGGCCGCCGCGCGCAACTCGGCCGCGGTCGGCCCGCGGGTCAGCTCGGTGCCGGCCGCGCTGCCCGCCACCCCGGCGGCCACCGCGCAGATCAGCGTCAGCGCGGAGGCCACCACGAGGATCGGCCATGGACGGGCGGCATTCACGGCATCGACCTTAACCGGGAGGTCCCGGCGGAAACCCCTTAATAGCTGGGCAGGCTCGGATCGACCGTCTTCACCCAGCTCAGCACGCCGCCGCCCACGTGAACGGCGTCGGAGAAACCGGCGTTCTTGACGACCGCGAGCGCCTCGGCCGAGCGGGCGCCCGACTTGCAGTGGAGCACGATCTTCTTGTCCTGGGGCAGCTTCTCCAGGGCCGAGCCGTTGAGGAACTCGCCCTTCGGGATCAGCGTGGCGCCCGGGATGGAGACGATCTCGTACTCGTTGGGCTCGCGGACGTCGACGACGAAGATGTTGTCGCCGCGGTCCATCATGCCCTTGAGCTCCTGCGCCGTGATCGTCGAGCCGGTGGCCGCCTCGGCGGCCTCGTCGGAGATCGCGCCGCAGAACGCCTCGTAGTCGTCGAGGAGCTGCGTCTGCGTCGGGTTCTTGCCGCACAGCACGCACTCGGGGTCCTTGCGGACCTTGACGTCGCGGTACTTCATCTCGAGGGCGTCGTAGATCATCAGCCGGCCGACCAGCGGGTCGCCGATGCCGGTCAGCAGCTTGATGGCCTCGTTGACCTGGATGGAGCCGATCGACGCGCACAGCACGCCGAGCACGCCGCCCTCGGCGCACGACGGCACCATGCCGGGAGGCGGGGGCTCGGGGTAGAGGCAGCGGTAGCAGGGCCCGTGCTCGGCCCAGAAGACGCTCGCCTGGCCGTCGAAACGGTAGATCGAGCCCCACACGTACGGCTTGCCGAGCAGCACCGCGGCGTCGTTGACCATGTAACGCGTGGCGAAGTTGTCGGTGCCGTCGACGATCAGGTCGTAGCCGGAGAAGATCTCCATCACGTTGTCGACGGACAGCGTCGTGTTGTGGATGACGACGTCGACCAGCGGGTTGATCTCGCGGACGGTCGCGGCGGCGCTCTCGGCCTTCAGCTTGCCCACGTCGGACTGGCCGTGGATGATCTGGCGCTGCAGGTTGGACTCATCGACCACGTCGAAGTCGATGATGCCGAGGGTGCCGACGCCCGCCGCCGCGAGGTACATCAGCGCGGGCGAGCCCAGGCCCCCGGCGCCCACACACAGCACCTTGGCGTTCTTCAGCCGCTTCTGCCCCGCCATGCCCACATCGGGAATGATCAGGTGACGTGAGTAGCGGCGCACTTCGTCGACGGTCAGCTCTTCGGCCGGCTCGACCAGCGGTGGCAACGACACTTTCTACGCTCCCGTTTTAAAGGGGACCCATCTCACTGTGAAACCTAGCCGGGCAGTGGGGCATTCCCCAATCGCGTCTCACCGATCAGACGGCGTGCCTCCGCCGCGACGACCCGCGGCATCTCCATCATCGCCACGTGACCGGCCGTCGGCAGCAGCACCAGCCTGACCTGCCGGAACGTACGGTACGCCTTCCTCGCCATGGCGGGGCGCACCAGGCGGTCGTGGCGTCCGTGGACGATCAGCGTCGGCGCCTCGACCTTGGCCGCCTGCCGCCACAGGTTGTCCGCACCCCAGCGGAAGTACTCGGTGACGATGCCGCGCGCCGAACCCACGACCGCCTCGCCCGCGTACGGCAGGTCGTCGCGCCTGCGCTGCTCCTCTATGGCGTCGCGCAGGCGGATCGGGTGACACGCGCCCATGTCGGCCCAGACCATCGCCATGGAGGCGGTGATGCGCTGCTCGACCGGTACCAGCCGAAGCCGGTCGGCCACCCACTCGCCCAGCCGGGGTATCGCCGCGGCGGCCACCCGCACGGGGCCGTAGCGCGGCAGCAGGTCGGGCAGGGCCGGGGAGACGAGCGTGAGCGTACGGACCAGCTCGGGGCGCGCGGCGGCGACCCTGACGGCGATCGCGCCACCCATCGAGTTGCCGAACAGGTGCGCGGGGCCCGTGCGCTCCAGCAGCTCGATCACGGCCTTGGAGTGCGCCGCCACCGAGTAGTCGCCGTCCGGGGGCGCCGGTGAGAAACCTGCTCCAGGCAGGTCGATGGCGTGCCCGGTGACGGTGTCCTTGAGCTCGTCCATCAGGTCGGTCCAGTTGGTCGCCGATCCGGCCAGGCCGTGCACGAACACCGCCTGCTCCGCGGGGCCCTGGGGGGTGGACCGGACGTGCACCGAGCCGATCATCCTTCCCGGCCAGTGCGGGACCGGCTGCGGGGTCATGACTGCTCCTCCTCGTTCTCGAACCTCTCTTCCCCTGCTTCTCACGATAACCATCGCTTGTTGGAGGAGTCTTGATTCCGTACAACGAGGTTATTTTCATGACTTTCCTGGACAGATGGGCCGGATAAGGACAGGGGGTACGCCCATGCTCACCGCCCGCATCGCCGCGCTACTCGCCGCCACGCTGTGCACGGGGCCGGCCTGGACCGTTCCGGCGCACGCGTCCGACCGCCCGGGATGCATCTATCGAGTGGTACGGGTGAAGACGCACCTCAACGTCCGCGCCTGGCCGAACGGCCGCATCCTGGACAAGCTCTACCCAGGCGACCGTACGTGGGGTCCGTGCAGGAAGACCGGCTCCTGGCGCCACATCCACGGCACAGACGTCGGCCGCAAGGGCTACGCCTACGGCCACTACCTGAAAAAACTCGGCAGACGCTGACCCCCGACCCCCACCTCCTCGAACGGAGAGGGCACCGCACAAGCACCACCCTTCACGGCGGGGACGCCGCACGAGCACCACCCTTGAACGGCGGGGACGCCGCACGAGCGCTTCACGAGTCATCCGCCCGCCCCCGCCCCCAGCCCCCAGCCCTCACCCTCCGTCCCAGCCCCCGAACGGCGGAGCCCGTCGGCCCCAGCCCCAAGCGGAGGGGTCCGCGCCGCACGAGCACCTGACGAGCACCTGACGAGCCGTCCGACCACCCGCCGCTCCCAGCACCCCACTCCTCATCCCAGCACCCACCCCATCCCAGCCGCCCGCCCCCTACCACCCACCCGCCCAGGTCAGACTTGTCGGGATATTTCGCGCTATAGGTCTCTAAGCGATCTCTTGGCAGCCCAAGCTTCCGGCAAAAGCCGCCGTTCGCCGTTTATGGCGCACCCGCTCGGAAAGCATCACGGTACCCAGCGTGACGTCTGTGCCACTCACCGTTAACGGCGAGTGACGGTCGGGCGTCGCGCATGGGGACCACGTAGAGCGGCTGACATCTCCGGGGGACATTCCCCCACACCACGATGGCCGCCGCCGCGCCCGCACGACGCTCGGCCTTGCGAGCAGCCGCGCACGCATCACCTCAATCGGTGCATCCGGCCGGCCTCAGCACAATGAGCGGCATTATTCGGGCCCGGCGTCGCGGCTTTTCTCGCGCTCGCGGAAATTCATCTCCGCGCGCGGGGACGCCGCATGCGTACGACATCTCGAATGGCAACTCGGGCGCGGCCGACAGCCCGTGAGTCGCCCATTGCCACCTGCGACCTCGGCTCGATATGCCGTCAATTCGGACATATCATCTCATTTCATTTGATAATTATGTAATGCGAGCAATAAGATTGTTAATGCAGAGCAAAATGGGGTCGTCGCCGTTTGCCCGCCCATCGGCACGGAAATGACATTCGACGGATGAGCCTTCAGCAGCCTTCCAAGATCTGTTTCCGGTAATTAGGAAACGGCCGAGAACGGGGCAATCGATCCTTTAGGGGGAAACACAATGCCCAAGCTCAAGAGTGTTATCGCAGGCCTCGCCATCAGCACGGCGGTGACCGGCGGCATGGTGGGCGTGGGCGCGGCCACGTCCGCCGCCAACGCCACCACCCAGGTCAGCAACGGCACGTCCGTCCTCATGGACGACGGCTGGGGCTGGGGCTGGGGTCACCGGCGTCACCACAACCGTCACCACAACAACCGCTGCGGCAGGCACCACGGCGGCTGGGGCGGCGGCTGGGGCGGCTGGGGCTGGGGCCACCGGCGCCACCACCGCGGCGAGGTCTGCGTCGTCATCCGCAACCACAACACCAACGACAACGGGCCCCGCCAGCGCCACCACCACCACCACGACGACCAGAACCGCACCTGGTAGTGAATGACCGTGCTTTGATGGCGCAAGGAGTTCTCGGGGACGGCCCGCGTTTCACGCGCGGTTCGGCCTGAGGTCCGTTTCTCCTCGTCTCCACGGCAATTCTGGCGAGGGCTCTCCCGGCATCCACCGGGAGGCCCTCGCTGCGTCATTTCCCGACCGCACCCGCGGCCGGGATTTCGTACGTTTAGCCACAAGTAGCCACAAGCGCTTTTCGCGCACCCTCCCATCCCCATGCATTACCCTGCGCCCTCCGCAGCCACCTCCCGCCCCCTTCCTTTCACCACCCCCCGACCCCCGACCCGCGCCATACGCCTTCCTATCGCGCGTTCTCCAGCGCTCGATGGGCTCTGCCATGTCATGAGAAGTACTGGACTCAGGAAAGAGCAGACAATGTCCGTTTCTTCTGCTTTCGCTGGGAAATATCCACGGTGCGGATGAATTGCTAGCTATATCCGCGAACGGGGCAATCGATCCTTTAGGGGGAAACCGCAATGCCCAAGCTCAAGAGTGTTATCGCCGGCCTCGCCATGAGCACCGCTCTCACGGGCGGTGTGGTCAGCGTAGGGGCGGCCACCACCAGCGCGAGCGCCAACGCCGCGACCCAGATCAGCACCGGCACCTCCGTCCTGGCCGGACACGGCTGCGGCTGGCGTCCCCGCCGCTGCGGCGGCTGGGGCTGGAAGCCCTGGAAGAGGTGGGGCCACCGGCACCACGGTGTCGGCCGGATCCGCGTCGTCATCGTCAACCGGAACTACAACCGCAACGACAACCACGACCGGCACGACCGTCGGTGGTGACCCTCGGCTGACGAGTCCGCCCATGCGATGAACTCAAGCCGTAGCTAGGGGAGTGCCCGTATTCACCGGGAGGCGCCCACCACCCTCGACACCGAGGACTGTGGCCCCCACCGAATACGGGCACTCCTCATCCCCACAGCACTGTCACCACCCCACACCACTGTCACCGCGCCCCACACGCACATCTCCCTCGACGGCACCCCACCCGCACAATTTCCCCCAGCCGACACCCCACCCGCACGACCTCCCTTGGCCTGCGCCCCCACCCCCACGGCCTCCCCCGGCCGGCGCCTCATCTGCCCATCCCCACCCCCACAGGCCCGCCCTGAGTCGTGCGCTCCGAGTCGCCGTCCCCACCCAGCGCAGCTCCCTGGGACACCACCCCGCACGACCTTCAGCCCGGCGCCCGACCCCACAGCGCAGCCCCCATGCCCGTGCCGTGGGCCGAGCCTGAGGGTCGTGCGGTGTCCGCCGCCACGACCCTCAGTCCCGCGCCCATCCACAGCTGCCTGGCCGCCCTGCCCGCAGCCCTCAACCTCTGGCCGCCCTGTCCACACTCCTCAGCCACTTACCGTCCGGTCCACAGCACAGGCCCCTACCCCCGGAGCTGCCCAGCGCAGTCCACACCGAGGCACACCCCTCAACGCTCCGCCCATGCCGCTCCGCGGGCCGAGTCTTCAACGCTCGGCCCTGTCCGCCGACCCCCGCCCTTGACCTTGGCCTCGTGCTCCCAGCCACCGATCCCCCTGCCACAGCAGGCGGCGACCGATCCCCGGGGCGGCCATCAGTGGGGCCGGCGATCGAGCCGCGGGATCTCGCCACCACTGGAAGAGGCCTCAACTCCTGCGACCAGCACAAAACCGTGCAGGCACAGGGCCCGCACGGCTGGAGGCTCATCAGAGCCGGGGCATTTCTCAGGCAACCACGAAATCAGCACAACACCGAAACGCCCGCCAACAAAATGAAACAACCGGAAACGAAGCAGCGAGGGCCTCCCGGCAATGCCGGGAGAGCCCTCACTTGGATTCCGTGGAGACGAGGAATTGAATTCCTACGCCATTGTCACACGGTCAGATCAACGCGTCGTCGCGTCGGCGACCTCACGCGGCTGGACACGGCGGTCGTGGTGGTGGTGGTCGCGGTGCTCGTGGTTGCGGTTGAAGTTGCGGTTGAAGACCTTGACCCTCACCCTCATCCGGTGGTGGTGGTGACGACGGTGTCCCCAGCCCCAGCCGCAGCGACGCCAGGCCCAGCCACCGCCACAGCCGGCGAGAACCGAGTTGCCGGTGCTGATCTGGGTGGCCGCGTCGGCGCTGGCCGAAGTGGTGGCGGCGCCGGCGCTGACCACGCCGCCGGTCAGCGCAGTGCTGATGGCGAGGCCCGCGATAACACTCTTGAGCTTGGGCATTGCGTTTTCCCCCTAAAGGATCGATTGCCCCGTTCTCGACGTCTCCGGATTACCCGGAAACATGTCTTGGACGCCTGCTGAAGAGTCATCCACGAAGTGTCATTTCCGGCGGATGAGCGGGCAAACAGAAGCGCCTCCTTTTTGCTCTGCATTAAGAATCTTATTGCTTGCATTAAACTCCTATCAAATGAAATAAGGCGAATTAAGCTGATATGTCTCTTTCAGCAACGCCCGGGAGGCAGGCGGCGACGGTACGGGGCAAGCCCCAGGCGCGCAGGGCAGCGAGCACGCGCCGACGAGGCCGCAAGGGGTCCTCTATGCCTCTGAAGCGGATGCGGGAAGCATCGTCCGCCAGGCGACGTCTACGGGGGCTAGGAGCGCCGCCCAGGCAGCACCTGCAAGGGCGGCGGATTCCGTGCAGTGAGGGAGTGGTCACCACGCGATGGCGGTACCGCACGAAAGGGCACCGGACCGGCCGGGCCGCGGGGCACTCCGTAAGGCCGGTCACGGCGGACGTCCGGTCACGGCGGGCGGCCCGGCGGGGCAGGCCGTGAGGTCGGTCACGGCGGGCGACCGGACGGGCGACCGGTCCCGGCGGGCGACCGGCTATTGCTGCGCGGGTGGGTCGATCTTGGTGACGACGCCTTCCACATCGGTGACTCCGATGGTTCCGCCACCGGGAGCGTCCATGTAGTAGCGGGAGTCCTTGGAGACGTGGCGGTGGTCGTTCATGATCCAGAGGCGACCTTGCGGTACACGGATGTCGAACTCCACGCGGGAGGAAGGACGAATCGTCACATAGGGCTCTTCCAGCGGCTTGCCGTTCAGCTCCAGCAGCCCGCCGGTGACGCAGCACTTCACCGTGCTCCCCGGTACGCCGATGACCCGCCCCACGCGCCGCTGACCCGCGACGGTGCCGGCCCAGCCTTCGGGCGTGCGGTAGATGATGATGTCGCCGGTCCGGGGCGCGTAGTCGCCGGGTTGGCTGGCTGTCAGGAGCGACCCCATCCTGATGGTCGGTTCCATGGACTCACCCGGCATGGTGGCCCGGTAACCACCGAGGGCCACGTCGACGAGCGCGCAGCCGGAGAGGGGCAGGAGCAGCGCGAGGGACAGCGCGAGGGACAGCGCGGATAAGCGTGTACGAATCACCAGGGGATTGTGCCGCAGGTGGCCGGCCAAGGGCCCGGGATGCGCTGGTTCAGGCGGACTTGCGGGTCTTGCGCTTGGCCGGTGCCTTCTCCTCCTCCTTCGACTCCTTCTCCTTGGAGTCCTTCGACTTGCCGGACGCTTTCTTGGGCTTGGCGGAGGAGCCCTCGCGTTCTCGTTTGGCGGCCTCCACGCTGGCCCGCAGCGCCGCCATGAGGTCCACGGCGGGCTTGGCCTCCTCTTCCTCCTGGGCGGGGATGACCTCCTTGCCGGCCACCTTCGCCTCGATGACCTGCTGCAACGCCTCGCGGTAGGTGTCGTGGTACTCGCTCGGGTCGAAGTCCGACTCCATGGTGGTGATGAGGGACTCGGCCATCTTGAGCTCTTGGGGGCGTACCTCGATGTCCTCCTCGAGGAAGGGGAAGTCGGGGACGCGGATCTCGTCCGGCCAGAGCATCGTCTCCAGGACGAAGACGCCGTCGCGGACCCGCAGCGTCGCCAGCGACTCGCGCTGGCGCAGGGCCACCTTG
The DNA here is from genome assembly GCF_040676845.1 of Nonomuraea sp. NPDC049504. NCBI lineage: Bacteria > Bacillati > Actinomycetota > Actinomycetes > Streptosporangiales > Streptosporangiaceae > Nonomuraea > Nonomuraea sp. NPDC049504. The sequence continues at coordinate 51,283 of NZ_JBFAPT010000009.1, forward strand.
ACGACGGCGACCTGCCCTGAGCTCTCCAGGGCGTTGCGCAGCAGCACGTACGGCTTCGCGCCCTGCGCGTCGGGCTCCAGGTAGTACGACTTGGCGAAGTAGATGGGGTCGATCTGCTCGACGGGCGCGAACTGCAGGACGTCGATCCTGCGCGAGCTGCTCAGCGGCAGGTCCTCGAAGTCCTCGTCGGTGAGCACGACCATCTCGCCGCTGGCCAGCTCGTAGCCCTTGGCGATGTCGGAGTAGGGCACCTCTTCGCCGTCCTGGGTGCAGACGCGCTTGTAGCGGATGCGGCCGCCGTCCTTGCGGTGGACCTGGTGGAAGCTGACGTCCTTCTGCTCGGTCGCGGAGTACAGCTTGACCGGGATCGTGACCAGACCGAAGGAGATCGCACCTTTCCAGATGCTGCGCATGGTCACTCCTCAGCTCTCAACGGCCCACCATGGGGCACATACCCGTCATGGGGCAAGCAATGCCATACCCGGTCGAACCGATGCTCGCCGTGCCCGGGGAGCTACCCTCCGATCGCGACCACTACGGCCTGGAGGTCAAGTGGGACGGCATCCGCGCCCTCATCCACCTCGACGGCGGGGTGCGGGTGACGGGGAGGCACGGAGCCGAGTACACCCGCCGCTATCCGGAAATTTCGGGATTCGGGATCAAGAACGCGGTGATCGACGGCGAGGTCGTGGCACTCGACCCGCGCGGCCGGCCCAGCTTCATCCGCCTCCAGCACCGCATGCACCTCACCGACCCAGAGCCGGCCATGCTCAAGCGCTATCCCGTCACGTACCTGCCCTTCGACCTGCTCTACCTCGACGGCATGCCGCTGTTCGACCTGCCGTACCGCGACCGCAGAGCCCTGCTCGACGAGCTGGACATCGGCGCTCCCCCCTACTTCCCCGGCGCGTCCGACCTGCTCACCGCCACCTCTGAACAGGGGCTCGAAGGCGTGGTCGCCAAGCGACTCGACTCCCCCTACCGCCCCGGCGTCCGCTCCCCCTGGTGGGTCAAGGTCAAGAACCTCACCACCCGCGAGGTCGTCATCGGCGGCTGGAAACCGGGCAAGGGGCGGCGCGCGGGCGGGATCGGCTCGCTGCTCATGGGGGTGTTCACGGAGCGGGGGCTGACGTACGTGGGGCACGTCGGCACCGGCTTCACCGAGCCCGTGCTGGACGACCTGTACGCGATGCTGCGCCCGCTGGAGGTGCCGCACAGCCCGTTCGAGAACCCGGTGCCGTGGCGAAATCGATGGGTTAGGCCCGATCTCGTAGGGGAGGTGGCCTACACGATGTGGACCGACGAACAGCGGTTGCGACACCCCGTGTGGCGTGGCCTGCGCCCCGACAAACTCCCCGCGGAGGTGACGCGATGAAGGTGCCGGTCAAAGTCGACGGGCGCGAGCTCACCCTGAGCAACCTGGACAAGGTCCTCTATCCAGACAACGGGTTCACGAAGGCCGAGATCATCGACTATTACAGTCGCATCGCCCCCGTCCTGCTGCCGCACCTCCAGGGCCGTCCCCTGACCGTCAAGCGCTTCCCCAACGGCGTGACGGGACAGTCCTTCTTCGAGAAGAACGCCCCCGACCACACCCCCGACTGGGTCAGGCGCGTCAACCTGCCCGCGCCCGGCAGCACCAAGAACCGCGAGACCATCGACTTCGCCGTCGTCGAAGACCTGCCCACCCTCGTCTACTACGCCAACCTCGCCGCGCTCGAACTCCACGTCCCCCAGTGGCGCGTGGACGACGACGGACAGGCGCTGCCGCCCGACACGCTGGTGTTCGACCTCGACCCCGGCGCGCCCGCCAGCATCGTCGAGTGCACGCGGGTGGCGCTCATGCTGCGCGACGTGCTGAAGGCCGAGGGGCTCACCGCGCTGCCGAAGACCAGCGGCAGCAAGGGCATGCAGCTGTACGCGGACTGGGACTGCCGCGAGGAGCCGTCCGCGTACGCCAAGAGGCTGGCCCAGCTTCTGGAGAAGGAGCACCCCGACCAGGTCGTCAGCGTGATGACGAAGAAGGCGCGGCCTGGCAAGGTGTTCATCGACTGGTCGCAGAACAACCCGGCCAAGACCACCGTGGCGCCCTACTCGCTGCGGGCCAAGGACCGGCCGACCGTGTCGACGCCGCTCACCTGGAAAGAGGTGGAGGGCTGCGAACACCCCGACGACCTGGTGTTCACCGCGCCCGACGTACTCGCCAGAGTGGAGAAGCACGGCGACCTTTTCCGCCGGGCGTAGTCTGGTTTCCGTCCACACCGAGAAGGGGGCCGAAGATGTCGGAGATGGACATTCGCGGGGACGAGGTCCCGTACACCGAAGAAGAGAAAGAGCTGTCGATCGAGACGCCCGAGGCGGATGCGATCGAGCAGCAGCGCGAGATGCTCCAGAGCGCCGGACGGCTGCGCCGGGAGCTGCCGCTCGACGTCGACCCCGCCGACGGGGCCGACCAGGACCGCGTGGTGGACCTCGACGAAGACGACTACCGCTGAGCCCCGGCCCGGCGGCGGTGACCTGCGCGAAAGGGGTCGAAGACGGACGGCTGCGGCCGACGCCGGCGGCCGGCCGCACGTAGGATGTCCGCACAGTTCGCTGAGAGACCAATGGAGACCCGCGTGACAGCAACCCCGGATGCCAAGCCCCGGGGCACCCGGCTGCCCCGCCTCGCCCGACGCAGGCAGCTCCTGAGCGCCGCGCAGGAAGTGTTCGTGGAGAACGGCTATCACGCGGCCGCCATGGACGAGATCGCCGACCGGGCCGGGGTCAGCAAGCCCGTGCTCTACCAGCACTTCCCCGGCAAGCTCGAGCTCTATCTCGCGCTGCTCGACCTTCATGTCGACGACATGGTCAACCGCTGCCGCGAGGCGCTGGCCTCCACGCAGGAGAACAAACTGCGCGTGCAGGCCACGTTCAGCGCGTTCTTCGACTTCGTCTCCACCCAGGGCGAGGCGTTCCGGCTGGTCTTCGAGTCCGACCTGCGCAACGTCGCGCCCGTGCGGCAGCGGGTCGAACGGTCGCTGCAGGAGTGCGCGGAGATGGTCAGCGAGCTGATCCAGGAGGACACCGGGTGCACCAGCGACGAGGCCCATCTCCTCGGTGTGGGCCTCGTCGGCATGGCCGAGGTGAGCGCCCGCTACTGGGTCACCACCCACGGCTCCATCCCCAAGGACGCGGCCGAGCAACTCATGGCCCGGCTCGCGTGGCGGGGCATCAGCGGTTTTCCGCGTACGGCATAACCCGTTCGCTGGGCGCGATCATTCGTCGTTTTCGGGGGGCCGACCGGCCACGATGAAAGTGAGCCAGCCCGTCATCTAGGGAGCCACCATGGAAGTCAAGATCGGCGTACGCTCCGTACACCGCGAACTCGTTGTCGAGACCGACCTCTCCGCCGACCAGGTGGAGCAGGAGATCAGAAACGCCCTGTCCGTCGATCGCGGCGGCGTGTTCGCCCTGACCGACGTCAAGGGCAGGCGAGTCGTGGTGCCGGTGGCCTCGCTCGGGTTCATCGAGATCGGGGAGGACGAGTCCCGCCCCGTCGGTTTCGGCGGCACGCTCTAAGTCTGTACGCGAAGGGTACGGCCGCCCGAGCCGTACCCTTCCCGACTCCATCGCTCGCCGCTTCGCAGGCCGCACGTGCCTGCCGCATCGGGCATGCCGGCCGGCAGGGTGCGTCCGATGCGCGGGGCCGGCCGTAGGCCGGGTTCGCCCTGGGCCGTCCTCTGCTCGTCCCGGCTCCCCTCACGCAGACCGACGGCCTCGGGCCACGGCACGATCGCCGCGGCCACGACGGCTGTCCGGCGCATGCGGGGACGTCGGCCGAAGCCGCTCACGGATGGACCCTTCGCCCGTCATGCGCAGGGTCGGCCCAGCCGCCTCCGTCGATCCGGTCAGCGGGCGGCGACCGTACCGTTCAGCCCGGCCGCCGGAAGACGGTCCGGTGCGGCCGGATCGGTTGCCGGGTGACAGTCCGATGCGGTCTGTCCGGTTGTCGGGTGGCGGGCCGGTGCGGCCGGATCGGTTGCCGGGTGACAGTCCGATGCGGTCTGTCCGGTTGCCGGATGGCGGTCCGGTGGGGTCGGTCGGGGCACCGGGTGGTGGTCAGGTGCGGGGGGAGCGGCGGAACAGGCAACCGCGGGGGCGGCGGGGGCGGGGGACACAGGCCCGGCCCGGCTCCGCAGCCGGACAGGCCGCGCTCTCCCTTCGCAGCACAGCGCGGGATACCCAGCGGTTCGGCCCACATCTCGTCAAGGAACTGCCGTAGCGGCGCGAGGCCCTCATGTCGGCACGGTACAACCCTTCCGCGCCGCGTGCCGCCGGTTAGCGCAACCCCACCTCCCACAAGTCACCCAACCCTCCCGAAATCCCCCACCCGCCCAATCCCCACCACCCTTTCGACCCACTTCCTAGGGGTCGAGAAGGCCCAAACGCCCCCACCCCACGCCGCCGGGGTAGCTGGCCGGTGAGCCGGGTGCACGTCAGGGACCGACCCTTGAAGTTCCGGACGGCCACGCGAACCACCGCACAGAAGTGCGGGCGGTCAGGCCGGAACCCCCACCCAGAGATGCCGGGCGATCACGCGGAACTCCGCCCAGAAGTGCGGGTAGCCACGCCGGAACTCGCACCTCCAAGTGCGGGCTGGGCGCGAGAGGCGGTGTCGGGGGGGCGGTGGGGTGCGGGGTCAGATGCCCAGGGCGGCCATGCGTTTGTTGTGGGCCTCCGTGAGTTTGGCGAAAAGGCGGGAGATGTCGGCGTGTTCCTCGGCTTGCGACTCCATCAGCAGCAACGCCAGCTCGGGACGGGCCGAGGCCACCTGCTGGCCCTGGCTCAGAGCCTCGCCCACCAGGCGGCGGGCCCACAGGGCGAGGCGGCCGGCCGCCGTCGGGTCGGCGGCGATGCCGGCCCGCACCCCCTCCACCGCGAAGCGGGAACGTTCCTCGTCCACCAGGACCTCGTCGACCAGGGAGGCGATGGAAGGGTCGAGGTGGCGGGCGGCCTCCCGGTAGAAGTCGAGCGCGATGCCCTCGCCCACGTACGTCTTGACCAGCGCCTGCAGCCAGTCGGCCGGCCGGGTCTGCGCGTGCCAGGCGTCCAGCGCGTCCACGAAAGGCGACATGGCGTCGTCGGGATCGGCCCCGAGCTCGGCCAGCCGGTCGCGCAGGAGGCGGAAGTGGGCGTACTCGGTGACGGCCAGCTCGCTGAGCGCCGCGCGGTCGGCCAGCGTGGGTGCCAGCGTGGCGGCGTCCTCGGTCATGCGGGCGTACGCACTGAGCTCCGCGTACGCCAGCACACCGAGCAGGTCGACGACTCCAGGAGACTCCTTCATGGAAGGCAGCGTACTTCGGCCAAATCTCGGGAATATACGCAAGCTCTGTCAGCGTTGTGGTATCGAGTACACTGCTCTGTGAAAGTGCGACCGCACTGTGTTAATTCGGGTTGATGACCCGATTACCCCCGATTCCCCGGGTGCGCGGTCGCTGATGACGCGAGAGGGCTGGCTCTACCGCGAGGACCCACGACACGGGGGCTGTTTTCCGCCCGTCGGTCCCGGCAGGCCCGCCTTCATTTGAGACTGAGGCAGGCCACGCTGACGACTTTCCGAGACCTCGGAGTCACACCAGAGATCGCCGATGCCCTCGAGACCGAGGGCATCGTCACACCGTTCCCCATCCAAGAGATGGCACTCCCGCTCGCGCTGAGCGGCCAGGACCTGATCGGTCAGGCACGCACGGGCACGGGAAAGACCTACGCGTTCGGCATCGCGATGCTGCAGAGCATCGGCAAGCCGCGCAAAAACCGCAAGAAGCCCCGCGGGCTGGTCGTCGTACCGACCCGCGAGCTGGCCGTACAGGTCAGCGAAGACCTCGTGACCGCCGCGGGCAAGCTCGGCTCCCGAGTTCTGACCGTGTACGGCGGCCGCGCGTACGAGCCGCAGATCGAGGCGCTCAAGGCGGGCGTCGACGTCATCGTCGGCACCCCGGGCCGGCTGCTCGACCTGGTCAAGCAGAAGCACCTCGACCTGAGCCAGGTCACCTCGCTCGTGCTCGACGAGGCTGACCGGATGCTCGACCTGGGCTTCCTGCCCGACATCGAGCGCATCTTCAAGCTCATCCCGGCGCAGCGGCAGACGATGCTGTTCTCGGCCACGATGCCGGGCGAGATCGTCTCGCTGTCGCGCAAATACCTCAACCGTCCGACGCACGTACGCGCGGAGCTGGAGAGCGGCGAGGGTGAGACCACGCCGCAGGTACGCCAGATCGTGTGGCGCACGCACCGGATGGACAAGATCGAGATCGTCTCCCGCCTGCTGCAGGCGGATGGCCGCGGGCTCACGATGGTCTTCTGCGAGACCAAGCGGGCCTGTGACATGGTCGCCGAGCAGCTCGACACGCGTGGTTTCGCGGTCGCGGCAGTCCACGGCGACCTCGGTCAGGGCCAGCGGGAGCAGGCGCTGCGGGCGTTCCGCAACGGCAAGATCGACGTGCTGGTCGCCACCGACGTGGCGGCGCGCGGCATCGACATCGACGACGTCACCCACGTGGTCAACTACGACTGCCCCACCGACGACAAGACCTACGTGCACCGCATCGGCCGCACCGGCCGGGCCGGGCGCACGGGCATCGCGGTCACGTTCGTGGAGTGGGAGGAGCTGACCCGCTGGAAGATGATCAACCAGATGCTCGGCCTGGAGTTCGCGGAGCCCGAGGAGACCTACTCGACCTCGCCCCACGTCTACTCCGAGCTCAACATCCCCGAGGGCACCAAGGGTGTGCTGCCGCACGCCAGCCGGTCGCGGGCGGGGCTGTCGGCCGAGCGCATCGAGGACCTCGGTGAGACCGGCCGGATCCGTACGCGTGGCGGGCGGCGCAAGGACGAGCGCGAGGAGCGTCCCGCCCGTACGCCGCGCCAGCGCCGCCGTACGCGCGGTGGCAAGGAGCTGGCAGAGACCGCATCCGTCGACAGGCCGGAGGTCGAGCCCGTGGACAGCCCCCCGAACAGCCCCGTGAACGACAGCGCGGAGGAGACTCCGGCGATCTTCACGACGGACGAGATCGAGGCCGCGGGCGAGTCCAGGCGCGCACGTACGCGCAGGGGCGCCGCCTCCACGGCCATCGAGCAGGCGCTCGCCGACGCTCCCGAGGCGCCGGCCAGGCGCACCCGGGTCCGTCGCAGCGCCGCCGAGGCGGAGGAGGTGGCGGAGGCGCCCAAGCGCACCCGCGTACGCCGTCCCGCCGAGGCGGTCACCGAGGAGTCGGAGGCGCCGGCGCGGCGCACGCGGGCCCGCAGGGTCGCCGCCGAGCCGGAGACGGTCGAGGCCGCTGCGCCGGTCGCCGAGCCGTCCGGGTCGCGTGAGGCTTCCCGTCAGGTCGCTCCCGCGAGCGAGCCGGTGCGGGAGCAGCCGCGTGAGGCCGCCCGCGAGCAGGTGGAGGAGCGCAGGGCCGCGCCCGAGTGGTCCGACCCCGAGCCGAGCTTCATGGCGACGCCGCCGGCCCCGGCACCGCGAAAGGAGCCGGAGCGGATCATCCCGCCGAGCCCGTTCGCGGTGATCTTCCAGTCACCCGACCTGGCCACGGACGACGACGACATCGCGCCGTCGGCCGCGACCGAGCGCAAGCAGCAGCGCCGCCAGCCCCGTGGCGGCGGTGGCGGCGGCAACCGCCGCCGCGCCGGCTGACCCGCACGCACCGAGGAAGGCGCGCACCCCGCAGTGGGTGCGCGCCTTCCTCGCGTCCGGGCCCTCCGACGGGAACGGGCTCACCCGGCGGCATGCCTTCGGCGCGTTCGGGGAGCCGAAGGGCGCCTTCCGCGCGCCCGAGGGCGGCCAGGGAGGGCGTGTGCGGGGCTGTGGGGGACGCTGGCGTGTTCGGGTGCGGTCAGTGGTGGGTGGGAGGCTCTCAGGGCTGTGGCGGGCTGTGGGGGCGTTTCAGGAGCGGGTACGGCGCTTTTCGTCCCAGCCGGGACGATCCGGGCATTCGGCGCAAGCGATCAGGACTCGCACCGGCGTCATCGGCATGCCGGTGTCGAGGCGCTGACCTCTGGGTATTGTTGCCCCACGTGAGTACGCCGCGATTCCTCGACCTGCCTCCTGGCGTTGCACCACAGAAGATCGAGACGCCACAGGGCACGTTCGCGGCCCTGGAGGCGGTGCCGGTCAGTGGTGTGGTTGAGCGCTGGCCCGCGCTCCTGGTCCCCGGGCTGACGGGCAGCAAGGAGGACTTCATCGCGGTCCTGATGACGCTGGCCCAGTCGGGCCGCCGGGTGGTGGCGATCGACCTGCGCGGCCAGTACGAGACCCCGGGCCCCGACGACCCGGGCGCCTACACGTGCGCGGCCCTGGGCGCCGACGTCGACGCGCTGGCCCAGGTGGTGGGCGACGGCGACCCGGTCCACCTGGTGGGCCACTCGTTCGGCGGCCTGGTGGCGCGGGAGGCGGTGATCGACGGGCGGACGAAGTTCGCCTCGTTCACGCTGATGAGCTCGGGCCCGGGCCCGATCGAGGGCAGGCGGGCCAACGCCGGCAAGAAGATCATGGAGGAGGCCCCGACGCTGGGCCTCGAACATGTGTGGCGCTCCAGGTTCGAGCCTGAGGCGCTGGCCGACGACGTGCCCGACGACATCGTCGGCTTCCTGCGCAAGCGGCTGCTGGCCAACTCCCCCGTGGGGCTGTCGTGCATGGCCGAGCAGGTGCTGACGACGCGTGACCGTACCGACGAGCTGCGCGAGATCGAGATCCCCACCCTGGTCCTGTACGGCGAGCACGACGACGGCTGGCCCCCCGACGCGCAGTCGGACATGGCGGCCCAGCTCGGCGCCGACTGCGTGGTCGTGCCTGGCGCGGTGCACTCCCCCGCCGTCGAGGCGCCGGAGACGACGGCGGCGGCGCTGGTCAGGTTCTGGAACGCGGCCGAGAAGCACTTTTTGGACACCAGGTCCAGCGCCGTGTAATCCTTCGTTCACTATGACCGACCTCGTCGTTCAGCCGCCGCGGAGCGCCACCTGGCAGGTGCATCTCGACCGGTCGATGTGGGTGGGGGGCGTACGCGGCCTGATGTTGCAGGCGCTGCACCCGCTGGCGATGCTCGGCGTCTGGCAGAACTCGAACTTCCAGGACGACCCGTTCGGACGGCTGCGGCGCACGGCCGACTTCGTGGGGCGGGTGACGTTCGGCAGCCCGGAGGAGGCCGACGAGATCGGCCGCCGGGTGCGCGGCATCCACAGGACGCTGCGCATCCGCGACCCCGAGACGGGCGGGACGCACCGGGTGGACGACCCCGAGCTGCTGCTGTGGGTGCACTGCGCGGAGGTGTCGTCGTACCTGGAGGTGGCCAGGCGCGGCGGGCTCGGGCTCACCGAGCGGCAGGCCGACCGCTACCTGCGCGAGCAGCGCACGAGCGCCGGGTACGTGGGGCTGCACCCCGAGGACGTGCCGGGCTCGTGCGCGGAGCTGGCGGCCTACTTCAAGCAGGTACGCCCTCAGCTGCGGGTGACGCCGGAGGCGGTGTCGGCCGTGCGGTTCCTGCTGTGGCCGAAGCTGCCGCGCGAGCTGCGCCTGCTGTCACCCGGTAAGCCGGTCTACTTCCCGTTCGGCGCACTGTGCTACTACACGCTGCCCGGCTGGGCCAGGCGGATGTACGGCCTGCTGCCCGAGGTGCCGCAGGCCACGGTGACGGCCGCGCTGAAGACGTTCAGGCTGGGGCTGAACTCGCTGCCCGAGCCCGTGCACGACCTGGCCTTCATGCCGGCCACGCGCCGCATGTTGCAGGGCGCGCGGGAACGCCTCGGCGCGGCGGGCTACGACGTCGGCAAGGGACTCAAGGGCCTCACCGACCCCCGCCGCTGGCCCAAGACCGCCGCCTGAGCCCGACGCACGCCCAGCAGCCGGCACAGCGGGCGTCGCAGCGGGCGTCGCAGCGGGCGTCGCAGCGGGCGGCGGCGGGTCATTCGGCGAGGCCGTCCCAGGGCTGACGATCAGGGCCGGCCGCCTGGCCTTCGGGGCAGTGGCGGCGGAAGTCGCACCAGGAGCAGATGGGCCCGGGGTTGGGCGCGAACAGCTTGTCGACGTCGGCGGGCACCTGCGCGGGCCCGACCGGCTGCCGGTCGGCGGGCGCGCGACGGGCGCCCCGCGGCGTGGCGACGGCCTCGCGGTAGCGGTCGTCGGCCTCGGCGGCCTCCATGGCCATCTCTTCCGCGCGCGCGATGTGGCGGGCCAGCGACTCTTCGGTGTGGCGCCACTCGACGATCTCGCCCGTTGGCAGGTGGTGCAGCTCGACCGTGCGGCACGGGGTGCGCATCATGGTCGACGCGGCCACGGCGTAGGTGGCCAGGGCCAGCGAGGAGCGGGCGTCGTCCTGGGTGAGCGGGCGGCGGCCGGTCTTGTAGTCGACGACCACCAGCTCGTCACCGCGCCGGTCGAGGCGGTCGATGCGGCCGGACAGCGCGATGACCTTGGTCCGCGTGGCGACCGTGCGCTCGACGCCGACCGGGTCGTCCGAAGGATCCAGAGTCGCGACATATCCGGACACGAGGTCGCGGGCCCTGCCCAGCCACCGCCCCGACTGCTCGGCGTCCCTGAACCCCTCGGTGATCCACCCGTTGGTCAGCAGGACGGCGGCCGTCAGCGGCGTGCGGCGCTCGTACGGCTCGCGCCACCACCCCGCCAGCGCGTTGTGGACGCTCGCGCCCACGCTGTTGTGCGCCCACGCCGGGCCCTTGGAGGGCTGCGGCCGGTCCAGATAGGTGAACCGGTAGCGGCGGCGGCAGTCGAGCCAGGTGTTCAACCGCGACGGCGTGCACGAATAGAGCCGCCGCGGCATCCCTTCGAGCGGAAGCTGCCCCTGCACCTAGTCGTCGCCCGGGCTGAGCGAGATGCCGGAGATCTTGGTGCCGTCGCTGAGCGGCCCCTCGCTCTCGGGCTCGGTGGTGCTCCTGGTCAGCGAGCCGGACACCCAGTCGTCGAAGTGCGGCTCCAGGTCGCCGACCGTGACCTCGTCACCGTGGACGGGCAGCACCCGCGTCTCGGCCGGCAGCGTGAACAGCCGCCCGCCGATCGAGGTGAGCTGGTCGGCCAGGGCTGGGTATTCGCCGCCCAGCTTGCCGGGGCCGTCGGCCTGCAGGGCCTTGCCGGTGAAGACGGCCTTGAGACCCTCGGAGTAGAGCGACACGCCGCCGGGCGTGACTCCGGGCGTCTCCATGACGTCGAGCTGGACGTCGGCCACCTCGAAGACGCCGTCGTCCTCCATGTCGATGTCGGGCCAGGTCTCCCGCCAGGTCTCCCGCCACAGGGGCTTGTCCTTGGGGTGCAGGGCCACCACGGCCTCGTCCCTGCTGGCCACCTCGATGGCCGCGGAGACGTGGTCGGGCAGGCCCGCCGTGCAGATGACGGCGAGCACCTCGCGCTCGCCCACCTGCTCCAGGATCTTCTCGGCGTCACGCGCCGCGTCGATGACGATGACCTCGTCGTCGTCACCCACGATCCAGGTGTTGTTCTCGACCTTGTGCTCGGTGCCGTCGATCTCGACGACACCCTCGGTCACCACTCGCTCGATACGCGCTGTCACGCCTCCGAACTCTAGCCCGTCTGCCTGGCAGAGCGAATCTCGATCGCGCGTCCTAATCCTCAAGTCTGGGTGAGAACGCCCCGAACGGCACATCCAGGTCGTGGTCACGGGCGTCGATCAGGGACAGCTCGGCGAGCGCGATCACACATCCGGCGTCCGCCGGCCAGGCGATGGCCCACAGCCAGTTGCCCATGGCCTCGCCCGCGTACACGGCTCGGTCGTCCTGGCCGTCCACGCACCACAGCGCGGTGGGATGGCCGAGTACGGCGATCTTCGCGTTGGGCGGCCCCGCGTCGAACCCCTCGCCGGGGTCGGGCCCGTCGAGGCCGGCGAACCCCGCGCCGATGCCGACGCCCGGCTCCTCGGCCACGATGATCAGGTCGGCGGGCCCCTCCATCAGCGAGGGCCCGCTCAGCGCCACCAGGCTGGCGCGCCCTCCCGTACGCTGATCGCCCACCTCCCCGAACCCCGTCACCAGCCATCCGGCGGGCAACGGCCAGGGCAGCCACACGGGCACGACCGAGCTCTTGCGGATCGCCTCCAGCGCGGTGCTGGTCGGCGGCCACGGAGGCTGGTACGGCAGGACGTCACCGTGCGTGTCGCATCGATACGCACTCGACCAGGCGCTCGGCCCGTGAAGCGGGCCAAAACACCGCGGGCAGGTTGGAGCCGCTCTCACAAGTACCCACGGTGCGTTCTCCGGTACGGCCCCGTCAAGACCGCTCCTCGTTATCGCGTCGTAATCTTGGTCATGTGCGCGTAAATTGTGTCGGAGCGATCATTTTCGACGGCTCTGACCGGCTGCTGCTCGTCCAGCGCGGTCATCCGCCCGGCATGGGGTCGTGGTCGATCCCCGGCGGCCGCCTGGAGCCCGGCGAGACGGACGAGGCGGGGCTGCGGCGCGAGGTGCTGGAGGAGACCGGGCTGCGCGTGCGGGTGGGCCGCCTGGCCGGCACGGTGGAGCGGCCCGGGCCCGGCGGGGTGACGTACGTGATCCGCGACTATCTCGCGACCGTCGCCGGCGGCGTCGCCAGGGCCGGTGACGACGCCGCGGACGTGCGCTGGTGCGGCCGCGCCGACCTGGCGCGGCTACCGCTGACCGAGGGCCTGCTGGAGTCGCTGACCGAGTGGGACGCGCTCCCCCGGGTCTGATCCTCTACCTGCTGGACGTGAGGCTGGAGGTCCACAGGATCAGGTGGTCCGCGTCGTACGTCGTGGACCGCCCGAGCGCCACCACCTCCGTGCCCGCCACCGCCACCGCCGACAGCCACTGCGCGCCCTGACCGGCCAGCCGGTCCTTGGTGAGCTCCATGCGGCTCCAGGCCAGCCCGTCCTGGGACGTCCAGGCCGCGCTGTCGCCCTCGCCCTGCGTGCCGTGCCAGCCGACCGCCACCAGGCCCTCGTCGGCCGCCGCGAGGTCGTAGACTCCGGCCGCGCGCTCGGCGGGCAGCCAGGTGGTCTGCCAGCTCTCGCCGTCGTCGTCGGAGACCGCGGCGAACGCCCGGCGCGCGCCGTCGGCCGGCGCCGTGCCGATCGCGACGAGCCTGCCCTGGTGCACCACGATCCGCCGGAGCCCCGCGGACGTGGCGCCGGGTGGCGCCGCGGGCTCGCGGGCCCGCCAGTTGAGTCCGTCCTCCGAGTGCCAGACCACGGCGTCCTCGCGGTCGCCCGTCCCCTTGCCGCCGACCGCCACGAACCCGTCGCCGACCGCGACCACGTCGTGGACGCGGACGCCTGCGCCGCCCTGCGGCAGCTTCTCCGAGCGCGTGTACTTGCGCGTGTCGGGCGTGAACCACATCGCCGCGCCGGTCACGCCCGCCTGGTCGCGCGCCTCGCCGGCCACCACGTAGCCCTTCTTGCCCGCGGTGACGACGTGGGTCCGCAGGTAGGGGTCGTTCTGGGGGCGGGCCAGGTCGCCGGTGACGTTCACCCGCTTCCAGTTCTCGCCGTCCTGCGAGGTGACGAGGAGGGGGTCGGTGAGCGAGACGTTCGTCTGGGTTCCGCCGACGGCGAGCCAGCCGCGGGCGCCGTGGGCGACGTCCTCCAGGGTCTGCCGGCCGGGGCCGCCCAGGCTCATCGACTTCCAGCTCTGCCAGTTCCTGATCGTCCACAGGCCGGCGTCGCCCGAGGCCGAGCCGACGGCGACGTACCTGCCGTCGTACGCGGCCAGCGCGTTGGTCTCGCGGGCCATCCTGGTCAGGCCCTCGACGTCGCCGAGGCGTACCTGTGTGGCGGACCCGCGCTGCGGCGCGGCCATGAGCACGAGCTGGTTGTCCACGTCGGACGCCGCCCGGTCGCCGCCCGCGAACAGCGTGCCGCCCTCCGCGATCGTGAACCCGCGCAGCGTCGCCCCCGTCAGGTCACCGAGGTCGGCCCGCTTGTCCCAGTCGCGCCCGTCCGAGCTGGTCAGCACCGAGTAGCCGCCGATGCCGGCCGGCGCGATGGCCGCCACGCCCGACGGGTACGCGATCAGCGACTCCACGCCGGTGCTCGCGGCGTCGAGGCCGCGGATGGAGCCGCACTGCGACCACTGCGCGCCGGTCGGCGAGCAGTAGACGCGGACGTCCCCCTCGACCGTCCGCCGCCGTGTCGGCACCAGCACGAACCGCTCGGGCAGCGCCGCCACCGTGCCCGCCCGTGGGTCGGCCGCCTCGGGGAGCTGGAAGCCGGTCGCCTGCCAGGCGCGACCGCCGTCGGCCGATCGGAGCACCCGCGATCCCTCGCCGTCCGCGGGTACTCCGATGGCCACGACCGTGTCGCCCTTGGCCACGACGGCCCTGAGCTCACGGACGCCTGGCTCGCTCAGCTCGGCGCGCTCCCAGGCGGCGCCGTCGGCCGAGCGCCACGCCGCCGGGGCCGTGCCGCCACCAGGGCCGCCGCCCGCGCCCCTGGTGCGGCCGACCGCGACGAAGCCGGACTTCGTGCGCGCGATGTCCGCGATCTGGTCGCCATCCTTGAAAGCGCCGAGGCGCGATGACGGCACGGCCGTCCAGCTGTAGCCGTCGGTGCTGGTCCACAGGCCGCGCTCGCCGGTGGTCTCGTCGCCGCCGCTGGCCAACCAGCGCCCGTCGCCGCCGACGACCCGGCGTACGGTGGGGGTGGCCGAGGTGCCGTTGACCTGGCCGAGCTGCCAGCGCTTGCCGCCGTCGGGCGAGAACAGGAAGAGCGGGCGCGGGGTCGGGCTGGTCGTGTCGCTGCCGACCGCCACCACCGCCTTGCCCACCGAGGTCATGTCGTTGAGCTTCTGGTTGACGCCGTCGCCCGCGGCGGGGACGGTGAACAGCTCGTCGCCCGACCGCCCCGTGCCCGCCTCCAGGCGCAGCGCGGGGGCCTCGTCGCCGGCCCACTGCCACACCAGCACGCCGGTGGCCACCAGCATGGCGGCGGCCACGGTGAGCACGACGGGGACGGCCCTGCTGCCCCTGCGCACCGGCCCCGCGCGGCGGATCGCGGACGGCGCCGGGCCTCTGTGGTGGCGTCCGCCCTGCGGGCGTGCGGGGCCGGCCGCGACCAGCAGGTCGGGACGGGTCGGGCGGCCCGCCGGTGGGCGTCCCACCCGCCGCACCTCTTCCTCGCCGCTCTCCTGCTCGGGCGGGGTGTCACGCGACGGGATCGGATAGACCAGCCGGTACGGCGGCGGCTCACGGTCCGCACGAGCACCGGCCTCACCGCCGGACAGCGGCGGACGGTCCGCACCCCGCGCCTCGCCGCCGGACAGCGGCGGACGGTCCTCACCTCGCGCCTCGCCGGCGGATAGTGGCGGACGGTCCTCACCCCGCGTCTCGCCGGCGGAGAGTGGCGGACGGTCCTCACCCCGCGTCTCGCCGCGCCCCTGGGCGGGAGCGTCCTGGGCGGGGGCCTTCTGGACGGGAGAGTCCTGGGCGGGAGCCTCCTGGACGGGCACGCCGGGGGCCGCGGCCAGCGGCTGGGTGGCCTCGCCTGGGCGGCGCTCCTGGCCGGACTGCTCCCGGCCCGGCCGGCTCTCCTGGCCTTGCTGCTCCCTGCTGAGCGGGCCGCCGGCGACCAGCTTGTCCGGCCGGTTGACGACGCGGCGCGGCCGGCGGCGCGGCTCCACGTCGGGCTCGGCCGTCGGCGAGCTGTACGGCCGCCGTCCCTTGGGCGGCTCGGGCTCCTCGTCGGGGATGGGGGCGGCGAAGGGCGGCATGCCCCACGGAGAGGCCAGGGGCAGCCCTCTGGCCCGATCGTCGGTGGGACCGGGCGGCGAATGGCTGATCCTGGGTTCTTCGGCAGGCGGCTGGGGGTCGGACGATCCCTCGGTACGGGGCTCGTCGTCTTCCGGCGATCGCCGTGGCGGTTCGCTGGGGCCGGAGGCCACGCGCCGTACCTCCTAGTCGGACTAGTCGTACAGGTCGTTCCAGGCCGCTGTCGCGGACCGTTCCAGGGAGGTCCGGGCGGGAGCCCTCGCCGTCCCTGACAGCATCCAGACCAGCATGACTCAGCCGGAATAGCGAGACCTCTCTAGCGAGATTCCCCGCACCTTCCGCCCGATTTATTGCGAAATAGTGCTAATCGACCGCTTTTTGGCTAGATACATCACACCAAACGCATACACCCCGAGCTGCACCACGGTTCCCGCCAACGCCTGCCAGGGCACCGGCGTCTTAGCCTGATCCAGGGCGTCCTGGAGCTGGCCCGCGGCGGCGCTCATGCTGAAGGCGATGACGTTGTTGAGCACGTGCAGCGCGATCGCCGCCTCCAGCCCTCCGGTACGCACGCTCAGCCACCCCATGATCGCCCCGAACGCGAACACGTCGACCAGCCCGGCCCACGAATAACCGTGCACCGAGGCGAACAGCACCGCTCCGATGAGGATCGACCAGACGGGGTTGCGCACGTGGGCGCCGACGGCTTGGATGAACCAGCCGCGGAACATGTACTCCTCGGCCGCCGCCTGGAAGGGCACCAGCAGCACGATCACGACGAGCAGCGGCAGGAAGACGTCCCATCCGGCCCAGCCGAACAGCTCGGTGTCCAGGCCGGCCGAGGACAGCACGGCGTACTGAGCGAGCTGCCCGAGCACCATCGCGAGCAGCCCCAGCGCCGCGCAGCGCAGCAGCCACGTCCAGCGCAGCCGCCCGGCCACGGACGACAGCGTCCCAGGAGGGCGCCGCTGGACGAGCGCCGCCGTGCCGAACACCAGCGGCAGCACGAGCGCGAGCCCGAGCAGCGTCATGGCCAGCCCGGTGGGCGTGCCCTTCGGCACCCCGTTCGGCAGGAACGGCTGCGGCAGGCCGAACAGGGTCGTCACGATGGAGAACGCCAAGACCACCACGACGTTGATGAGCACGAACGCGACCGCCACGATGATCGTGCCGACGATCGCCTGCCACGGCCGCGTCGCGGGGTTCCTCGCCAGGTGGTCGTAACGGGCCCCGCGCGGGATCGGCAGGAACCAGGACGGCTGCGGAGGCGGATACGGATAGCCGCCGTGCGGAAATTGGGGCCCTGGTTTCTCCTGCATCTCCCTATTCTGTCCGCCCCATGCGCAATAGTTCACAGACGGGGCCGGAATTTAGGCGGATGCTCAGAGCCATAGACATTTCGACCCTGGGAGCAGTCCATGTCGTCACGGCTGGGACCTGTCATCACCCTCACGACGGGCGCGGTGCTCGCCGTGGGGCTGGGTGTCGCCAGCATCACCGCGGCACCGGCGGCGCAGGAGGCCGCCAATACGCGTACGAACACCGCCACTGAGGCGCCCGCCGCCGAAGCGAGCGCACCTGAGGAGAGCGCCGCCCCGGCGTCGCCCTCCCCCACGGCCACCGAGCCGAAGAAGATCGAGAAGGCCGACTACGGCGGCCGGGTCAAGGGCAACGGCGCCCTGATCGCCATCTCCATCAGGAACGGCAAGGCCGTCGGCTACTTCTGCGACGGCCGCACCGAGGCCTGGTTCAAGGGCTCGGGGACGGCCGGCGAGCTGCGGCTCAAGGGCGTCGCCAACGCCCGTTCCACGGTCAAGGCGGAGCTGGGCGGCGGACGGGCCGAGGGCACGGTCACGGTCGCCGGCAGACGCTGGACCTTCGAGGCGCCCACCGTGGAGAAGCCGTCGGGCCTCTACCGGGCCACCGCCATCGTCAGGGGCGCGCGGTTCCGGGCCGGCTGGATCATGGTCAGGAACCCGGCCGGCGGCTACTACCAGGTCGGCGCCGCGTTCGCGGGCGAGGAGCAGCTCGACGTCCCCGAGCTCGACAGCGGGCAGCCGACCGCGCCCATCACGGTCGAGGGCACGACCGTCTACCCCAAGGACGCCGACTCCTTCGTCGAGGAGATGCAATGACCGCCATCCCCCAGCGGCCCTCCCGCGGCCTGACCCCGTTGCTGGTGCCGCTGCTCGCGGGCGGCCTCGTGGTGCTCGCGCTCGGCGTGTACGGCCGCGCGCACACGCCGACCGGTTTCGCGGTCGGCGTGGCCGGCTTCTCCGGCGCGCTGACGATGAAGGTGTGGCTGACGACGGGCGCGTTCGTGCTCGCGATCGTGCAGGTCGTCTCGGCGCTGTCGATGTGGGGCAGGCTCGGGGTCACCATCCCGCCCGGCGTGCACCGCTGGTCGGGACGGCTGGCGTTTCTGCTCACGATCCCGGTCGCCTTCCACTGCCTGTACGCGCTCGGCCTGCAGTACGACGTGCCGAGGGTGCTCGCCCACTCGCTGCTCGGCTGCTTCTTCTACGGCCTGTTCACCGCGAAGATGCTGGCCCTGCCCAAGCAGGGCACGCCGGGCTGGACGCTGCCGGTCTTCGGCGGGCTGGCGTTCACGGCGCTGGTCGGGCTCTGGCTGACCTCGTCGTTCTGGTTCTTCACCGCCATCGGCATCAAGGTGTGAACCGTTTCGTCCTGCTCAACCCGGCCGCCCGCCCCTTGGCGGCCACGACGAGCGCCATCTTCCTGCTGGCCTCGTCGATCATCTCGTCGCCCAGCATGACCGCGCCGCGCTTCTCCACGGTGGTGTAGTGCTCGTACGCCTCCAGGATGAGCTCGGCGTGGTCATAGTCCTCCTGCGACGGCGAGAACACCTCGTTGGCCGCGTCGACCTGCGCGGGGTGCAGCACCCACTTGCCGTCGAAGCCCAGCGCCGCGGCGCGCATCGCGACCCTGCGGAAGCCGTCGACGTCCTTGATCTGCAGGTAGGGGCCGTCGATGACCTGCAGGTCGTGCATCCTCGCGGCCATCAGCAGCCGCATGAGGATGTAGTGGTAGGCGTCGCCCTCGGCGTAGCCGGGCGGCTGCTCGCCGACGACGAGCGTGCGCATGTTGATGGAGGCCATGAAGTCGGCCGGGCCGAACACCAGCGTCTCCAGCCGTTTCGACGACCCGGCGATGGCGTCGGCGTTGACCAGGCCGCGGGCGTTCTCGATCTGCGCCTCGATGCCGATGCGGCCGACCTCGTAGCCCATGGTCTTCTCGATCTGGGTGAGCAGCGTGTCGAGCCAGACGATTTCGGTGGAGTCCTGCACCTTGGGCAGCATGACGCAGTCGATGAAGTCCCCCGCCCCCTCCACGACCTCGATCACGTCGCGGTAGGTCCACTGCGTGGTCAGGTCGTTGACCCTGACCACCCGCGTCTTGCCGGCCCAGTCGCCCTCGCGCAGGGCGGCGACGATGTTGACCCGCGCCTCCTCCTTGGCGAGCGGGGCGACGGAGTCCTCCAGGTCGAGGAAGACCTCGTCCACGGGCAGGGTCTGGGCCTTCTCCAGGAACCGGGGGTTGCTGCCTGGCACGGCGAGCACCGAACGTCGTGAGCGCATGCGCTCAACCTACTCGTGGCCTGCTTTCTGCGGTTACAGTCGTGCTTGTGAGCGAGCAGCCTGTGAGCACCGTGCCGGCCGCGGCCGTCGAGGAGGGGGCGAAGAAGTCGGGCATCCTCTGGCTCGCCCTCGACCGTCCGCGCCTGGCCTGGCACGCCTGGCACGACGGCGCCGTCTACCTCGTCTCAGGCGGCGCCGAGCAGCAACTTCCCGGTCTTGAGTCGCTCGACCGGGTGCGGGTGACGCTGCGCAGCAAGGACAACGGGGCGCGGCTCGCGGAGTTCGAGGCGACGGTCGAGGCAGTCGATCAGACCGCGGCGGACGACGCGGTGGCCGACGCGGTGGCGGTGCTCGCCAAAGAGCGGCTCAACGCCCGTGACACCGAGCACCTGGCCGAGCGCTGGGCCCGCGAGTCCACCGTCTGGCGCCTCACCCCGCTGCTCTGACCTCCTATTACGGGGTCACAGGCACCGGCTCTGGCTCCGGCCCGAGCTCCGGCTTGGTGGCCGCGGTGGCGGTCTGGGCGAGCAGCGCGCCGCCGATCACGATGAGCCCGCCGAAGATCTGGAACGCGCCGAGCGTCTCCCCCACCAGCGCCCACGCCACGACGGCGCCGAAGATCACCTCCAGGGACGCCACGGTCGCGCCGACCGCGGCCGACAGCCGCCGCACGGCGTTCACGCCCAGGATGTACGCGACCACGGTGGCGACGAGCACCATCCACAGGTACGCCCCCAGGACCGGCAGCGCGAACCCGCCCTCGGGAGAGGCGGTGGCCGTGAAGGCGCTCCAGGGGATGTCCCACGGCCGGGCAAACGGGATCAGCACCACGGCCGCCCCCGTCATGCCCCACGCGATGAGGCCAAGAGGGTCGATCTCATCGCTGAAGCTATCGTTCATCAGGAAATATCCGGCGCAGCACGCCCCGGCCAGCAGGCCGAGCAGCAGGCCCAGCGCGTCCAGGCGCAGCCCCTGCCACGCCTCGACGACGATGCCGAGCCCCACGACCGCGACGACGGCGCCCACGTACGCGGCCCTGGCCAGGCGTACCTTGCGGATGACCCGCACCCACGCCACCACCATCACCGGCGCCATGAACTCCAGCAGCAGCGCGATCCCCACCGGCAGCCGGGTGATCGCCACGAAGTAGAGCGCCTGCACGCCGGCGACGGCCATGATCGCGTACAGGCCGACGAAAGGCATCATGGAGCGCGGGATCCGCAGCGCGCGGGGCCGCACCAGGGCCAGCACGGCCACCAGCAGCAGCCCGGCGCCCGCCATGCGCGTCCACACCGCCTCGATCGGCGCCAGCCCGGCCGCGATGAGGTATTTCGCCATCGGCCCGGAGAACGCGAAACAGCACGAGCTCACGAACGCGAGCGCCAGCCCCGCATACCTCATCGCACACCACCTGCAGCGTAATCACCGTTTAGCAGGTTTGATACTGACACGTACCGCGTCCCTGGCGCAACGGAGCCCCGCTGTTAGCCTGGCCACGTGAAGATCTTCGTGGCCCGCCTGCCGGGGACCCCGGTCTTCGACCCGGCGGGCGACCAGATCGGCCGCGTCAGGGACGTCGTGGTCGGGCTGCGCATCGGCCGCCGGCCCACCGTCCACGGGTTCGTGGTGGAGGTGCAGCCGCGCCGCCGCGTCTTCCTGCCCATCACCCGCCTGGTCCGCATCGAGGCCGGCTCCGTCGTCTTCACCGGGCGGCTCAACATGCGCAGGTTCGAGCAGCGCGCCACCGAGACGCTGGTCATCGGCGAGATGCTCGACCTCACCGTGACCGTCGAAGGCCAGCCGATGACCGTCTACGACGTCGCCATGGAGGAGATCAAGCCGTCCGTCTGGGAGATCACCAAGGTCGCCGTCTACAAGCGCAGGCGGCGCGACCCGCGCATCGTCGCCTGGCAGGAGGTGTCCGGGTTCGACACGCTGCAGAAGGACCAGGGCGCCGCCGGGCTGATCGCCGCGTTCGAGTCCCTGCGCGCCGCCGACATGGCCAGCGCCCTGCACGACCTGCCCAGCAAGCGCCGGCTGGAGATCGCCCGCGCGCTCAACGACACGCGCCTCGCCGACGTGCTGGAGGAGCTGCCGCCCGACGACCAGATCGGCATCCTCAGCATCCTGGAGCCCGAGCGGGCCGCCGTCGTCCTGGAGGAGATGGGGCCCGACGACGCCGCCGACCTGCTGCACGACCTGCCCGACCAGCAGGCGGCCCAGCTCCTCGCGCTGATGGAGCCCGAGGAGGCGGAGCCGGTGCGGCGGCTGCTGACGTACCCGGAGACCAGCGCGGGCGGCGTGATGACCAGTGAGCCCGTCATCCTGCCGCCCACCTCCACCGTCGCGGAGGCGCTCGCCCACATCAGGCAGCAGGACCTCACGCCCGCCGTAGCCGCCCAGGTCTACGTCACCAGGCCGCCCACCGAGACGCCGACGGGCACGTACCTGGGGGTGGCGCACTTCCAGCGGCTGCTGCGCGAGCCGCCGTCCACGCTGCTCGGCGGCGTGCTCGACCCCTCGATCGACCCGATCAAGCCGGAGTTCACGCTGCGCGAGGTCACCTACTACCTGGCCAACTACAACCTCGTGGCGGCGCCCGTCGTGGACGAGCTGGGCCACCTGGTCGGGGCCGTGACCGTGGACGACGTGCTCGACCACATGCTGCCCGAGGACTGGCGGGAGAGGGACGACGAGGATGACGACTGACCGGCTCGACCAGCCGCGGGCGCTGCGCCGTACGCTGCGGCCCCACTACGACCCGGAGGCGTTCGGGCGGCTGTCCGAGCGCATCGCCCGCTTCCTCGGCACCGCCCGGTTCATCGTCTACATGACGGTGTTCGTGTCGGTCTGGGTGTTGTGGAACGTGTTCGCGCCGCCGCACCTCAAGTTCGACCCGTACCCGTTCATCTTCCTCACGCTGATGCTCTCGCTGCAGGCGAGCTACGCCGCGCCGCTCATCCTGCTCGCCCAGAACCGCCAGGACGACCGCGACCGCATCCAGTACGAGCAGGACCGCGAGACCGCCGAGCGCAACCAGGCCGAGATCGAATACCTGACGCGCGAGATCGCCGGGCTGCGCCTCGCCATCAACGACGTGGCCACCCGCGACTACCTGCGCGCCGAGATGGGCCGGCTGCTCGACGAGCTGAAGGACACCGTCGCCGCGAGTCCAGGGGCCGCGCAGGACGGCCGTTCGTCGCGCACGGGGCACGCGGAGTAACCTTGAGACGCTGTTGCACAGACATCTAACAGTGCGGATTAACCCGGCGAGGCCGCTGGTTCATACCATGGAGGGGCATCCTCACCGGCGTCCCAGCGCCTGTCACACATAGACCGACTAAGGAGGGACGGCACTCCCTCGTGCCGAGACTTCGATGGCACCTACCCAGGAACTCGTGACGGCCGCGCTGTCCACCGTCATCGACCCCGAGATCCGTCGCCCGATCACGGACCTCGACATGGTCAAGAACATCGAGATCGCTCCCGACGGCTCGGTGCGCGTAGGCGTCTACCTCACGGTGGCCGGCTGCCCGATGAAGGACACCATCAGCCGCGACGTCACCGCCGCCGTCGCCAAGGTCGACGGCGTGACCGGCGTGCAGATCGAGCTCGACGTGATGAGCGCCGAGCAGCGTAAGACCCTGCAGACCAAGCTCAGGGGCGACCGCGGGCCCGAGAAGGAGATCCCGTTCAACCAGCCGGGCTCGCTCACCCGCGTCTTCGCGGTGGCCAGCGGCAAGGGCGGGGTCGGCAAGTCGTCCGTCACGGTCAACCTCGCCGCCGCCATGGCCTCCAACGGGCTCAAGGTCGGCATCGTCGACGCCGACATCTACGGCCACAGCATCCCCCGCATGCTGGGCGCCGCCGAGCGGCCCACCAAGGTCGAAGACATGATCATGCCGCCGGTGGCCCACGACATCAAGGTCATCTCGGTCGGCATGTTCAAGCCGCCGGGCAACACGCCGGTCGTCTGGCGCGGCCCCATGCTCGACCGGGCGCTGCACCAGTTCCTCGCCGACGTCTACTGGGGCGACCTCGACGTCCTCCTGCTCGACCTGCCGCCCGGCACCGGCGACATCGCCATCTCGGTCGCCCAGCGGCTGCCGGGGGCCGAGATCCTCGTCGTCACCACGCCCCAGATGGCCGCCGCCGAGGTCGCCGAGCGGGCCGGCTCCATCGCGGCGCAGACCCACCAGCAGATCGCCGGCGTCATCGAGAACATGGCGTGGCTGCCCTGCCCCCACTGCGACGAGCGCATCGCCGTCTTCGGCGAGGGCGGCGGCCAGACCGTCGCCGACGCGCTCACCCGCACGCTCGGCGCGCGCGTGCCGCTGCTCGGTCAGGTCCCCATCGACATGCGGCTGCGCGAGGGCGGCGACGAGGGCAAGCCGCTCGTGCTCACCGACCCCGACTCGCCGGCCGCGGCCGAGCTGCGCACGATCGCCGACGGGCTGAGCAAGCGCTCCTCCAGCCTCAAGGGCATGCAGCTGGGCCTCGCCCCGCGCCGCTGACCCTCACCCACGTCGGGCCCGCTCCCAGATTGCTCTGGGCGGGCCCGATGCGCGTCTGTGGGGGTCTGTCAGGTCGCTTCCGAGTCGTACGGGGGGATCTCGCCGAAGCCCAGCTCATCGACCGGCTCGGGCGTGTACGTGGCCGCCGCCGGCTCCAGCTCCTTCGGCTTGCCCTGGTTGTTCCAGTCGTCCTCGAGGTCGTCGAGGAGATGCTTGCGGACGAAGTTGCGCGGGTTGAGGTCGGCCGGGTCGAAGTTCTGGAACTCCGGGCCCAGACCGGCGCGCAGGTCGTCGCGCGCGCTGTTGGCCATCCGGCGCAGGTTGCGCAGGGTCTTGCCCGCCTGCGCGGCGGCCTGCGGCAGTTTTTCGGGACCGAAGACGAGCAGCGCGATCACGATCAGCGCTCCGATCTCCATCCACCCGAGTCCGAACACCGTGAGCTCCTACCGCAGTCCAACCTCTCCGAGGACAACCCCGGCCTATCCACAGACTAAGGGCTCCCGGCCGTGCCCGAGTCGCCCCCCCAGCCACAAATCCCCCAGCCCGCGAAAAGATCACCCACCCAGCACGAACACCAACGCGCCGAGATCGGCACCAGCGCATGCGGGCAAGGACGCGCGTGGCGGCCGGATGGGCCGGCGAGACCGACGCCACTCCCCACTTCTTCGGGCCGCGCCCCAAGAAGCGGGACGGGGTGCTGAGGGCGTCGGCCGGGGTTGTCTTCCGCTCGACGCCCTTGCTCGATCAGCGCGCTGTCAGGAGGGCGTGGGGGCGGGCTCGTCGTCCGCCACGACGGTCAGGGTTGCGGTGCGGTCCTGGCCGTCGCGCTGGTACTTGACCTTGATCTTCGAGCCGGGCTCCTTGCTGCGGATCAAGGCGATGAGCTCGTTGCCGTCCTGGAGGGTGAGGCCGTCGATCTCCAGGATCACGTCGCCGGCCTTGAGACCGGCCTTGTCGGCGGGGCCGCCGGGGGTGACCGGCTGCTGGCCGGCCGCCGGTTCGGTGGCGATCTTGACGCCCTGGCCCCTGAAGTCCTTCTCCAGGACGATGCCGATCTTCGGACGCTTGGCCTTGCCGGTGGTGATCAGCTCTTCCGCCACCCGCCGCGTCTGGTTGACCGGGATCGCGAAGCCCAGCCCGATGCTGCCGCTCTGGCTGGTCATCGACCGGCCCAGGGTGGCGATCGCGGAGTTGACCCCGACGACCTCGCCCTTGCCGTTCACCAGCGGACCGCCGGAGTTGCCCGGGTTGATGGCGGCGTCGGTCTGGATGGCGCTGATGTACGCCGGCTCCTCGCTGCTGGTGCCGGTGTCGTCACCGGCGATGACCGGCCGGTTGAGCGAGCTGACGATGCCGGTCGTGACCGTACCGGTCAGGCCGAGCGGCGAACCGATCGCGATGACGGGGTCGCCCACGACGACCTGGTCGGAGTTGCCGAGCGTGATCTCCGGCGTCCCGAACGTCTCCTCAGGCTTGACCACCGCCAGGTCGGAGCCGGGGTCGCGGCCGACGATACGGGCCGTGGTGGTCTTGCGGTTGTTGAACATGATCCGGATCTCGCCGCCCTGTGCGGCCAGCGCGACGACGTGGTTGTTGGTGACCACGTAGCCGTTCTTGATGAGGAAGCCGGAGCCCGAGGCGCCCTCGGTGTTGCTGCCGTTGCCGACCTCCAGCGAGACCACGCTGGGCAGCACCCGGGCGGCCACGCCCGCGACGGAGTCGGGCGCGCGGTTGGTGGCGCCGGTGGGCAGCGGGCCCAGGCTGTAGGAGGGGTCGTTGGCGCTGCTGCTCGGCCGGGTGAGCAGGTAGGTGCCGACGCTGCCGAGCAGGGACGCCACCAGCGCGATGACCAGGGCCATGGCGATCAGGAACCCGGTGCGCGGCCCGCGGCCCGCGGCGCTCCCGTCCTTGCCGCCGGGCGGTGGCGGGGCCCAGCCGGGGCCCATGCCCATGGCCTGGCGCGGGGGCGGCGGCTGGGGCGGCCCGCCGTAGGAGTCGCCGTACGCACCGCCGCGCGGTCTCCCGTAGCCCGGGCCTTCGCCGGACGACCCGAACGGCGGCCCCTCGTACGAGCGGGCGCCCCCGTCGGGTGAGCCGAAGAACGGGCCGTCATAGGCCCGCGTGTCCCCGTTGGGCGGCCCGAAGGACGGCCCAGAGGATGGCCCACCTGGCCCACCGGAACCGGGCGGCCCGAAGGAGGGGCCGGAGGAGGGGCCGGAGGAGTCGGGCGGCCCGAAAGAGGGGCCGCTGGAAGGGCCGGAGGAGTCCGGCGGGCCGAAGGACGGCCCGGAAGAGTCGGATCGGCCGAAAGACGGGCCAGAGGAGGGCCCGGAAGAGTCGGGCGGGCCGAAGGAGGGGCCTTCGTGGGAGCGGGTCTCCGCGTCGGGCCGTCCGTAGACGGGGCCGTCGTAGGAGCGGGAGCCGGCGTCAGGGCGGCCGTAGGCAGGGCCTTCGTGGGAACGGTCCGGGGGGCCGAACGACGGCGCGCCGTACTGCGACCCCGTGCCCAGCGACCCCGTGCCCTGCGGCCCTGCCCCGCCGTACGGCGGCGAGCCGGAGCCCCCGGGGCGGCCTGACGGATCGCCCCACGACGAGCCGAAGGATGCGGGCGGCTCCGACCGCTGCTCGGACCGGTCGTCCGCGGGCAGGAAGTCAGGCCGCCCCTGTGGCTCGGGGGAGTCCGACGGTGTGCGTCCTTCTGCGGACCGCGTCTCGTCGGTCATCTAAGTCTCACCACTCCTTGGCTCGGCCACCGCAAATCCGGGCTCTTGCGGCATACGAGTGATCTAAAGCTTTTGTCAGGACTTGCCTGTGACAATTCCCGAACCCAGATCGTATGCCCGCTCCGCCGCCGACTACGCCAACCGCTTGCCCCCGGCATTGCCGAGGTCAGGGTGTGGCAGTAGCGGGGGCGTTCGTAGGCGTAGTACGGGCCTGCTGCTGGAACAGTTCAACAGGCGGAGCCGGGTTGTTCTGCCCGACTCCGCTCACGGCGAAGAAGGTGCCGAGCGCCACGGCCGCCGAGACCACGCCGACCGCGACATAGGTGTTGCGCCGCCTACTGCCACGGCCAGGCCCCGAAGCCCCGCCACCGGCGTCGCGGCGCGGCCGGTTGTCGAGCGGCGCGATGGTGTGCGGCCCCGGAATGGGCACTCCCCCGAACGTACGCGTGGGGAAAGGGCGCTCCCTCGGCGGCAACGGCCCGCCCGGCTCCGCCATGCGGAGCAGGGACATCGTCAGGTCGGCCGGCATCGCCGGCGTCTCGAGCGAGCGCAGACGGGACTTGAGCGCCCGCACCGACTCGACCTCGCGACGACAGTCAGCACAGAAAGTCAGATGAGCCAGCGCACGCTCGCGCTCGGTGTGGCTGAGCTCTCCGTCGACGAGCGCGGATGCGCGTTCTCCCAGATGAGCCATGTCAGATTTCCTCCCCACGGATCACGGTCGGGGGGAGTTGAGAATTACGGGGGGCTCGATGGTCGAGAGCCTCCCGCAACTGCGCCCGGCCACGGTGAATACGGCTTCGGACCGTACCCAGCTTGACGCCGAGCGTGGCCGCGATCTCCTCGTAGGACAGGCCCTCGATGTCACACAGCACGATCGCGGCCCGGAACTCGGGGGCGAGCGCGTCGAGGGCGGCTTGGATGTCGGGCTCCAGGTGGGCGTCGTCGAACGCCTGCGCCGGGGACGGCTCACGACCGCGCAGCCGCTCGGCGGCGTCGTCGGCCAGCCCCTCGAACCTGATGCGCTGCTTGCGCCGCGCCATGTCGAGGAACAGGTTGGTCGTGATCCGGTGCAGCCACCCCTCGAACGTGCCGGGGGTGTAACTCGACAGCGACCTGAAGACCCTGACGAAGACCTCCTGCGTGAGGTCTTCGGCGTCATGGACATTGCCGGTCAGCCGGTACGCCAGCCGATACACGCGTGCGGAGTGAGTCCGCACCACTTCCTCCCAGCTGGGAGGCGTCCAGTCGGACGACACCGGAGCATCGGTCTGGTGGTCGCTCTCGTCCACCAGAACTCCTCTCTCTGGGACCACCGCTACCGCCATAGTGCCTGGTTTCGTCCCTTCGTGCGCACTGCCTGCCTTCCGGACCGGCAAAGCCCGTTTAAACCTGCAACGCCTCGGGACCCTCCTGAGTTCCCGTCCCGGCGTGTCTCCCCTAGGCTGCGATCGGTGCCAATCACGCGTATACCTCGCGACCAATCGCACGAAAGTGGGGGGAGGAGGCCGATGACCACTCCGGTGGAGGCCACTCTGGCCTATGCGGAGCAGTTCCATCATGAGGATGAGATCCTGCACGCGGCGCGGCAGCGCGGGCTGGAGATGGGTGCCACACCCATCCTTCCCGGCGGCGGCGCCGCCCTGTGCTTTCTCACGACCGTCGTCAACGCCAAGTCGGTGGTCGAGATCGGCACGGGTTGCGGCGTGTCGGGATTGTGGCTGCTGCGCGGCATGCGTACGGACGGCACATTGACGAGCGTCGACGTGGAGCCCGAGCATCAGCGGCTGGCCCGGCAGGCGTTCACGGAGGCCGGGTTCTCCGGCAGCAGGGTGCGGCTCATCTCGGGCCGCGCGCTCGACGTGCTGCCGCGTTTGTCGGACGGCGGCTATGACATGGTGTTCGCCGACGGCGCCAAGCAGGAATACGCCGACTATCTCGCCGAGGCGGTCCGGCTGCTGCGCGTGGGCGGCATCGTGGCGTTCGACAACATGTTGTGGCACCACCGCGTGGCCGACCCGACGCAGCGCGACACCGACACGGTGGCGCTGCGCGAGGTCGGCAAGCTGGTGCAGTCGGACGAGCGGCTGCGTTCGGTGCTCATGCCGCTCGGCGACGGCCTGCTGGCCGCGGTGAAGATCTCCGGCTGACCCACCGACCCCACGCGGGGGCCGGTGGGGGCAGCGGTCAGCCCTTGGTGAGCCACTCCACCAGGAGGCGGACGCCGAAGCCCGTGGCGCCCTTGGTGAGCGTGCCCTCGTCCACGGTGCTGCGCCCGACGCCGGCGACGTCGAGGTGCGCCCACGGCCGCTTGCCCGCGAACTCCCGCAGGAACAGCGCCGCCGTGATCGACCCGCCGCCGTAGGTGGAGCCGGACTCGACGTTGGCGAGGTCGGCGATCGGCGACCTGAGCGCGGGCGCGTAGTCCTCGACCAGCGGCATCCGCCACAGCTTGTCGTCGGCCGCCCGGCCCGCGGAGACGAGCCGCTCGGCCAGCGTGTCGTCGGAGGAGTAGACGGCGCCGTAGTGGCGGCCGAGCGCGACCGTGATGGCCCCGGTGAGCGTGGCGATGTCGATCACCTCGTCGGGGTCGAGCACGGCGTCGGCGTAGGCGAGCGCGTCGGCCAGCACGAGCCGGCCCTCGGCGTCGGTGTTGAGCACCTCGACCGTACGGCCGCCGTAGTGCTTGATCACGTCGCTGGGCCGCTGGGCGGTGCCGGACGGCATGTTCTCGGCGGCGGCGACCAGACCGGTCACGCGTACGGGGGCCTTGAGCTCGGCCAGCGCCTTGAGCACCGCGATGACGACCGCGCCGCCCGCCATGTCGGTCTTCTGGGTCTTCATGTTGTCGGTCGGCTTGAGCGACAGCCCGCCCGAGTCGAACGTGATGCCCTTGCCCACCAGCACGACGTGCCGCTCGACCGGCTCGTCGGGGGTGTAGGTGAGCTTGATGAGCCGGGGCGGGCTGGCCGAGCCCTGCCCGACGGCGAGGATGCCGCCGAACCCGTCGGCCTTCAGCCGCTCCTCGTCCCAGACCTCGACCGGCACGCCGCTCTCCTGGGCCTGCTCGGCGAGCCAGGCGGGGTTCTTCACCGAGGACGGCGTGTTGGCGAGGTCGCGGGCGAACGCGACGGCCCGCGCGACGGTCTCGGCGCGCCGCACCTGGCCCTCGTCGGCCCCGGCGAACACCAGCGTGCCGACCGGCTTCTTGCCGGCCTTGCCGATCCTGAACGTGTACGCCGCCAGCAGCGCCGCCTCGGCGAACGGCGTCAGGTCACCAGCGGGCGGCACCACGGTCAGCGTGTCCCTGCCCTTGGCCTTCCTGGTCAGCGCGGCGGCGGCGGTGCGCAGGGCGCGCGGGGAGCCGTCGCCGACGCCGTACAGCAGGACCCGGCCCACTCCGCCGGACCGAGCCACCGGCACCTCGACGATCTCGCCCGCCTCGCCCTTGGCGTCGTAGTGGGCGAGCAGGCCGGCGGCCGGCAGCGGCAGCTCGACCGAGGGGCTGAGGTCGGAGTCATAGGGGACGGCCAGCAACTCGGCGTCGTCGGGAACCTCGGTGACCACCGACGTAGTGGTCTCAATGGGCACGAACTACTCCTCAAACGTCAGCGACCCTGGCGTCGTGGGTACGCCAGGGTCGTGGAACAAAGTGATCTCCGGGGAGCGCTCAGCCGACGACGTTCTTCAACGCCTCGCCGAGCGCCTTGGCCTCGTCGGCGGAGATCTCCACGACGAGCCGGCCGCCACCCTCCAGGGGGACCCGCATGACAATGCCGCGCCCTTCCTTGGTGACCTCGAGCGGACCATCGCCGGTCCGCGGCTTCATCGCCGCCATGCGTGCATCCCTTCCTGCCTTGGGCTCCCGCGGCCCGCGATTTCCGACCTCCCGAGGGGGTGGTCGGCGCATTCACGTCTTCTGTGATGTCCTATTCTCCCGCATCGAGAGCGCTCATGGGTAACGATCTCCTCCCAGAATGCGTTGTCGCGGCAGGCGATGACGTCCAAACTGGACTTCGTGCACGCTCGCGCCGCTCTGTTCGACCTCTACGGTGACCACCTGCGTTCACGCGGCGGACAGGCGTCCGTCGCCGCTCTCGTGCGCCTCATGAAACCCCTGGAAATAGCCGCTCCCGCCGTACGTACGGCGGTTTCGAGAATGGTGCGACAGGGCTGGCTCCAGCCGGTGCGGCTGCCACAGGGCGCGGGCTACGGGCTGACGCCGAAGTGCGTCAGGCGGCTGGACGAGGCGGCGCTGAGAATTTACCGAGCCGGAACGCTGACCTGGCACGGCCGCTGGCACCTGATCGTCTTCGAGCCGGTCAAGGAACGGCAGCGCAGAGAGCGGCTGAAGGCGGACCTGACGTTCCTCGGCTACGCCTCGCTGTCGGAGACGACGTGGATCGGCCCGCGCTCCTCGATCGAGCTGGACAACCTGCTGGAGGGCGAAGGGGTGCGGGCCGACAGGTTCGACGCGGCGCTGGAGGGCGACCCGCGCGAGCTGGTGGCCAGGGCATGGGATCTGGACGCCATCGGCGAGGCGTACGAGCACTGGCTGGCCGAGGCTGTCACGCTGATCAGCACGCTGCCGGAGGAGGCGCCGCCCGACCGGGTGTTCGCGACGCGGAGCCGGCTGGTGCACGGGTGGCGCAACTTCCTGTTCCGCGATCCCGGCCTGCCGCCCGAGCTGCTGCCCGCGGGCTGGCCGGGCGAGAAGGCACGGGCCTTCTTCGAGCAGGAGGCCGCCAGGCTGCTGCCCGCAGCCGCCGCGTTCGTCGACAGGGAGTTGCTGTGATCCGCTATGACGTGGCCGACGCCGTCGCCACCATCACGCTCGACCGGCCCGAGGCGATGAACTCGCTGACCGCCGAGACCAAGCAGGCGCTGCACGACGCGCTGCGCAGGGCCGCGCACGACCGCGGGGTGCGCGCGGTGCTGCTGACCGGCTCGGGCCGGGCCTTCTGCGCGGGCCAGGACCTGCGTGAGCACGCCGACAACCTGGAGGCGGGGCGCGGGCTGGCCAACACCGTGCGGGCCCACTACAACCCGATCGTCGAGCTGATCAGCACGATGCCCAAGCCGGTGGTGGCCGCCGTCAACGGGGTGGCGGCGGGCGCGGGCGCGTCGCTGGCGTTCGCGTGCGACCTGCGGGTGGCGTCGGAGCGGGCGAAGTTCGCGCTGGCGTTCGCGGGGATCGGGCTCGCGCCCGACTCGGGCGCGTCGTGGACGTTGCAGCGCCTGGTGGGCCAGGGGCACGCGGCCGAGCTGATGCTGCTGGGCGAGCCGCTCGACGCGGCCCGCGCCCTGGAGCTCGGGCTGGTGACCCGCGTGGTGCCGGCGGAGGACGTCTTGAAGACCGCCACCGACCTCGCCGTACGTCTCGCGCAGGGCCCCACGCTGGCCTACGGCGCCACCAAGCGGGCGCTGGCCTACGCCGCCACCCACGCGCTGGCCGACTCGCTCGCCATGGAGGCCGACCTCCAGGACCAGTGCGTCGCCACCCAGGACCACCTCAACGCCACCCGCGCCTTCCTCGCCAAGGAGCAGCCGACGTTCAACGCGGAGTGACCTCCCCTCGGGGAAGCCGGACATCACGCACGCACCCGACCACTTCGACGCTCTCCGCGCGACCGCCCTGGAACCGCTGACCGGCGGCGAGCCGGACGCCGGTGACCCGGTCCACGCCCGGCCGCCGGCCGCGCTGAGCGAGCGGTCCGGCGAGTGGCTGGCGGGGATGGCGCCGGGGCGGCTGTGGGCCGATCCGCCGCTCGAAGGGTGGCCGGGTTCGTCCAGCACGGCCGCGTGGCCTACACGGGCTCCTACGGCCTCTCACTGCTCATCGCGGCGTCGGAGACCCTGGCGCTGCTGCACGGCTCTCCCTGGACGATCACGGACCCGGGACGGCGGGTTCCGCGCGCCGGCCAAGGGCTGGATCGAGCGTTGCCCGCGTCCCTACCTGGAGCACGCGATCGTGCCCGAGACCAGGCGGCGGGCGCCTTCGAGCCCGTCACGCGCCCCTACCTCCGCATCTGGCTGGGACCACGGCGCCGACCCCGAGGACGCCTCCTACACCTGCGGCCTGCTGCCGAACGCCGCAAGATCAGCGCCGATGCACCCGCCCGCGCATACCGGCGCTCGGCGGGTCGCTCGGGCGCAGTCACGCGGCGGAGCTCACCACGTACGCGCGACGCAGTCCTCGAGATGATCGTTGACCAGCCCGATCGCCTGCATGAGCGCGTAGGCGGTGGTCGGGCCGACGAACCTGAAGCCGTGTCTCTTGAGCTCCTTGGCCAGCGCCTTGGAGCCGGGCGTGACGGCCGGCACGTCGGCCATCGTGCGCGGCACGGGCGCGTCGGGATCGGCGTGCCGCCACACCAGCTCCGACAGGCCGCCGGGCAGGTCGAGCGCGGCCCTGGCGTTGGCGACGGCCGCCTCGATCTTGGCGCGGTTGCGGATGATGCCGGCGTCGCCGAGCAGCCGCTCGACGTCTTCTTCCGTGTACGCGGCCACCTTCGCGATGGAGAAGCCGTCGAACGCGGCGCGGAAGTTCTCCCGCTTGCGCAGGATCGTCAGCCACGACAACCCCGACTGGAACGCCTCGAGCGAGACCCGCTCGAAGACCGCGTCGTCGCCCTTGAGCGGGCGGCCCCACTCCTTGTCGTGGTAGGCGAGGTACATCGGGTCGGACATGCCGGCCCAGGTGCAGCGGATCGGCTCTGTTACGTGCGCTGTCACTTGCGCTGCTCATCCTCCTGGCCGTTGAGCGAGGCCCGCGCGGAGGAGTCTTCCTGCTCCTCAGCGTCCTTCTCGGCGTCCTTCTCGTCGGCCTTGTCTGCTGCTCCGGCCTTCTCGGCCTTCTCTTCGCCGGCCGTGTCCTCGGGCTCCTTCTCAGCCTCGGGCAGCCGCCACTCCGGGTCCTCGGGCGGGCTGGTCAGGCCGGCCTCGCCGTCCCACGACACCGAGGCGCCGCTGGAGGTCACCGGGTCGCCCGACTCCGACAGCGCGCGGGACTCGGCGGGAGCCTCGGGCTCGTGCTCGGTGCGCGGGCCGGAACCGGGCGCGGCGTAGACCTCCTGCCGCGCGTACAGCCGGTTGGACAGCAGCTCGGAGACCCGCTGCTCCAGCACGGCGATGCGGGTGTCACGCGCGCTGATCGCCGTCGCGGCGCGGCGCAGCGTCTCATCGACGCTCTGCGTGTGATAGCCGACCAGGTTGACCGGCAGGTGGAGCGCCATGAAGTCGACCGCCGAGAGCTGCCCCGCCTCAGGGAGGTCGAGCGGCGGCACATCGGGCGGGAACTCGGTCAGCTCACCGCCCTTGCCCAGGGAGACCAGGACCACGCAGACCAGGATCGCGATGGCGGCGATGGCGAGTATGACCAGCACATTGGCATCGTACTCATAGCATCGGGGCACGAGGTCCCGCACATGCCGCGACCGGTGCGTCTCCGGGCGGCGGGAAAGCCGGTCAGCCGGCGGCCTCGCCCAGCTCGGCGACGCTCGGCCTGACCGGTTGCGTACGCGCCTCCAGGTGGGCGAACGCCTCCTCGACCGTCGAGGTCCAGGAGATGGCGTCGAAGACGTCGGGACGGGTGAAGCCCTCGTCGTACATGCGCTCGACGAGCGTCTTCAGCGGGTCGTACAGGCCGAAGGGGTCGAGCAGCACCAGCGGGCGGTCGTGGATGCCGAGCACCCGCGCGCTCCAGATCTCGAACAGCTCCTCCAGCGTGCCGATGCCGCCCGGCAGCACCAGGAACGCGTCGGAGCGGTCGTCCATGACGCCCTTGCGCTCGCGCATGCCGTCGGTCACGACCAGCTCGTCCGACTCCTCGTCGGCCACCTCCATGTCGACCAGGACCTGCGGGATCACGCCGACCGTCCGGCCGCCCGCGGCGCGGGCGGCCGAGGTGACGGCGCCCATGCAGGACACCGACCCACCGCCGCTCACCAGCGTGTGACCCCGCCGGGCCAGCTCGGTGCCCACCTGGGCGGCCAGGTCGATGTATTTGGCGTCGATGGTCAGGCTGGAGGCGCAGTAGACGCAGATGTTCACGCTGAAAGAGCTTATTGGGGCTCCGCCGTCTGGACCGATGTCGCCTCGATCTCCTCCTGGCGCTGCCGGGAGCGGGCCCGGTCGGACTCGACGATGATGCGGACCGCCTCGTCGGGGTCGTCGGTGACGGTGATCAGCTCGAGGTCCTGGGCGGCGATCTTGCCGGTGCCCAGCAGCGTGCCCTTGATCCAGTCGATCAGCCCGCCCCAGAACTCGCTGCCGAGCAGCACCACGGGGAAGGAGGTGACCTTGCGGGTCTGCACCAGCGTGAGCGCCTCGAACAGCTCGTCGAGCGTGCCGAAGCCGCCGGGCAGCGTGATGAAGCCGCAGGAGTATTTGACGAACATCGTCTTGCGGACGAAGAAGTAGCGGAACTCGATGCCGAGATCGACGTAGTCGTTCATGCGCTGCTCGAAGGGCAGCTCGATGCCGAGCCCCACGGACACCGCGCCGTCGACCTCGCTCGCGCCCCGGTTGGCCGACTCCATGACGCCGGGCCCGCCACCGGTGATCACCGCGTAGCCGGCCTCGGCCAGCTTGCGGCCGAGCGTGCGGCCCAGCGCGTATTCGGGCGAGTCGGGGGCGGTGCGGGCCGAGCCGAAGACCGTGACGGCCGGGGGCAGCTCGGCGAGCTGGCCGAAGCCCTCCACGAACTCCGCCTGGATGCGCAGGACCCGCCACGGGTCCATGTGCACCCAGTCGGACGGCCCCTGACGGGCCAGCAGCCGCTGGTCGTGGGTGGAGCTGGGGACGAGGCTGCCGCGGACGAAAGCCTGGCCCTGTCGGCGTTCTCGACGGATCTTTTCCATGCGGATCACGCTAGTCCTTCTCGCACGTGGCCGGTTCCAGGAACCGCGTCACTGCCCCCTGGAGGTCTCCAGCGTGCATGCCGCAGGCGTAACCGCAGGTGGCGGGGGTGAGAAACCGTTCTGAAAAAACTTGGAAGAAGCAGGGAACCAGATTTCGGCTCCCCCGCGTCTAATCGGCGAGGGTGCTGCTCGGGACTGAAAGTGGTCTTCCCCGCCAAATGGCCGGCGAGGAAGGCCACTTTCATGTGTGGGCCCCTTCTAGGCGGACAGCCAGTCGAGCATCGCCCGCTCGCTCTCCACGATCTTCTGCAGCGACACGTACTCGCCCTGCTGGTGTGCCAGGTTCGGGTCCCCAGGGCCGTAGTTGACGGCCGGGACGCCGAGCGCGGAGAAGCGGGCCACGTCGGTCCAGCCCAGCTTGGCGCGCGGGGTGCCGCCGACCGCCGCCGTGAAGGCCGCCGCCACCGGGTGCGTGAGCCCGGGACGGGCGGCCGGCGCCGCGTCCGTCAGGCTCACCGCGAAACCGTCGAAGACCTCGCGTACGTGCTGCTCCGCCTCCTCGATCGACAGGTCGGGCGCGAAGCGGTAGTTGACGCTCACCACGCACAGGTCGGGGATGACGTTGCCGGCCACGCCGCCGCGCACGCCCACCGCGTTGAGCCCTTCGTGGTATTCGAGCCCGTCGACCACCGGCCGGCGCGGCTCGTACGCGTTGAGCCTGGCCAGCACCGGCTCGATGCCGTGGATGGCGTTGACCCCGAACCACGAGCGCGCGCTGTGCGCCCGCTTGCCCGCCACCGTGACGTCGGCGCGCAGCGTGCCCTGGCAGCCGCCCTCGATGACGCCGTCGGTGGGCTCCATCAGCACCGCGAAGTCGGCCGCCAGCCAGTCGGGGTGCTCGCGCGCGACCCTGGTCAGGCCGTTGCGCTCGGCCTCGACCTCCTCGCAGTCGTAGAAGACGTAGGTGACGTCGCGGCCGGGCGCGGGCAGGGCGGCGGCCAGCTTGAGCGCGACGGCCACGCCCGCCTTCATGTCGGTGGTGCCGCAGCCGTAGAGCAGGTCGCCCTCCACCCGGCTGGGCAGGTTG
The DNA here is from genome assembly GCF_040676845.1 of Nonomuraea sp. NPDC049504. NCBI lineage: Bacteria > Bacillati > Actinomycetota > Actinomycetes > Streptosporangiales > Streptosporangiaceae > Nonomuraea > Nonomuraea sp. NPDC049504. The sequence goes on from NZ_JBFAPT010000009.1 coordinate 87,788, forward strand.
CCGGCGACGGGGACGGTGTCGAGGTGGCCCGCGATCAGCACCCGCTCGGAGCGGCCCTGCTCGGTGCGTGCCACGACCGTCTCGCCCGACCGGGTCACCTTGAGGTGCGGCAGCGCGGCCAGTGCCCGCTCGACCTCGTCGGCCAGCGCCTTCTCGCCGCCGCTGACGGACTCGATGTCCACGATCGCGGCGGTCAGGTCGCGTACGTCCTGGGTCAGGTCAAGCATCAGGTGTTCACTCCGTGTTCGCGCAGCACCTCGTTGAGCGCCGCCTTGTCGTGCCTGCTCCCCGGCTCGAGGCGCTTGAGCACCAGCACGCACGGCAGGCCGAACGTGCCGCCGGGGAACTCCTTCTGCCGCGTGCCGCTCACCGCCACGCACCACGGCGGGATCGCGCCGCGGGCCAGCTCCTCGCCGGTCTCGACGTCGATGACCGGGATCGACGCGGAAAGGATCGTTCCCGCGCCGACGACCGCGCCCTCGCCCACCCTGGCGCCCTCGACGATCATCGCCCGGCTGCCGATGAGCGCGCCGTCCTCGACGACCACCGGCACCGCGTTCGGCGGCTCCAGCACGCCGCCGATGCCGACGCCGCCCGACAGGTGGACGTTCCTGCCGATCTGGGCGCACGAGCCGACCGTGGCCCATGTGTCGACCATGGTGCCGGCGTCGACGTACGCGCCGATGTTCGTGAACGACGGCATCAGCACCACGCCCGGCGCGAGGTAGGAGCCCCATCGGGCGATCGCGCCCGGCACCACCCGCACGCCCTCCAGCGAGCTCTTGAGCGGATGCCGGTCGTGGTGGTGGAAGTCGCCCACCTGCGAGCGCGTCATGCCGAGCACCTTGAAGCTGAGCAGGATCGCGCGTTTGGCCCGCTCGTCCACCACGACCTCGTCGTCCACCACCCGCGCGACCCTGGCCTCGCCCTTGTCGAGCAGATCGACCGCGCCCACCACGAGATGCCGGGCCTCGGCGTCGGCGGGTGTCAGCTCCGCCCTGCGCTCCCACAGCTCGTCCACCACGGCGGGCAGCGGTGACGACGTACGCACGTTGCTCATGGCCTGGGAGCTTATCCGGCCGGGTAGGTTTCTCAGCGTGCGCCCGCGCTTCTCCCGTGCTGTCATCACCATCGCGATCATCGTCGTCGTGCTGGCCGTCGGCGTGTCCTTCGGCCTCTACCACCTGCTGAAGCGCACGCCGCGGCTGGCGGTCCAGGAAGATCCGTTCTGCGTGGTCAAGACGCCTGAGGGGGTGCTGACCCTCGATCCCGAGCAGGCGCAGATCTCCGCGACGATCGCGGCCGTGGCGGCGCGGCGCAGGCTGCCCGAGCGGGCGGTGGTCATCGCGTACGCGACCGCGCTGCAGGAGTCGAAGCTGCTCAACCTCACCTACGGCGACCGCGACTCGCTGGGCGTGTTCCAGCAGCGTCCCTCGCAGGGCTGGGGCTCGAAGAAGCAGCTGATGGACCCGGTCTACGCCACGAACAAGTTCTTCGCCGAGCTGGTCAAGGTGAAGAACTACCGGAAGATCCCGCTGGCCGACGCGGCGCAGGCGGTGCAGCGGTCGGCGGGCGGCTACGCGTACGCGCCGCACGAGGGCGACGCGAAGATCCTGGCCGCCGCCTTCACCGGCCGGGTGCCGCAGGCCGTGCACTGCTGGTATCCGGCGAAGCAGACCCCGGCGCCGAAGCCCCGCACCGACGCCGCGCGCAAGCAGCTCGCCAAGGCGCTCGGCAGCACCGCGATCACCACGAAGCGGCGCGGCTGGCTGATGGCGGCCTGGTCGGTGGCGCACGCCGAGAAGTACGCGCTCACCAAGGTCGGCTACAACGGCGCCACCTGGCTCAACGACATCGAGGCCGACGGCTGGCAGCGGGGCGGCGCGGCGGGCGCCCGCCGCGTGGAGCTGGCGTGAGCGGTCAGGAGGCGCGGCGGACGATCGAGATCGAGCCGGGCGGCAGCGGCTGGGCGTAGGCGGCGGTCCACGAGCGGCCCTGGATGCGCTCGAACGACAGCAGCCGCCCGTCGGAGGCACGGTAGTCGGCGAAGTCGAGCAGCCCGCGATCGGGGTTGCCGGTGTCGCCCTCGCTCCTGAACGCGGCCGTGCCCCGCTCGATGGGGAAGAACTCCACGCCCTCCATGATCAGCATGCTCTTGGCGGGGACCATGCCCTGGGTCGGCACATCGTTCCAGAGCTGCACCTCAAGATGGGGCGGGCTGCCGGGACGCACCTCGACCGAGAGCCACTGCAGCCGCCGTGAGCCGTCGCGCAGCAGGAACTCCACCCACTGCTGGCCCTGCCAGGAGACGTGCATGGCGCCGAGCACGCGCGCGGGTGACCCGTGCACCTCGATCCGGTCGCCGACCTGGATCGTGCGAGGGTCGGTGTAGTCGGTGCCGGCACGGCCGGGGGCGCTGACCGGCGCCGCCAGCGGGGCCTCGACGGAGGCGACCTCGGCCGGTGCGGCGCTGGAGCGACCCTTCCTGTCTTGCCGCAGGGTGGCCCAGAAGGCACCCAGCAGCAGCAGGACGGTGGCGATGCTCAGCCCGAGAACGACCATGGAGGTCACGCTCATCGATCAGCTCGCTCCACTCGCGGTCTGCCTCGGCATAAGCCCTTATCAATTTATGCGCGCGAACCCGGCTCCGCCGGGGCTTTGCCGGGTGATCCTACTGGAGGCGGCGCACCGCCGCACCGATCCGCTCATCGGTCGCCGTGAGCGCCACGCGGATGTGCCGCCCACCTGCCGATCCGTAGAATTCGCCAGGAGCGACCAAAATCCCGATTTCGGAAAGCTTGCCAACCTGATCCCAGGCGCTCTGGCCGTTGGTGGCCCAGAAGTACAGCCCGGCGGTCGAGTGGTCGATGCTCCAGCCGGCCTTCTCCAGCGCGGGCCGCAGCAGCGCCCGGCGCCCGGCGTAGCGCTCGCGCTGCAGGTCGGCGTGCTGATCGTCGCCGAGCGCGACCGTCATCGCGGCCTGTACGGGCTGCGGCATCAGCATGCCGGCGTGCTTGCGGATCTCCAGCAGCCGCTTGACCAGGGCGGGGTCGCCGGTCACGAACCCGGCGCGATAGCCCGCCAGGTTGGAGCGCTTGGAGAGCGAGTGGACGGCGAGCAGCCCCTCGTGGGAGCCGCCGCAGACGTCGGGGTGCAGGATCGAGACCGGCCGTTCTTCCCAGCCGAGCTCGATGTAGCACTCGTCGGAGGCCACGATCGCGCCGCGCTCGCGGGCCCAGGCGACGACCTTGCGCAGGTGCTCGGCTGGCAGCACCCGGCCCGTGGGGTTGCCCGGCGAGTTGACCCAGATGAGGTCGACCTTCTCCGGGCCGAGCGCGAGCGTGCTGTCGGATGCGGTGCCCGTGGCGCCCGCGAGCCTGGCGCCCACGTCGTAGGTGGGGTAGGCCAGCTCGGGGAAGACGACCCTGCGCGCCCCCAGGTAGGTGGGCAGCCAGGCGACGAACTCCTTGGAGCCGATCAGCGGCAGCACGTCGCGCTGGTCGACGGTGACGCCGTGGCGGCGCGCCAGCCACCCGGCCGCGGCCTCGCGCAGCGCCTTGGTGCCGTGGGTGAGCGGGTAGCCGGGGCTGTCGGCGGCCCCGGTGAGCGCGTCCTGGACGACTTGTGGCACGGAGTCGACGGGTGTGCCGACCGACAGGTCGACGATGCCGTCGGGGTGTGCCAGCGCGCGCTCCTTGTAGGGCTCCAGCCGGTCCCAGGGGAAGTCGGGCAGGTTGTTCACGGTTCTCCAGGGTGTTGCAGGCTGTCGCTAGGGCGCGCGCGTACGGGGCGCATCCCGCGGGATGCGCCCGTGCACGTCGGGCAGACGATCGTCAGTGATCCTCGCCCTGCGGCGGCAGGGCGGCCACCACCGGGTGATCCTTCTCGATCTTGCCCACCTTCGAGGCGCCACCGGGCGAGCCCAGGTCCTCGAAGAAGTCCACGTTCGCCTTGTAGTAGTCCTTCCACTGCTCGGGAAGGTCGTCCTCATAGAAAATCGCCTCGACGGGGCACACTGGCTCGCACGCGCCGCAGTCCACGCACTCGTCGGGGTGGATGTAAAGCATGCGCTCGCCCTCGTAGATGCAATCGACGGGGCACTCCTCGATGCACGCCTTGTCCAGGACGTCCACGCAAGGCTGCGCGATGACGTAGGTCACCTCGAGCTCCTTCTTCTCCGCACCATGGCATGACTCTGACCGCGGTTTGCTACGCCCTAGTATTGCCGTGCTTGCTCGCTGGCCGAAACGGAGGGTGGCAAACTCGTGGCCGCACGCCTCGTCATCGCCATCACAAGTCAGGATATAGGCGCCCGGATCACTACCCGAAGGCGCGTGCCTGGCGGGTTTCGGGACACGGTGGGCATCCTCGTGTCGTGGGCGGACGGAACTCTCAAGATCCGCAAAAGGGATGGCACGGAGGTGGAGATCCCCGAGGAGACGCTGGTGGCCGCGAAGGTCGTACCGGCCGCGCCTCCTCGACCTGGGAGGATGCAGCGGTAAGTATTCAATCTGTGACCGTACGTACCTGCGCCGCCGCAGCAGCCATCCTCGCCAGCGCCGGATGCGGCGCGTCGTCCACCGACACCGCCTCCACCGAGACCGAGAACCTGCCGCCCGTCAACGCCAAGGCCAGCTCGCTCAAGTCGGGCTTCGGCACCATGGAGCGGCTCGTCGAGGCCGCCCAGCAGGAGGGCGAGCTCAACGTCATCGCCCTGCCCCGCGAATGGGTGAACTTCGGCGAGATCATCGACACCTTCGCCGACAAGTACGACATCAAGATCAACGAACTCGAGCCCGCCGCCAGCAGCAAGCGCGAGCTCGACGTCGCCACCCAGCTCAAGCCCGACGTCTTCGACCTGACCATGGACATGGCGGTCTACGGTGCCGCCAAGTTCGCGCCGTACAAGGTGCAGGGGTGGCAGGATCTGCCCGACCACGTCAAGGACCCGTCCGGCGCCTGGTACGCCGCCTACGGCGGTTACATGTCGATCGGCTACGACCCGCGCGCGGTCAAGGCGCCCGCCTCCTTCGCCGACCTGCTCAAGCCCGGCTACCGCGTCGCGCTCGACGGCGACCCGCTGCGCTCCTCGTCGGCGTTCGGCGGGGTGATGGCCGCGTCCATGAGCTCGGGGGCGCCGCGGCCCGAGCAGGGCGTGGAGCTGTTCGCCAAGCTCAAGCAGGCCGGCCGGCTGACCGACGTGGCCAAGGCCAACGTGGTCGTCGCCTGGGACCACCTCAACGCCGCGCGCAGCGCGGAGCAGGCCGACGCGTGGAAGGTGACCATCCCCAAGGGCGCCGCGCTCGGCGGCTACCACGTGCAGGCCGTCAACAAGGCGGCGCCGCATCCCGCCGCGGCCCGGCTGTGGCAGGAGTTCCTGTTCTCCGACGAGGGCCAGAACCTGCTCCAGAAGGGCTACGCCCGCCCGGCGCGCGGCGAGGCGATGCTGATGAAGGGCACGCTCGACACCGAGCAGGCCCAGAAACTGCCGAAGGCGCCCGGTCCGCCGGTGCTCATGACGATTCCGCAGGCAGATGCGGCGAAGGCGTATCTCAAGCGGGAATGGACGAAGAGTGTGGGATGAGTCCCATGTGACTTGATATGTCGTAGGGACAATCAGGCTCTAAAGTGAACGGACAGCACGGCCACGGGGGCCCGATGTCTGATCGAATGTGAGCTGATCGTCTTGCGATACGACACACCGAGCTTGGAGCGGTGGAACAGTCGCGCCTACGACAGCAGCTTCGGCTACGTCTCCACGCAGGGCGCGCCACTGGTCGACCTGCTCGATCCGCGGCCCGGCGAGCGCGTGCTCGACCTGGGCTGCGGCACCGGGGTGCTGACCGCCCAGATCGCCTTCAGGGGCGCCGACGTGCTCGGCATCGACGGCTCCCCCGCGATGATCGAGAAGGCGCTGGCGCAGTATCCGGGCATCAACTTCATCATCGGCGACGGGCACGACTTCACCGTCGTGGACAAGTACGACGCGGTCTTCTCCAACGCCGCGCTGCACTGGATGAACCGCGACCCCCGCGCCGTCATCGCCAACGTCCGCGAGGCGCTCACGCCTGGCGGACGTTTCGTCGCGGAGATGGGCGGCGCTGGCAACTGCGCCGAGCTGACCGCCGCGATGCTGACCGCCTGGCGCGAATACGGCCTGCGCGAACCCGAGCTGCCGTGGTACTTTCCCACGCCTGCCGAGTACGCGCACCGCCTCGAGCAAGAGGGGTTCGTCGTCAGGCTGCTGGAATACTTCGACCGGCCCACACCCCTCGACGAGTGCCCCGGCGGCGCCGCCGACTGGGTCCGCACATTCGCCGCGTCGGTGCTCGAAGGGCTTCCCCCCACCATCGTGGAGCCCCTGCTCCGGCGCGTGAACGAACTGGCGGCCCCCGCACTCCGCAGGGAGACTGGCTGGATGGCCGACTACGTGCGTCTACGCTTTGCCGCTGTTCGGCGTTGATGCGTAGAGCATGATGCGTAGGGCTGTTTTGCCGGACTATGGTCTGTTCCGTGGGCGGCGAGATTATGGCTGCACCGCTGCGGCGGCGTGAGGGGCTGGTGAACGGAACGGGATGAACTTCTGCCTGAGCGACCTCGTACCACCGTTGAGGTGGAGCGACGCGTCGACGATCACGCTACTCACCGGGCAGCCGGATCTGCCGGACGCGTGGTGGCGCAGCCTGCCCATGCCGCGCGTCCTCACGGCGATCGGCCCCGAGTCGCTGGGCGAGCTGCTGACGGAGATCGCCCTGGAGCACTGGCCCGCCGCGGCCATCGGTGACGTCCTGCCCGCGCTGCACGTGCTGGACCCCGAGGAGGCCGACGAGCCCGCCGTCGCCATCGCGCTCGACCGAGCCGGCTCGTGGGCCGGGCTGCTGGCGCTGACCAGCCGCGAGCTGGTCGACCAGCCGTTCATCCAGGCGCGGCCGGTGCTCAACACGCTGTTCTCCGCCGTCCTGGTACGCCTCGCACCCGCCAGGCCCGTCCCCGACGAGGCCGGTGAGCCCGCGGCTGCGGCCTCCGTACCGGCCGTGGCGCCGCTCCCCGTGCCGGACGTCGAGTCCCCCGCTCCTGAGGCCGCTGAGGGCGCCGAGCGGGTCCTGGACGCCGACGACGAGCCGGTCATCGACGCGGCCCCCGAGCCGGAGCCTGAGCCGGTGCTGGACGCCGCCGACGAGCCCGCCCCCGAGCCGGCCGCCGAAGAGGCGGAGGCCCGCGAGGACGCGCTGCAGGAGGCTCGCGCGGAGAGCCCCGCCGAGGAGCCGGCCCCCGACGCCGAGGTCCCTCACGCCGAGGTCCCCGACGCCGAGGCATCTGACGGCGAGACATCTGACGGCGAGACATCTGACGGCGAGACATTCGACGGCGAGGCGGCGCACGTCGGCGATGAGCCTTCCGACGCCGACGAGGCTGCCGACGCCGAGGCGGTGCACGCGGCCGAGGCGGTGCACGCGGCCGAGGCGGTGCACGCGGCCGAGGCGGTCGCCGAGGAGGAGCCCGAGCTCGGCGCCGAGCCCGCCCCCGAGGCCGGCGCCGTCGCCGAGGCCCCCGACGCTGAGGCGGCCCACCATGCGGAGGCCCTCCCCGAGCACGAGGAGACGGACGGCGAGCCGGAGGTTCCGTCCGGCGTCGAGCCCGGGTCCGAGGCGGCGGCCGCGGGACATGCGGGCTACGAGTTCACCCCCGAGGACGAGCACGGGGACGAGCACGACGAGGACGATCAGGGGGACGAGCAGGGGGACGGGCAGGGCCAGGTAGGCGGGCAGGAGCTGCCGCAGCTCATCGAGGCCGCGTTCGCCGGTCTCGACGACAAGAGCTGGGCGGTGGCCCAGAACCGGGTGTTCACCGACGAGCCGTCGGCGGTGGACCAGCTCGCCAAGCTCTTCGCCGTCCCCCCTGCCGAGATCGTCTCCACGGAGATGGAGCTGCGCGCCCGGCTGGACCGGTGGCTGGCCAGCGACGAGGCGGCCCCGTACCGGGCGCATCTGGACGAGCTGGTCAGGACGCTGGGCCCGGACGCCCCCAAGGAGCAGGTGGTCGGCGCGGCCGACTGGCACCGGGTGGAGATCCAGGCGCTGGAGGTCCCGGCGTGGCAGGTGGTGCTGACCACGCTGGCGCCCCCGCCACCGCCGCCACCGCCGGTGCCTGAGCCTCCTGCGGAGCCGCTGCCGAGGCGGAAGGGGCCGCGCCAGCAGCAGCCGTACCCGCAGCCGCCGGTGGAGCTGGTGCAGTCGGCGTTCGGCCCGGTGCACATGACGCCGGCGCCGCCGCCGGGGCCGCCGCAGTTCCAGGCGTTCACGCCGGTGGCTCAGCCGGCGAGCGAGGCGAACGGCGGCGAGGCGGACAAGCCGTACCAGCCGCTGAAGGACGTCTCGCAGACGCGGCGCTGCTTCCGTCAGCCGGACGGCCGCTGGTGGCTCCGCATCGACGTGACGGCCGAGCAGATGGCCGGGGGCGAGTGCGCGCTGCCGACCGGGTTCGCCTCCTACCTGGGGCTGTCGCCGGGCGAGAGCAGGACGGTCAGGAGCGCGGCCGGCGAGCTGGCGATGACCTGGCACGGCCGGCCCGTGCTGGAGTCGATCGAGCGGCTGCTGGTGGACGTGGGAGCCCGCGAGGGCGGGCACCTGTTCCTGACGCTGTCGGACGAGGGCGTGCTGCGGGCCAGGCATCTGCCGGTGGCCGCCCAGGGAGCTGAGAAGATCACGAAGGCGCTCCGGCTGGTCGGGTACACGGCCCCTGGAGGCACCAAGGAGCAGGCTGCCAGGGTGATCGCCACCCGCATCGGCATGCCGGGCCCCGTCGCTCTGCCCGACCTGCTCGACAGGCTCCGCGAGCGCGGGGACCGCGACCTGCTCGAACTGCTGGACTGAGCCGGTGCCGCGGCTCGCGATCGGCCCTGAGTTTCCCAGGGAGCTCAGCGCACTGGCCCAGCCGGTGCGCAGGGACGCCGTGGTCGCGCTGCGCCGGTTCCTGCTGAACGTGTCGGGCGCGCCGCATCCCGAGCGGGTGCGGGGCGCCAGGGACCCGAGGGTTGCCACCCTGCGCCTGGCGCCGGGCCATCGCGGGGTGGTGGTGCGGCAGCGGGACGTCTACTGGCTGCGTACGGTCCTGCCCGACCCCGATGCCTGGTCGTACGCCCGCCGCCACCGCTACGGCGTCAACCCGGTGATCGGCGTCGTCGAGGAGTGGGACGCCGAGGCCCTGGAGCGGGTGGAGCCCGCGTTACGCCGCTCGGTGCGGCCGTCGCGGCTGTTCGACGCGATCTGCGACGGCGACCTGCTGGGCCTGGGCCTGGACGGGGTCGCGCTGCCACTGTTCCGGCTGATCACCACCGAGGCGGACGTGGCCGCGCTCGAGCCGTTGCTGCCGCCCACCCAGTACGCCCCGCTGGCGGTGCTGGCCAGGGGCGGCACCATGGCCGAGGCGTGGCGCGAGCTGGACGCCTGGCGGGCCTCGGCCGACGACGCGGGCCCGATCGACACCGACGACCTGTACGCGGCCCTGCGGCGCAGCCCTGACCGGGCGGCGTTCGTGCCCGACAAGGTGGCGCTCGACCGGGTGCTCGCGTCGCCCGAGTGGTGCACGTTCCTGCGTCCCGCGCAGCACCGGCTGGCGAAGGCGGCGCGGTACGACCACCCGGTGCTGGTGATCGGCGGCGCGGGCACGGGAAAGACGGTGATCGCCCTGCACAGGGCGGCCCACCTGGCGCTGCGCGGCGCGGGTCCTGTGCTGCTGGTGACGTTCTCGCAGAGCCTGGCCGAGGAGTTGTCGGCCCGGCTGGACCTGCTGATCGAGGACGAGGTGGTGCGCAAGCGGGTCGAGGTGGACAACGCCGAGCGGCTGGCGGTGCGCATCGTGGCCGCCGCGGAGGGACGGCGTCCCGCGCTGGTGGGGCCGGGCGCGCGGTCGCTGGCCCAGCTCACGGACGAGGCGCTGCGGGTGCTGTCGATCGCCACGGGCGATCTCCTGGACGATGTGGATCCGGCGCTCAAGCCGTACCGTCATGTGGTGGTGGACGAGGCGCAGGACGTCAGCCCGGCGCAGTGGCGGCTGCTGCGCGCGGTGGTGCCGCGGGCGCGCGACGACCTGTTCATCGTGGGCGACCCGCACCAGCGGGTGACCGACACGCGGGTGGCGCTCGGCTCCGTCGGCATCCCGGCCGACCAGCACCTGCTCGGGGTCTCCTACCGGCTGCCGCAGGAACTGCTGTCCTTCGTCGTACGGCTGCGCGGCGGCGGCCCCTCCCCCGGTCTCGTCAAGGGCGTGACCGACATGTACGACTACAGCGCGACGCATCACGGCGAGCGCCCGGTCGTCAGGGCGTACGACTCGGAGGAGGCGGAGCTGGCCGGCCTGCGCGTCACGGTCGAGGCGTGGCTGGCCGACGGCGTCTCACCGGCCGAGATCGCCGTCGGAGCCAGGAACCAGCGGCTGGTCCGCGCGGCCAAGGAGACGCTCGACGGGCTGGACGTGCGGGCGCTGACGTTCCAGCATCTGAAGGGGCTTGAGTTCGAGCGGGTGGCGCTGATCGGCGTCGCCGAAGGCATCGTTCCCGAACCGCCCTCACAAGGACCGCCGCAGGACCCGGCGCCCGATCCGTACGTGCGGGCTCGTGCGCTGCAACGCGAACGGAGCATACTGTTCGTCGCCTGCACCCGTGCCCGTTCGATGCTCTATATCTCGCATTCCGGAAGAGGAAGCCCGTTTCTACCCCTCTGATCACATAGTCTGAACTGCGGATATATTCCCATTGCCGGTTGGACCTCAATGAACCTCAGCCTGAGCGACCTCGCTCCACCCCTGCGCTGGACCTCTCCTGGTCAGATCGCGCCGATCGTGGAGGAGCCCCAGCTGCCCGAGGCCTGGTGGCAGGCGATCCCGCTCGATCGCGCGTGCGCCATCGTCGGCACGCAGACCGTGGCGGGCCACCTTGCCGACCTCGCCGTGGCCTGCTGGGGGCATCTCATGCTCGGCGACATCCTGCCCCTGCTGCGTTTCTCCGACCCCGCCGAGGCCGAGCGGTCGCCGGAGACGCTGGGCAAGGACGTGGTGCAGAAGCTGTTCACCGGCGTGTTCGACCGGCTGCTCGAGCCCGTGCCCGAGGCCGTGCCCGCGCCCTCACGTCCGGACAAGCCGCTGCCCGACCTGATCGACGAGCTGTTCGGCGGCCTCGACGACCGGCAGCGGGCCATCGCCCGCGACCGCCTCTACGCCACCCGCAGGGCCACGCTCGACGAGCTGGCCCAGCGGTTCTCGGTCACCCGCGAGCGCATCAGGCAGATCGAGCGCGACCTGCGCGAGCATGTGGACGCCTGGCTGGCCAAGCCCGAGACCGCCGCCCTGGCCGCCCACGTCGTGTGGCTGCGCGGGCGGCTGGGCTCCGCCGTGCCGGCCGACGACCTCCAGGCGGCCGTGCCGTGGCACGGGGCCGAGCTGCGCTCGCTGGGCATCCCGGCCTGGCGCTTCATCCGTACGCTGCTGACCGGCTACGAGCAGTCCGACGGCTGGCTGGTCGCGGGCGGCGCCGACGACCTGCGGGAGAAGACCCGTCAGCTGTTCGCCGACGGGCCGCGCCCGCTGCCCGAGGCCATCGCCATGGTGGCGCAGCTCGGCGTGCGCGAGGACGTCGCCGAGCGGTGGATCCTCGCGGTGCCGCAGCTGCGGGTGCTCGGCCAGCATGTGGTGCCGTGGCCGCGCAGCATCAACGAGAAGGCCGAGGCGGTGCTCGCGGTGGCCGCCACGCCGCTGTCGCCCGAGGAGATCCAGGAGCGCATCGGCGAGGACTACAGCCTGGTCGGCATCCGCAACCAGCTCACCGCCGACGATCGCTTCCGCCGGGTCGACCGCAACAAGTACGGGCTGACGCGGTGGGGCGGCGACGAATACCTCGGCATCAGGGAGATGATCGCCAGGGAGATCGAGCGGGCCGGCGGCGAGGCGTCGGTGAGCACGATCGTGGCCAACCTGACCTCCCGCTACGACGTCAGCGAGAGCTCGGTGCGCGCCTACTCGGGCGGTCCCGGGTTCGAGCGGACGCAGCGGGGCTGGATCAGGGTGGCCGGCACCGCTCCCGGCGGCGAGTCGGAGCCGTACCAGCCGCGCAAGGACGTCTCGGAGACGCGGCGCAGCTTCCGCTCCCGCGACGGCCGCTGGTGGCACCGGGTGGACATCAACGCCGAGCACCTGCGCGGTTCCGGCTCGCCGCTGCCGACCGGGTTCGCGGCCTACCTGGGGATGGCGCCCGGCGGGCAGCTCACGGCCTCCGCGCCGTCGGGCGACGTGGTGATCAGCTGGCACAACCAGCCCACCATGGGGTCGATCAGGAACGTGCTCGCCGAGTACAAGGCGAGCGAGGGCGACCACGTGTTCCTGACCGTCTCCGACGGCGGCGAGCTGCTGACCCGCTACCTGCCCGCCGCCCCTCCCGGGATGCCGCCCGTCAACAGGGCGCTCTACCTGCTCGGCTACACCGCTCCGGTCAGCTCCGAGCTGGAGGGCCTGCGGCTCATCGGCGCCAGGATCGGGCTGTCCGACATGGCGAGCCGCGAAGAGGTGCTGGCCAGGCTGCGCGAGCGCGGCGACAGGGACATCCTCGGTTTCCTGGGCGCGTGAGGCCGGGCTAAGCTCGGGTGATGGTGCGGATCTACGACACGCGCGCCGGGCAGGTCGAGGAGATCGCCGCCGGGCGGGCGCTGCGGCTGTACACGTGCGGGCTTGAGACCGCTCGCCGGGCACACGTGGGCGATCTGCGCATCTTCCTGGTGTCCGACCTGATCAGGCGGGCGCTGGAGCGGCGCAGGGTGCGGGTCGTGGCGGCCCGCGACGCCGTCCACGACGAAGACGCCTTCCGTGCCGACGCCGCCGCGCTCAACCTGCGGCCGGCGGAGCACGTGCCCGAGGCAGGCGAGCCGATCGAGGAGCTGGGCTCCCGGATCGACCTGTGTGTCGGTGGCGCCGTTCCCCGTGAGGACGTACGCGGCCGTTGGGTGCACGCCGAGGGCGTGCGGTTCGCCGGCGACGCCCCGCTGCTCTCCGACGTGGCCGACGCCGGGCTCGATCCGCTCGCCGTGCGGATGGCGTTCCTGGAGAGCCACTACCGGCAGCCGGTCGAGCTGACGTGGGACACGCTGCGGGCCGCCGACGGCAGGGTGCGGCGGTGGCGGGCCGGGGTGGCCGAGTGGTCGGAGTCGGTCAGCGCGCCCATGGCCACCGCGTACGCCGAACGCGCCGAGTCGGCCTTCGACGACGACCTCGACACGCCCGCCGCCCTGCGGGTGCTGGACGAGCTGGAGGGCGACGCGTCGGTGGCGCCGGGGGCGAAGTTCGAGACGTTCCTGCACCTCGACTCCCTCCTGGGGCTCGACCTGTCGAGCGACATCGGCAAGATCCGGACCTGAGACTCTGACCTGCTGCTTCGTGGGCCCCGGGTCTGAGGAGTGATCGCGAACTGCCAAACTTGATGCCAGTTCGGCATGAAGGAGGTGGCGGTGAGGCCCTTTGCGTGGATGCCGTGGCCCTTGCGGTGGTTCGTTCGGGTGTTGATCGTTCTGCTGGCGCTGGCGGTGGTGCTGGCGGGGGTTCTCGTCTACACGGTGCGCAGGTCGTTCCCGCAAGTGGACGGGTCGTTACGGCTGCCCGGCTTGTCAGGAAGTGTGGAGATTTATCGCGATAAATCAGGAATTCCGCACATCTACGCTGACACCGCCGCCGACCTCTTCATGGCCCAGGGCTTCGTGCACGCCCAGGACCGCTTCTACGAGATGGACTTCCGCCGCCACCTGACCGCCGGCCGCCTGTCGGAGGTCTACGGCGCCGCCACCCTCGACAACGACAAGGCCCTGCGGACCATGGGCTGGCGCCGGGTCGCCGAACAGGAGCTGCCCGAGCTGGCCCAGGAGACCCGCGACTTCCTGGCCGCGTACGCGAAGGGCGTCAACGCCTGGCTGGCCGCCAACCCCAACGCCTCCGACCGCAGCCTGGAGTACTCACTGCTCAAGCTCCAAGGAAGCGGCGGCAAGCCGGAGAAGTGGACCCCCGTCGACTCGCTGGCCTGGCTGAAGGCCATGGCGTGGGACCTGCGCTCCAACATGGAGGACGAGATCGACCGCGCGCTGGCGCTGACCAAGCTGCCCAGGGAGCGGGTCGAGCAGCTCTATCCCGGCTACCCGTTCGACCGGCACGCGCCGATCGTCAACGAGGGCGGCATCCGTCAGGGCCGCTTCGAGCAGCGTCCTCCCCAGCAGGGCCCGCAGCAGCGTCCGCAGCAGCGGACTCGGGCCGCCAGGGCGCTGACGCAGGCCGCGAAGACCCTCTCGGACGTACCCGAGACGATGAGCGCGGCCGACCGCGCGGGCATCGGGTCGAACTCGTGGGTCGTCTCCGGCGAGTACACCGAGGGCGGCAAGCCGCTGCTCGCCAACGACCCGCACCTCGCGCCGAACATGCCGTCGGTGTGGTACCAGGCCGGTCTGCACTGCAGGAAGGTCAGTGAGGAGTGCCCGTACGACGTGACGGGGTTCACCTTCTCCGGCGTGCCCGGCGTGATCATCGGGCACACGGACAAGATCGCGTGGGGGTTCACGAACCTGGGGCCCGACGTCGCCGACCTCTTCCTTGAGCAGGTGGAGGGGGACGCGTACCTCTACAAGGGGCAGCAGCTGCCGCTGGACGTCCGCGAGGAGAAGATCAAGGTGGCCGGCGGGCCGACGGTCACGCTGACCGTCAGGAGCACCGTGCACGGGCCGCTGATCAACGACGTCATGGCGGGGGCCAAGCCGAGCGGCGAGGCCAACGCGGTGGCGCTGCAGTGGACGGCGCTGACCCCAGGGCGGACGGCCGACGCCGTCTTCGCGCTGAACAGGGCGACGGACTGGGACGAGTTCAAGGCGGCGGCGGCGTTGTTCGAGGTGCCCGCCCAGAACCTGATTTATGCCGACACGTCGGGGAAGATCGGGTATCAGGCACCAGGGCGCATCCCCGTACGTGAGAACGGCGACGGCACCTGGCCCGTGCCCGGCTGGACCGGCGAGTACGACTGGAAGCCCGCCCCCATCCCGTACGACCAGCTCCCCAGCATCGAGAACCCGGCCGACGGCTTCATCGTCACCGCCAACAACGCCGTCATCGACCCCGGCCGCTACCAGCCCCTGCTCACCCAGGACTGGGCCTACGGCTACCGCTCCGAGCGCATCCGCACGCTCATCCGCGACGCGATCAAGAAGGGTCCCATCGACGCGGCCGACATGGCCCGCATCCAGCAGGACACCGCCAACGGCTTCGCCGAGACGCTGGTGCCCGCCCTGGAGCGGGTGGACCTGGCCGGTCCCGCCGTCAAGGCCAGGGAGCTGCTGACGTCATGGGACGGCACGCAGAGCGCCGGCTCGGCGCCCGCCGCGTACTTCAACGCGGTCTGGCGCCACCTGCTCATGCTCACCTTCAACGACGACCTCCCCGAGGGGGCCCGGCCGACCGGCGGCGACCGCTGGTACGAGGTGGTCAGGCGGCTGCTCGACGCGCCCGACGACCCGTACTGGGACGACGTCACCACCAAGGGCTACACCGAGACCCGCGACGACATCCTGCGCCTGGCGATGGCCTCCGCGCACCAGGAGCTCGCCGACCGGCTCGGCGAGGACGTCAAGAAGTGGCGGTGGGGCGATGTGCACACGCTGGAGCTGGTCAACGGCTCGCTCGGCACCTCGGGCATCGAGCCGGTGGAGGCGCTGTTCAACCGGGGGCCGCTGAGCGTCGCCGGTGGCAAGGACGCGGTGAACGCGACCGGTTGGAACGTTCAGAGCGGGTACGAGATCACCGCCGTGCCGTCGATGCGGATGATCGTCGACCTGTCCGACCTGGACAAGTCCCAGTGGATCAACCTCACGGGGGCGTCAGGGCACGCGTACCACGAGAACTACTGGGACCAGGCGGCGGCCTGGGCCCGCGGCGACCTGCAGCCGATGCTCTCCTCGCCGGCCGCCGTGAAGAAGTCCGCCACCCACACGCTCAAGCTGAACCCCTGACCGGGTGGGCGGTGCGGGGCCCACGCTTCGCACCGCCCAGCTTGACAGGGCCGGCGCGGACACCTCGCACCGGAATGGCCGAATTTCCGCTGAGCTGGCGCTCCAATTAGGCGGGGGCCTTGACAAGGTCCCGTCAACTGGCGCTGCCTTTTCTCCTGCGCCACCACACCGCCGTACGCGGATAACCACCGTCATCGAGCCCGGCCAAGCGCTCGAAAACGTTGTACGACGCCTGATGTCCGCACACCATCACGGACATCAGCATCGACGCCAAATAGAGCGGCAACATCGGCAGCCCGACACACCAGGCCCACTGGGTGGCATGCCGTCCTTCGTGCAGGATGAGCCGCTCGCTGAGTGCGTTCCTCCTGGTCAGGACCACGTTTCCGACGGTGAACGCGCCCGCGACCGGGAAACGACAACGGTAGCCGAAGGCCAGGATGAGCCCGTCAGGGCCAGGTTCCCTGGTCGCGCCGCCTATGACGGCTATCAGCAATCCGAGTGGCGTAGAAAGATTCACATAGTTCGCCACTCGCCGGAACCGGAAGCGCCTGTCCATGCGTCTCAGTCTTGACCAAGGTTGACAAGTCGGACCAACGATCCCCGTCCTGAAATCTCCCACAAGAGCAGGATTATGAGATTCTCCATCCTGGGCGCGCTGCTCGGCACCGTCGCACTGGCAGGAGCCGGCGGAGTCGCGATCACCCAGACATCGTCGTCCGAACCCCTACGAGCCACTGACCACTCCTCCCACGCGCGTGTGGCCTTAGCCGCGGACCCCACGACCTCACCACCTCCCTCGGACCCCGCGACGTCGCCACCCGCGTCGCCGCCGCCCGCCGAGACCCCGACCCCGACCCCGACCCCGACTCCGACGGAGAGCCCCACGATCGGGGAGTACACCGCGGAGACATCGGTGGTCAAGAGGAGGGGCGTTTCCTACCTGAACGTCTCGATCACCCATGAGGGCGCGGCCTTCTTCAACGTCAAGCAGCGGGTGTGCAAGCGACGGTCGTGCAAGACGGCCACCGTCGACCTGATCGTGGTCGGCGGCGAGGCCAGCGCCAGGGCGCGGCTGGGCTGGGGCACGTACAAGAAGCGCGGGGACGCCGCCGCCATCGTGGCGCCGCTGCCGACCGTCACCGTACGCGAGACCGTCACGGTGACCGAGCCTGGTCCGACGGTGACCGTCACGTGTCAGCCGTACGTGCCGACCGTCGAACCCACCGTCGACCCTACGGTCGAGCCCACCGAGACCCTCCCGCCGACCGACACGACCGCCCCGTCGGATCCGCCCGCCACGGATCCGCCCGCCACGGATCCGCCCGCCACCGAGCCGACACCGACGGAGCCGACACCGACGGAGACCACGGCACCGACGGAGACCCCGGCGGACCCGCCCACGGACACGCCGACCGACACGCCCACCGACACGCCGACGGACACCCCGACGCCTTCCGTCCCGGTCCTCCCGACCGACACGCCCACCGACGTGCCGACGGACACCCCGACGGACGCGATCCCGACCTGTCCCCCGCCGTCGGAGCCTCCCGCGGACGAGCCGACGGAGGAGCCCACGGACGCCCCGACCTCCACGGAAACCTCGACCGAGACACCGACCGAAACCCCGACCGAGACACCGACTGAGTCACCGACTGAGACCACCCCGGCCGACCCGTCCCAGACGGCGACCACTCCGGCTCAGTAACGGATCCGTCCCGGCGCTCCAGCACCGGGACGCCAGCTCACATGACCGGGCCAGGCCAAGCGCCTGGCCCGTCTCATGCCCCGGGCCATGGGAAAGCCGTCACAGGGACTTGTAGCGGCCTTTGTGGTACAGGAGGGGCGCCCCGTCCGAGGGGGTGTCGATGGCCGTGACGCCGCCCACCACGATCGAGTGGTCCCCGCCGTCGTGCACCGCCGTGGTGGCGCACTCCAGCGTGGCGAGGGCGTCCTCGAACAGCGCCACGCCCGACTCGCCCCGGTGATGCGGCCAGGTGGCGAGTTGCCCGTTGAGCGGCCGCCCACGGTGGGCGAAGAAGCGGGAGGCGTCCTCCATGGAGGCCGGCAGCACGGAGACGCCCCACACCCCTGACTCCAGGACGGCGTCGTGGAAGCGCGCGACCTTCTCCGCGCAGAACAGCACGAGCAGGGGGTCGAGGGAGACGGAGGTGAAGGAGTTGATCGTCATCGCGTGATCGACATCGCCGAGCCTGGTCGTCACGATCGCGACTCCGGTGGCGAAGCGGCCGACGACCTTACGGTACGTTGCAGGGTCTACGTGCCGCTCTATGGAATGCACTCAGCTACTTTATGCCTCTACGTCTGGTTCTTTAACGGGGTACCCACGCAAAAGCCACGAACCCCCTCCTGACGAGGGCGAAAGCAGGTAAGCGACGACAAGGCTCACCAAACCGCCGTACAGGTAGACGTAGCCCGCAGTGCCCGCGGCGATCACCAGGTCGCCCGACCCCATCTCCAGCGTGAACGGCATGGTCACCAGCAGCCACCCGAGCGCCGTCACCATGGCCCCGAGCCGCGCGCTCATCATCTTGCCCGCGCCCAGGCACACCCCGAACAACGCCACCACCCAGATCACGGCGGCGAAGGGCACCGGCCCGACCTGCCACTCGGGATGCGTGAACCCGCCCACGACCGCCATGACGACGCCGAGCACGAACAGCATGCCGTAGGCGGCCCCGCCCAGCGCCGACTCGGCCTGGCTGCGATGTTCCATTCGAACGAGGTTAGTGGATGCCCGCGAAGAGATCGTTCTCGCGGGTGTGCGGCTCACCGAGGCCACCGGCGTCGACGGGCGGACCGGGCACCGACGGGCCCGGCACGCCCATGGCCAGCGTGTAGTGCTCGACGCCGAGGACCTCCTGGCCGATGTCGTTCGAGAGCGCGTACCAGGGCGGCCTGACGGTGATCTGGGTGGCGTGGGCGCGCATGGCCTCGATCTTGTTGCCGATCCAGGGGCGCGCGTCGATCTCGGTGGTGACGTCCTCGTCGGCGCAGCCGTACGGCATGTCATCGACGTCCTCGATGAGGAAACCGGTGTCGGCCTCGCGCAGCGCCTCGGTGCCGCGCCGCATGATCGATCTGGGCACGGCCGTGTGGTAGAACTTCGCAATCTGCCACGGCTCGCCCTCGCCGTGGCCGGCCTTCGCCGCCAGCTCGAACGCCCTGCGCGCGACCCGGTGGGCCTGGATGTGATCGGGGTGGCCGTAGAAGCCGTTGTCGTCGTACGTGACCAGGACCTGGGGGCGTACCTCGCGGATGACCTTGACCAGCTCGCCCGCCGCCTCGTCGAGGTCGGCGCGCCAGAACGCCCTCGGGTGGTCGTTGGAGGCGACGCCCATCATGCCCGAGTCGCGCCAGCGGCCCGGCTCGCCCAGGAAGCGGTGGTCCTCCACGCCGAGCGCCTGGCAGGCGGCGGCCAGCTCGCCCACGCGGTAGGGCCCGAGCGCGTCGTCGCGGTCGGCGGCCAGGTGCGCGAGGTCGCCGGGGATGATCTCTCCCTCCTCGCCGAGCGTGCAGGTCACCAGCGTCACGTGGGCGCCCTCGGCGACGTATTTCGCCATGGTGGCGCCGGTGCCGATCGACTCGTCGTCCGGATGGGCGTGCACGAGCAGCAGCCGTCGGTCAGTCATGTCCACGAGCGTAGCAATGGCAGGATTGAGGCCATGAGCGAGAGCTTCCCGCGCCTGAATGCCAGAACCCGCCGCTTCACGCTGGGCGTTCCCAGAGGCTTCACGATCTCCCCGGACGGCGGGCGGGTGGTGTTCCTGCGGACGAAGACGG
Source organism: Nonomuraea sp. NPDC049504 (assembly GCF_040676845.1). Classification (NCBI taxonomy): domain Bacteria; kingdom Bacillati; phylum Actinomycetota; class Actinomycetes; order Streptosporangiales; family Streptosporangiaceae; genus Nonomuraea; species Nonomuraea sp. NPDC049504. Next base: position 107,614 of record NZ_JBFAPT010000009.1, read on the forward strand.
GCACCGATCCGGTCACCTGTCTGTGGGAGCTCGACACCGACACCCACGTCGAGCGCCTGGTAGTCGACCCGCGCGAGCTGCACGGCGACGAGGAGGAGAACCTCCCGCCCGAGGAGCGTGCCCGGCGCGAGCGCAGCAGGGAGGCCGCGGGCGGGGTGGTCGCGTACGCGTCCGACGCCCACCTGAGCAGGGCCTGCTTCGCGCTGTCCGGCGCGCTCTACCTGGTGGAGCTGGCGAGCGGTCAGGCGCGCAGGCTGGACACGCCTGGGGCGGTCATCGACCCGCGGCTGTCCCCCGACGGGCGGCATGTCGCCTATGTGACCGGGGGCGCGCTGCGCGTCCAGGACCTCGCGTCCGGGCATGACCGCGCGCTGGCCGAGCCCGAGTCGCCGACGGTGACGTACGGGCTGGCCGAGTTCATCGCCGCCGAGGAGATGGACAGGATGCGCGGCTACTGGTGGGCGCCGTCGAGCGACGCGCTGCTGGTCGAGCGTGCCGACGAGGCCCCCGTCCAGGTGTGGCACATCGCCGACCCGGCCAACCCCGACCGTCCCGCGACGGCCCAGCGCTATCCCGCCGCCGGCACGCCCAACGCCGTCACCGAGCTGTTCGTGCTGGGGCTCGACGGGTCGCGGGTGGCGGTGCCGTACGACGAGGAATACCTCACCACCGCGGCTTGGGACTCCCACGCGTTGTCGATCGTCACGCTCACCCGCGACCAGCGCACGATGCGGCTGTTCGAGGTCGACCCGGCCACCGGCGCCACCACGCTCGTCCGCGAGGACACCGACCCCGCCTGGGTCGACATCGTCACCGGCGTGCCCGCCCACCTCGACGACGGCTCCCTGGTGTGGGTGGCCAACTCCGAGGGCGGGCATCGCCTCTTCGTCGGCGACCGCGCGGTCACGCCGCCGACCCTCCAGGTGCGCGCGGTGCTCGACGTCGACCACGACAGCGTGCTGTTCAGCGCCAGCGGCGACCCGACCGAGATCCAGCTCTGGACGTGGGACGGCCACTCGCTGCTGCCTGTCTCGACCCGGTCCGGGGTGTTCTCGGGGCGGATGTCGGGCGGTGTCGGCGTCCTGACCGAGCAGAGTCTCGACGCCGAAGGGGTCTCCACCACGGTCGTGCGCCGTGACGGCATGGCCGTCCCGATCCCGTCCTTCGCCGAGCGTCCCGGCCTCGACCTGCGGGTCTCCATCGGCCGTTCCGGCCGGCGCGAGCTCGCCACCGCCGTGGTGCTGCCCTCGTGGCACGAGCAGGGCTCGCGCAAGCTGCCCGTCCTCCTTGACCCGTACGGCGGGCCGCACGCCCAGCGCGTGCTCAACCGGCGCGGGGCGTACCTTGAGAGCCAGTGGTTCGCCGAGCAGGGCTTCGCGGTCATCGTGGCCGACGGCCGCGGCACCCCGGGGCGGGGCGTCGACTTCGAGCGCGCCGTGCTCAACGACCTCGCCACCCCCGCGCTCGAGGACCAGATCGACGCGCTGCAGGGCGTCGCCGAGCAATACCCCGACGACCTCGACCTGTCCCGCGTGGCCATCCGGGGCTGGTCGTTCGGCGGCTTCCTGGCCGCGCTCGCGGTCCTGCGCCGCCCCGACGTCTTCCACGCCGCCGTGGCGGGCGCGCCGGTGACAGACTGGCGGCTGTACGACACGTGCTACACCGAGCGCTACCTGGGTGACCCCGGCCGGCAGCCGGAGGTCTACGAGAAGTCGTCGCTGTTCGCCGACGCGGCCAAGCTCGAACGTCCGCTGCTCCTGATCCACGGCCTGGCCGACGACAACGTCGTGTCCGCCCACACGCTGCGCCTGTCGTCCGCGCTGCTGGCGGCGGGGCGGCAGCACAGCGTGCTGCCGTTGTCGGGGGTGACGCACATGACGCCGCAGGAGGTCGTGGCCGAGAACCTGCTGTTGCTGCAGGTGGACTTCCTGAAGAAGTCCCTGGGCTAGCGCTTCTGTTCTGCGCGGGCCGGGCGGGGTGCACACCCCGCCCGGCCTTCTCGCGTACGGACCGGCCTTCTCGCGTACGGCCCGGTCTTCTCGCGTACGGACCTGACCAGCCCCGGGTCTGTCCAATCCGGGTCCGGCCTTTCCCACACGGAACCGACAGTCCTGGGTCTGTCCAACTCAGGTCTGACATCCGGCCCCCGAAAACCAAACCCTGGTCCGACGCGCCCGGCACTCCCGTTCCGGCATCGTGATCGCCATGCTGAAGCCGCTCACCCTCACCTTGGCCCTGCTCACGACCGCCCTCGCGGGTCCCGCCTCGGCGGCGACGGCCGACCCTCCGTCCTCGCTGACCTGGAAACCCTGCCCGCAGGGCGGCATGGAGTGCGCCGACGTGCCGGTCCCCGTCGACTGGGCGAAACCCGACGGCCGCAAGATCACCCTCAAGGTGGGCCGCCTCAAGGCCACCGGTGCCCCGAAGGGCCAGGTGCTGGTGGCGTACGGCGGCCCTGGCGCCCCCGGCATCGCCATGACCCAGCAGTTGTCCGGCTGGTGGACGAAGCTCCGCCGCACCATGGACGTCATCACGTGGGACACCCGCGGCTACGGCGAGCAGTTCCAGGGCCTGAGCACCGGCCTGCCCTGCGCCTGGACCCGCATCCCCATCGCCGGCCTCCCGCGCGACGACGCCGACTTCGGCCGCCTGTCCGACACCAACCGCGGCTACGCCGAGGCCTGCCGGCTCAAAGACCCCGAGCTGTTCGCCAACATGAGCTCGGCCGACCACGCCAGAGACATGGAGGCGATCAGGAAGGCGCTGGGCGCCGACAAGCTCAACTACTACGGCGCCTCCTACGCCGGCTTCTTCGGCCAGGCCTACGCCCGGCTCCACCCCGGCCGCGTCCGCACGATGGTCCTCGACGGCACGCTCAACCACAGCACCGCCGACTGGTCCCGCGAGCTGGAGGCGACGGCCAGGTCAAACGAGCAGTCGATGCGCCGCTTCTTCACCTGGTGCGCCTCCAACGGCTGTAAGGACGTGCCCGCCCTCTGGCGGAGGCTGATCGCCCGCGCCGACCGCACCCCGATCCCCACGGGCACGGCCAACGTCGCCTACCGCGCCATCGACCTCCAGTCCTTCGCCCTCGGCCTCGCCCGCCAGGGCACCCCCGCCTGGCCCGGGCTCGCCGAGGCCGTCCGCAAGGCCGCCAAGGGCGACGCCTCCGGCTTCGTCCCCGCCAGGGGCGCCCGCTACCCCGACCAGGCCACCCCGGTCACCGAGTGCACCGACTGGCCGCGTCCCGCCACCCGCAAAGAGCTGACCACCACGCTGGCCCGGCTCCGCAAGGTGGCCCCCGACACGGGCGCCGCCAACACCTCGCTCTCGGCCACCCTCAACTGCATCGGCTGGCCCGTCCCCGTCACCAACCCGCCGGCCGCCCTCCCCAAGGGCCTCCCGCCGCTGCTGGGCGCGGGCGCCTGGAACGAGTCCGACTCGACCCAACGCGTCCTGTCCCAGGTCCCCGGCAGCGTCGTCATCCGCCACGACGGCCCCGGCCACACCCTCTACGGCACCAATGCCTGCGCCCGCGACCACATCGACACCTACCTGACGACGGCCACCCTCCCCCCGAAGAACACGAAATGCTGAGAGGGCGCCTGTGATACGTGAGGAGCCCACACCCCGACACTGAATACCGAGCCGCGAAGTGGTGAGATAGACCGAATGCTAGATCACCTCGTCTACGCCACGCCCAACCTCGACACCACCGTGGCTGAAATCGAACAGCAGCTCGGCGTACAGATGGTCGAGGGCGGCCGCCACCCGGGCCTGGGCACCCGCAACCGCCTCCTGGGCCTGGGCGGCCGTGCCTACCTGGAGGTCATCGGCCCAGACCCGGACCAGGAGCAGCCTCCCGTCCCCCGCCCCTTCGGCATAGACACGCTAACCAGCGCCCGCCTGGTGACCTGGGCGGTGGCGGTGACGGACATCGACGCAGTGGTCGCCCGGGCCCGCGCCCACGGCTACGACCCCGGCGACCCCCAGGACATGTCCCGCCGCACCCCATCAGGCGACCTGCTGACCTGGCGGCTCACCCCACCGGCGACAGCCGGCGTAGTCCCCTTCCTCATCGACTGGTCCACCACCCACCACCCCACAGACTCGGGCCTGCCGAAGGCAGAGCTAACCTCCTTCCGCGCCCGCCACCCAGACGTGGAAGCGGCACAGAGGTCCCTCTCGGCCCTGAACGTCGACCTAGACCTCACCCACGGCACCACCCCCACCCTCACAGCCGTCCTGAGATCCACCCCCGGCTCCCTAACCCTGACCTAAGCGTCGGCACCCACCGCCCAAACGCCGAAGCGCGGAAGCGCGGAAGCGCGGAAGCGTCGAAGCGCGGAAGCGCGGAAGCGTCGAAGCGCGGAAGCGTCGAAGCGTCGAAGCGTCGAAGCGTCGAAGCGTCCACCACGATGCTCCCCACCAGAACCGAACTACACCACTCCGTGGGACGCGACCGGCCGAGATCACCGGATATCGGCCGCGGCAGGCGCCGCCGGAATGGGAGTGGGTGGCCGATCACGTCCGTGGAGCCGGCCGGGGGTGGGTGGGCTGGGTGGAGGTGGTTCTGCCACCACCCCAGAACCGCGCCTCCGGCGACCTTCAGGTTCTGGTTCCTGGATTGGCTTCTGGAGGTTAGGACGGGGTGGTGGTCGGGGTGCCGTGCCAGCTGCGCCACAGGGCCGCGTACGAGCCGCCCGCGGCCACCAGCTCGTCGTGTGAGCCCAGCTCCGTGATGCGCCCGTCCTCGACCACGGCCACCCGGTCGGCGTCGTGGGCGGTGTACAGGCGGTGGGCGATGGCGATGACCGTGCGGCCCTCCAGGACGGCGGCCAGGGAGCGTTCGAGGTTGCGGGCGGCGCGGGGGTCGATGAGGGAGGTGGCCTCGTCCAGGACGAGGGTGTGGGGGTCGGCGAGGACGAGCCTGGCCAGGGCCAGCTGCTGGGCCTGGGCCGGTGACACGGTGAGGCCGCCGGAGCCGACCTCGGTGTCCAGGCCGGCGGGCAGGGCCAGTACCCAGTCGAGGGCGTCGACGGCTTCCAGGGCCTTGACCACGGCGGAGTCGGCGGCGTCGGGGCGGGCGATGATGAGGTTGTCGCGGACGGTGCCCTTGAACACGTGGTGTTCCTGGGTGACGAGGGCGACCTGGCCCCGCAGCTCGTCGAGCGGCAGGTCCACCAGGGGCACTCCGCCCACGGTGACGGACCCGGTGCGAGGACCGTGGATCCCGGCCAGCAACCGCCCGAGCGTCGACTTCCCGGCCCCGGACGGCCCCACCATGGCAAGCCGCTCACCGGGCCGAATGGTCAACGACACACCGTGCAGCACATCCCGCCCCTCACGGTAGGCATAACGCACATCGGCGGCCCGCAACACCTCCCCGGCGGACTCCGCCCCAGCGGCCGGCAAGCGCCCACTTGAGGGGGTCGCCGGGGTGGTGGGGGTGGAGCCGTTCGTCGTGGAGGTCGTGGGCATAGAGCCGTTCGTCGTGGGGGTGCGGTCGTCGGGGACGTTGGTCACGCCCAGCAGGCGGGCCATTGAGGCGCCGCCCACCTGGAGTTCGTCGATCCACATCAGGAAGCGGTCGAGGGGGTCGATGAGTTGCTGGGCGTAGAGGGCGGCGGTGGTGACCTGGGCGAGGGAGACCCAGCCGCTGGTGTAGAAGAGGCCGCCGACCAGGAGGGCGGCGACCACCGGGATCACGTAGCCGAGCTCGACCGCTGGGTACCAGGTGGTGCGCAGGCCGAGGGTGTAGCGTTCGGCGGCGAAGGAGCGGGTGATGTCGGTGTCGGTGCGGGCCCGGCGGCGCTCGCGCAGCCCCAGCGCCTCGACGGCCCTGGCGCCTTCGACGGTCTCGGCGAGCCCTTCGGTGATGTCGGCGTAGGCGGCGTTCTCGCGGAGGTAGCCGTCGCGGGCGCGGGCGAGGTACCAGCGGGTGGCGATGTGGATGATGGGCCCGGCCACCAGCATGGGGAGCATGAGGAGCGGGCTGACGAGCAGGAGCGCGCCGATGGTGATCACGAAGGTGACCATGGCGATGAGCGTCTCCGGCACGGCGTGGCGCACGGTGCGGGACAGGGCGTCGACGTCGCGCGAGGTGCGGGTGATGAGGTCGCCGGACCCGGCGCGTTCGACGGTGGACAGGGGCAGCCCGAGCACCCGGTCGACGAACTCCTCGCGCAGCTCGGCCAGCACCTTCTCGCCGAGCCTGGCGGAGGCGAGCACGGCGTAGCGGACGAGGACGCCTTGGAGCAGCAGGAACGCGCCGATGGCGGCGGCGACGAGGGGCACGTCGACGGCGAAGCCGTATTGGACGTTCTGCACCAGCTCGCCGAGCTGCCAAGGGACGAGCAGGCCGGCGACGGCGGCCAGGCCGTGCAGGAGCAGGGCGAAGCCGAGCTCGCGCGGATATTTGAGGGTGAGCCGCCTGGCGTAGGCGCGCACCTGTCTGCGATCGGCGACCGGCAGGATCTCGCGTGCCATTCAGTCCTCCCCGCGGGTCACGGTCGCCGCGTAGGCGGGCGAGCCGTCGAGCAGTTGCCGATGTGTGCCTTCGGCCAGCACCCGGCCCTCCTCGACATAGATGACGTGTTCGGCCCGGTCGAGCACGAGCGGGCTGGTGGTGCAGATGAGCGTGGTGCGGCCGGCTCGGGCGGCGGCGAGGCGTTCGGCGATGCGGGCCTCGCTGTGGGCGTCGACGGCGCTGGTGGGCTCGACGAGGATGAGCACCTCGGGGTCGGTGATCAGCGCTCTGGCGAGCCGCAGCCGCTGCTGCTGGCCGCCGGAGAACTCGCGCCCCGCCTCGGCCACCTCGGTGTCGAGCCCGTCGGGCAGGGCGTCGACGATGTCGGTGGCGCAGGCGGCGCGCAGGGCCCGGTGGATGTCCTCGTCGGTGGCCTGGCCGCGGACGTCGAGCTCGTCGCGGAGCCGGCCGTTGAACAGGCGGGCGTCGTTGTCGGCGACGAGGATGCGGGAGCGCACCTCGTCGATGGGGAGGGTGCGCAGCTCGGCGGAGCCGAAGGTGACGTCGCCGTCGGCGTAGCGGCCGAGCCGGTCGGCGATGGCGATGGCGTCGCCGGGCGCGGCGGCGGCGACGGCGGTGAGCCAGCCGGGCTGGAGGGTGACTCCGCTGTAGGAGTCGCGCAGCACGCCGCCCGCGCTGCTGCCGGTGCCGCCGGTGACCTCGGGCTCTAGCGACAGGATGCGGATGACCCGGCCGGCGGCGACGTGGCCTTTGGTGAGCTTGTCCGCGGCTTCGGTGAGGGTGCGCATGGGGCCGATGAGGAAGACCGCGTAGAGGTAGAAGGCGACGAGTTGCCCGGTGGGGATGTCGCCGGCGACGGCGAAGGAGGCGCCGATACCGGTGACGAGGGCGATGAGCAGGCCGGGCAGCACGATCTGGGCGCCTTCGAGCACGGACTCGACGCCGGCGACGCGGACGCCCGCCCCGCGTACGTCCTGGGACTCGTCGCGGTAGCGCCGGGAGAAGACCTGCTCGCCGCCGACGCCGCGCAGCACCCGCAGCCCGGCGACGATGTCGGCGGCTCGGGTGGACAGCTCGCCGGTCAGCTCGCGCTGGTGGCGCTGGCGCCGGTGGAGCGGGCGGAGCAGGGGCGCGACGGCGGCGGCCATGATCGGCACGCCGACCAGCACGAGGAGGCCGAGCGGCAGCGAGGTGGAGATGAGGATCACCGTGACGGTGACGATGGCGACGACCGCGCCGGTGCCGCGCAGCAGGATGTCGATGCTGTTGCCGATGTGGGCGATGTCGGAGTTTCCGACGCTGACGACCTCGCCGGTGGACAGGCGTTTGGGCAGCGTGGCGCCGAGCCTGGCGGCCTGGCGGGAGGTGAGCTGGACGGTGCGGTAGGCGGCGGCCAGCCAGTTGTAGACGGCCATGCGGTGCCGCATGATGCCGCTGAACGCCTGGATCAGCCCCAGCCCGAACAGCACGGCCGACCACGTGACCAGGGACGGGGTGTCCTTGGCGGTGACGGCCTGGATGCCCTGCCCGAGCACGGCCGGCATGAGGGCCTGCACCAGCCACCACAGCACGGCGAAGCCGATGCCGAGGAGCAGGGACGGCGCCTGGCGCCCGGCGTTCCACCACAGGTAGCGGAGCGGGCTGCGGATGTCGGGCACGCCGGGATCGGCCTCAGGAAGGGAGCGCATAGCTCGACCACCTTGACAAGGCGTCACCTGGACCGGCAAACCGTTTTCATCCAGTTACAAGAGCCCCGTCCACAATCTTTACAAGGTGCACATCCGGGGCGAATGGGGTGCCCCGGACGCTTCCCGTCCAGCCTCCCGGTGCCCAGAATTTCCGCCCTGTTGGGGCATTTGTACCGTCCTTACATCGTGTATCGGAGCCGCCCGGATCGCGCGGCGCAGCGCCCGGCGAGGGTACGCGTACGCCAGAATCGACCCTTGTGAAGCACGGGTACACCAACAGCACGTTCGGCGACGGCGCCCTGGTCGTGAAGTGCTACCAGGGTCCCGAGGCGGCCTTCAGGCTGACCACCGAGAGCCGCTACCTGCGCCGCCTGCGCGGCCGCCTGCCCGTCCCCCGCGTCCACCAGGTCACCGCCACCAGCCTCACCACCCGCTACGTCGACGGGCTGCACGGCCAGGACCTCCTCGACGAGGGGCGGGCCGAGGAGGTGTTCGCCGAGTGCGGACGCATGCTGGCCCGCATCCACCGGCTCGGCATCGTCCACGGCGACTACGGGCCCCAGAACATGCTGTTCGACCCGGCCACGTACGAGACGGCGGCCATCCTCGACTGGGAGTGGGCGCACCCTGGGCGCCCTGTCGAGGACCTCGCCTGGGTGGAGTGGATCGTGCGCAGTCACCACCCCGAGCACGTGGCCCTGCTGCCGCGCTTCTTCGCCGCGTACGGCGACCCCGTGCCCGCCTGGCCCGACCGCCACGCCGCCATGGCGGCCCGCTGCCGCGCCCTGCTCGACTTCTGCGCCCGCTGGGAGCCGGGCGGCGACGGCGAGAAGCTGTGGCGCACCCGCCTCGACGCCACCACCGCCTGGACGGAGTGACCCACCGGCACACCGTGGACGGTTTCTGTCGGTGGGCTTTGCTTGAGTGCGGGGATGAACTCTCAAGTGATCCTTGTCCTCGGTGCCACGGGGTCCACCGGCCGCCGCGTGGCGAAGATCCTGCGTGAGGCCGGTCACCCCGTCCGTGCCGCCTCCAGGAGCGGCCAGACCAGGTTCGACTGGTCCGACCAGGCCACCTGGGAGCCGGCCGTCACCGGAGCTTCGGCGGTCTACCTCATGGCGCCCGACGGCGTCCCGATCGACCCTGAGTTCGTGTCCCTGGCGGTCGCCAGGGGCGTGGCGCGGGTGGTGCTGCTGTCGAGCGGCGCCATCGAGGTGATGCGCGACGAGCGCCTGCTGGCCGCCGAGCGGACCGTGCGCGACTGCGGCGCCGCGTGGACGATCCTGCGGCCGAGCTGGTTCGACCAGAACTTCGACGAGGGCTTCCTGCGTCCCGCGATCATGGCGGGCGAGCTCCTGCTGCCGCTCGGCGACGTGGGCCAGGCGTTCGTGGACGCGGGCGACATCGCGGCGGTCGCCGCGGCGGCGCTGACCCAGGACGGTCACGCCGGCCGCTCGTACGAGGTCACCGGCCCGCGCTCGCTGTCGTTCGGTGAGGCCGTCGAGATCATCGGCCGGGAAATCGGCCGCGAGGTGCGTTACCGGGGCGGCGAGGAGGACTACATCGCGGCCAACGCCTTCTCGGACGAGTCGATCGGGGCGGCGAAGGCGTTCGCGGCGCTGCGCGCGCTCGGCGACCAGCCGGTCTCCGAGGTGGTCGCCCAGGTGACGGGCCGCCCGCCGAAACCCTTCGAGACGTACGCGGCCCGGGCCGCGGCGGCAGGAGCATGGCGCTGACCTGGCTGTACAGGGCCTGAGCCACCCCCCGAACGGTAAAATAGATGGGAAATCCTCTCGGGTCACGACACACTGATCACGACTCAGTGAGGAGATTCCTTTCATGCCGAACCAGCCCGCACCGAACCTGCTGTCGTGGGCCAGCGAGATCGACGAAGGCGCGATCATGCAGGCCGCACGCACCGCCCGCCTGCCATTCGTCGCCGGTCACGTCGCTCTCATGCCTGACGCTCACGTCGGCATCGGTGCGACGGTCGGCTCGGTGATCCCGACCGAGAACGCCATCATCCCGGCCGCCGTCGGCGTCGACATCGGCTGCGGCATGGTGGCGACCGAGACCACGCTCACGGCCGCCGACCTGCCCGACACGCTGGCCGCGCTGATGCCGATGGTCGAGCGCCGCATCCCGGCCGGCGTCGGCAAGGGCCACGACGACCCGGGCATCGACCGTTCGCTGAGCGAGCTCGGCCTGCCCCACACCGACCTCAACCCGAAGCAGACGAAGAAGGTCGCCGACCAGTTCGGCACCCTCGGCTCCGGCAACCACTTCGTCGAGGTCTGCCTCGACGAGCGTGACCGGGTCTGGACGGTTCTGCACTCGGGTTCGCGTGGCATCGGCAATCAGCTCGCCCAGTTCCACATCACGGGCGCGAAGAAGCTCATGCGCAAGCAGGCCGTCGGTCTCGAGGACCCCGACCTGGCCTACCTCGTGCAGAGCACGCCGGAGTTCACCGCGTACATCGAGGACATGCTGTGGGCGCAGCGCTACGCGATGGCCTCGCGGGCGCGGATGGACCGGGTGCTGATCAACGCGCTGTTCAAGGTCGTCGGGAAGGGGCAGCGGGTCCGTACGATCAACTGCCACCACAACTTCACCCAGCAGGAGACCCACTTCGGCAAGTCGTTGTGGATCACCCGCAAGGGCGCCATCAAGGCCGACCACGGTGACGAGGGCGTGATCCCGGGCTCGATGGGCACCCGCTCGTACATCGTGCGCGGGCGCGGCAACCCCGACTCCTACCACTCGTGCTCGCACGGGGCGGGGCGGCGCATGTCGCGGACGAAGGCCAAGAAGCAGCTGTCGGCGCGGTCGCTGACCGAGGCGATGAGCGGCCGCACCTGGAACGCCGACCGGGCGGCCGCCCTGGTGGACGAGCATCCGGAGGCGTACAAGCCGATCGACCAGGTCATGGCCGACCAGCAGGACCTGGTCGAGGTGCAGCACACGCTGCGCCAGATCTTCAACTACAAGGGGTGAGCCGGTGGCGATGCCGAAGAAGGGCTCGCGACGCATCACCGTCGCCGGCGGTTCCTACCGCTGGCGGGTGCGCCGCAAGCCGTCCTACAGCCAGGGCAACGGGTGGACGCCGCTGACGTTCGCGGTCGAACGGGCGGAGGAGCCGGGCGACGTCCTGGTGGTGTCGCTGCCGTGCGCCCGGCCGGACAACTGGCTGGGTCACCGTACGATCCCGGTCACGCCCGCCCTGGTGGCCGCCTGCGTCGGGCGGGCGCTGGAGCGGGGCTGGGACCCGGGGCGGTCCGGCTCGGCCGTCACGCTGAAGGTCTCCGAGGACGATCTCACGCACTTCCTGGGCGAGCAGCCGCGCTACCTGATCCCGTTCTTGTGGGGTTTCGTCCCCGCGGACGGCACGGCCTCCGCCTGAGCCGCCGCTGCTGCCCGGCCCGGCAGCAGCGGGATGAGCGCCAGGACGACCACGACGGCGGCGAACGAGATCCAGAAGACGCCGCGCAGCCCGCTCATGGTGTCGGCGGCGGTCTGGACGACGAGCGTGACGAGGGCGACGCCCAGGGCGGCGCCGAGCTGGTTGAGCATGTACAGCACGGAGCTGCCCTGGGCCACCATCGGCCCGGGGAGCGTGCGGTAGAGGGAGCCCATGGTGGGCGCGCTGAAGCAGCCACTGCCCAGCCCGAACGTCAGTGCCGCCAGGGCCGGCCACACCTCGGGGGTGTCGGGGCCGATGCGGGTGAGGGCGTACACGCTGAGCAGGGCCACCAGCGCGCCTCCCGTGGCGAGGCCGCGCGCGCCGAGCCGGTCGGACAGCCGGCCGGCCAGCGGCATCGCGATGGAGCCGCCCAGCCCGAGCGGCGCCATGAGCAGCCCGGCCGCCAGCACGTCATGGCCGTGCTCCTGCTGGTAGTACAGGGGCAGCGCGAACAGGGCGGCGTACAGGCCCATCCCGCCGAGCCCCATGATCGTGACGCTGGCGGTGAAGCCGCGGCTGCGGAACAGCCCGAGGTCGATCAGCGGGCGCTGGCGCCTGGCGTGCCCGGCGTACGCGATGAGCAGCACGATCCCCGCGACCAGCGGCAGCAGCACCTGCCACGCCCCGAACCCGCCCTGCTCCGCCGTCTGCGACAGCCCCAGCACGACGGCCGCGAACCCGGGCCCGAGCAGCGCCAGGCCAATGACGTCGAGCCGCGCGGGCCGCTCGCCGGCCGGTGAGTCGGCCGGTGAGTCGGCGGGTGAGTCGGCGGGTGAGTCGGCGGGGATCACCCGTACGGCGAGCACCAGCGCCACCACCCCCACGGCCACGCTGAGCAGGAACATCGCCCGCCACGACAGCGACCCGAGTATCGCGCCACCGGCGATCGGCCCCAGCACGGGCCCGAGCGACAGCACGACCCCCATGAGCCCCATCACCCGCCCGGCCCTGGGCGCCCCCGCCGCCCTGGCGAGCAGGATGAGCACGAGCGGGTCGAGCAGCCCGGCCCCGAATCCCTGCACCACGCGGAACGCGATCAGGCTGCCGATGTCCCAGGCCAGCCCGGCGGCCAGCGACCCGGCGAGGAACACGCCGAGGCCGGCGAGCCAGAGCCGCTTGCCGCCGTAGCGGTCGACGGCCCAGGTGGTGAACGGGATGGTGGCCGTCACCGCGAGCAGGAACCCGGTGGACGCCCACCCGACCGTGCTCAGCGAGGTGTCGAAGACCGTGGCCAGGCTGCCGGTGGCGACGGCGGCCATCGTGCTGTTGAGGATGCCCAGCAGGCCGCCGAGCAGGACCACGGCGATGGTGGCGAGCAGCCGCCCGTCCATGCGGTCGTCATTTGAACTCATGAGTTCAACGTAATGATCCCATCCGTTGCATGGCAACCCGACCAGTCCACCTACTTGAACCCGTGAGTACAATCGGAACCATGACGACCACGCGCGGCCGGATCGACAAGCGCCAGGCGATCCTGGAGGGCGCGTTCACCGTGTTCGCCCGCGAGGGCTACGCGCAGGCGTGCGTGCAGGCCATCGCCCGCGAGGCCGGCGTGGCCAAGCCGACGGTCTACAACCACATGACCGACAAGGCCACCCTGTTCAGGCACGCGCTGGAGGCCGCGGCACGCACCGTGCTCGACGAGCGGATCGCCGCCCTGGAGCCGCTCACCGCCCCAGGCGACGACCTGCGCGCCACCCTGGAGCAGGTGGCCGGCCGCCTGCTCGGCCTGCACACCGACGGGCGCTCATGCGCGCTGCGCCGGCTGCTCTACTCCGAGGTCACCCACTTCCCCGACATCCTCGACATCGTCAAGGACAGCGGCCCCGACCGGCTCACCAGGGCGCTCGCCGACCGGCTGGCCCGCCTCGCCCTCGCCGGACGGCTGCGCGCCGCCGACCCCGACCTCGCCGCCGAGCAGTTCCTCGCCCTGCTCCTCGGCCCACTCGAAGCACGCACGCAGCTCGGCACCCGCACATTGGCGGACGCCGAGCTGCGCGCGATCGCAACGTCGGCCGTGGACACCTTCGCCCGGGCCTGGGACCTCTCCTAGCGGGGCAGCGTGTCCGTCCAGCTCGCCTCGATGAGCGCGTTCGAGTTCCACACCGTGCCCGGCTCAAGCCCCGCCTGGTAACCGCCGGACCGCACGACCACGTGCTCGTTGGCGAGCGGGCGGCCGGTCGCCTCGTCGAAGATCAGCCGGTTGTCCGAGACGCCGCCCTTGGGGTAGGTCTCGCGTACGGACACCGCCGTGCCCCGCCGTCCCTCGGCGTCGGTGACGCCGGCGGTCACCTCCACCTCGTCCAGGTCGGCCAGCATGCGGAAGGCGGCGCCGCGCACCTCGGGCGTCACCGGCATGTCCATGATCAGGCCCATCGCGACCCTGAACAGCCAGGCGTCGCCGGTCATCTCCTCGCTCGTGGACTCCGTCCCGTGCCCCGCGTACGACGCCATGAGCCACTTCTTCAGCGCCTCCGGCTCGTCCGGCAGCCCGCGCAGGTCCTTCATCGTGACGTTGCGGCCCAGCCAGAACACGTGGCCGTCCACCAGCTTGCTGCTGTCGAACCGCTCCGGGCGCGGCGTCGTGGGCAGCGTGAGCCTGCCCGGCTTGTTCTTCCTGTCCTTCGCGGGCATCCGCACGTCGATCTCGGACGGCTTGCCCGCCGCCTCCCACGCCTGCCTGTCGGCGTCGGTCATCGGCTGCACGCCCAGCGACCGCGTACGCCACCACTGCTCGCCCTTGGGATCGGCGGGCGTCCACTGCTCGCTGCTCGACCGGTCGACGACGCGGTAGCCGTCCTCGGCGACGTACACGTTCCTGCTGATCGTGACGCTGTGCCAGAAGTCGCCCTTGCCCTCCACCTGCCGCCCGGCCTTCTCTGCGGCGGCCAGCAGCACGTCACGCGCCGACAGCCGCACCGTGGGGGCCTGCTCGGTCGGGGTCTGCTCGGTCGGAGTCTGCTCGGTCGCCACCGGGTGCCGCACCCCGGGGCCGGGGACGGCGGTGTTGCCGGAGACGACGATCGCCACCGCCGCCGCGGCGGCCACCGCGCCCGCGAGCCCGAACCCCCACACCGGCCGCGCCACACGATTGCGCCCCCGTCTCGGCTCGCGCGGCCGCGCCATCGCCCTGGCCAGCTCCACCGCCCGGGTCTGCTCGTCCACCTGCCGCTCATCGAGATGCGCGGGCCTGGCCGCCCGGAGCTCCTCCATCGGGTTCATGACCACTCCTCGCTGAGATTCCGCACGTGGGACCGCTTCGGCGCCGGCTCCGTCTCCATGGCCTGCTTCAGACGCTTGCGGGCCCGGTGCAGGCGTACGCGGTAGGCCGCGGGCGAGCAGCCGACGACTCCGGCCGCCTCCTTCGGCGACAGGCCGTGCCAGGCGACGAGGACGAGGATCTCCCTGTCGTCCTCATGCAGCGCGGCCAGCGCCCGCAGCACCCCGAGCCGCTCGGTCACCTGCTCGGCCACGTCGCCCTCGGTCCAGGCCCGCAGCTCGGCCGCCAGCGCCTCGCGGCGCAGCTCCGCGCGTACGTTGTCGCGCAGCACGTTCCTGGCCACGCCGAGCAGCCACGGCAGCGCGGGCTCCGGCACGTCGTCGAGCCGCCGCCAGGCGATCGCGAACGTCTCGCTCACCACCTCGTCGGCGACCTGCCGCCCGGCGCGACTGACCACGTACGCCCACACGCGTTGCCGGCATGCGTCGTACATGCCGGTGAACCGGTGCGCATCATCCGCCACCGCCCAGCCCCTTCGTTCGGACATCGTTTCTTCCTGACACCGGGAAGTGGTCCGAACCGCCCCCTTGTTACCGCCTTCTCAGAAAAAGAGCTATTCGCGCGTACAACCGGTGCAGATCCACCAGCTCCACATCCCACCGCCCGCGCGCCGCCTCCACCAGCTCGCCCGTGAACCCCGCCCTGGCGAACAGCAGCAGCTTGGGCGGCCCGTCAACCCGATCGTCGGGCAGCAGCGCGCGCAGGTGCTCCAGCCGCTGGAGCTGGGGGACGTCCATGGGGGCGAGCGTGCCCTTGGCCTCGCCGATGGCGGTGACGCGATCCCGTTGCGACGAGGCCGTCTCGGTGACCACGACCGCGTCGGGAGACGATCCCGCGGTTGAGATGGCGTCAAGGGACCACCGTCTCCGCACGCGACCTCCTCCACAGCCGTCAGCCGCAAGACCCTCACGATTGAGGTGGGCAGCCTTCGCTCCGGGCCTCACAGGCAACTACGATGAACGGCCCCACGGCCCTGATCGTGCAAGGCCACAGGTCAACACGCTCAGGACGATCCCAAGGTCAGGGAGGGCGTAGAGGGCCCACCGTCTCCACGGGCAACGGGTGGGAGACCAGTCACCGGAGGCGTGGGGTGCGCCGGGAGGCGCCGAAAGCAGAACTGCCTGAGCTCACTTGCGCGAAGCGCTCCAGAGCGAAGACCTGTTTGCTCGGAGCACCGAAGCCGAAGGGGCGGGTGAGCGCAAGCTCACCCGCCCCTTCGGCGTGATCGGCTACTTGGCGTTCGCCTTCAGGTAGTCGCTGTTCATCTGCGCGATCGTGTCCAGCGGAATCCCCTTCGGGCACACGGCCGTGCATTCACCGGTGTTCGTGCAGCCGCCGAACCCTTCGGCGTCCATCTGGTCCACCATGGCCTTGGCGCGGGAGAGCCGCTCAGGCTGCCCCTGCGGCAGCAGGGACAGGTGGGTGATCTTGGCGGCGGTGAAGAGGGAGGCGGAGCCGTTCGGGCAGGCCGCCACGCAGGCGCCGCACCCGATGCAGGTGGCCGCGTCGAAGGCGGAGTCGGCGTCCTCCTTGCGCACCGGGACGCTGTGGGCGTCCGGCGCGGACCCGGCCGGTACGGAGACGAAGCCGCCCGCCTGGATGATGCGGTCGAACGCGCTGCGGTCCACGACGAGGTCCTTGACGACGGGGAACGGCGCGGCCCGCCACGGCTCGATGGTGATCTCGGCGCCGTCCTCGAAGTGGCGCATGTGCAGCTGGCACGTCGTGGTGGCGCGCTGCTCCCCGTGGGCGACGCCGTTGATGACCATGCCGCACATGCCGCAGATGCCTTCGCGGCAGTCGTGGTCGAAGGCGATCGGGTCGTCGCCCTCCAGGATGAGGCGCTCGTTGAGCACGTCCAGCATCTCCAGGAACGACATGTCCGGGGAGACGTCCTCAACCTTGTACGTCACCATGCGGCCCTCGTCCGAAGGGCCCTTCTGACGCCAGACGCGTAGGGTCAGGTTCACTTGTAGCTCCGCTGGGTCATCTTGACGTACTCGTACTCGAGCGCTTCCTTATGCAGGACCGGGCCGTCGGGGGTGTGCTCCCAGGCCGACACGTGCGCGAAGTTCTCGTCGTCGCGCAGCGCCTCGCCGTCGGCGTCCTGGGACTCGGCGCGGAAGTGGCCGCCGCAGGACTCGGTGCGGACGAGGGCGTCCAGGCACATCAGCTCGGCCAGGTCGAAGAAGTCGGCCACCCGGCCGGCCTTCTCCAGCACCTGGTTGAGCTCCTCGGCGGTGCCGGTGACCTTGACGTTCTGCCAGAACTCCGCACGCAGTTCGGGGATGCGATCGAGGGCCTTGCGCAGCGACTCCTCGGTGCGCTCCATGCCGCAGTAGTCCCACATGAGCTTGCCGAGCTCGCGGTGGAAGGAGTCGGGCGTCCTGGTGCCGTTCACGGACAGAAGCCGGTCGATCTTGTTGCGGACACGGATCTCGGCCTCGGCCACGGCCTCCTCGTCCACGTCGCCGAACGGGCCGGCGGCGAGGTAGTCGCCGATGGTGGTCGGCAGCACGAAGTAGCCGTCGGCCAGGCCCTGCATGAGCGCGGACGCGCCGAGGCGGTTGGCGCCGTGGTCGGAGAAGTTGGCCTCGCCGATGACGAACAGGCCGGGGACGGTGGACTGCAGGTCGTAGTCCACCCACAGTCCGCCCATCGTGTAGTGGACGGCGGGGTAGATGCGCATCGGCACGTCGTACGGGTTCTCGCCGGTGATGCGCTCGTACATCTCGAAGAGGTTGCCGTACTTCTTCTCGACGGCGTCGCGGCCGAGCCGGTTGATGGCGTCGCGGAAGTCGAGGTAGACGCCGAGCCCGCCGGGGCCGACGCCGCGGCCTTCGTCGCAGACGTTCTTGGCGGCGCGGGAGGCGATGTCACGCGGCACCAGGTTGCCGAAGGCGGGGTAGATGCGCTCCAGGTAGTAGTCGCGCTCCTCCTCCGGGATGTCGCCGGGGGCGCGGGTGTCGTTCTTGCGCAGCGGCACCCAGACGCGGCCGTCGTTGCGCAGCGACTCGGACATGAGCGTGAGCTTCGACTGGTATTCGCCCGACACGGGGATGCAGGTCGGGTGGATCTGCGTGTAGCAGGGGTTGGCGAAGTACGCCCCGCGCTCGTGCGCCCGCCAGATGGCGGTGGTGTTGCAGCCCTTGGCGTTCGTGGACAGGAAGAACACGTTGCCGTAGCCGCCGGTGGCGAGCACGACGGCGTCGGCGTAGTGGCGCTCGATCTCGCCGGTGACCATGTCGCGCACGATGATGCCGCGCGCGCGGCCGTCGGAGACGATCAGGTCGAGCATCTCGTGCCTGGTGTGCATGGTGACGGTCCCGGCCGCGACCTGCCGCTCCAGCGCCTGGTACGCCCCCAGCAGCAGCTGCTGCCCCGTCTGGCCGCGGGCGTAGAAGGTGCGGGAGACCTGGGCGCCGCCGAAGGAGCGGGTGTCGAGCAGGCCGCCGTACTCGCGGGCGAACGGCACGCCCTGCGCCACGGCCTGGTCGATGATGTTCACCGAGACCTGGGCGAGGCGGTAGACGTTCGACTCGCGGGCGCGGAAGTCGCCGCCCTTGACGGTGTCGTAGAAGAGCCGGTAGATCGAGTCGCCGTCGCCGCGGTAGTTCTTGGCGGCGTTGATGCCGCCCTGGGCGGCGATGGAGTGGGCGCGGCGCGGGGAGTCCTGGTAGCAGAAGGACTTGACGTTGTAGCCCAGCTCGCCGAGCGTGGCGGCGGCGGATCCGCCGGCCAGGCCGGTGCCGACGACGATCACGTTGAGCTTGCGCTTGTTGGCCGGGTTGACCAGCTTGGCGCTGAACTTCCGCTTTTCCCAGCGCTCCTCGATGGGCCCGGCGGGAGCCTTGGTGTCCCGGATCTCGGGGCCTTCGGTGTACTTCACTTGACTACTCCGAACGTGATCGCGAGGGGCGGGGCCAGGAAGCCGATGACCAGCGCGGCGGAGACGAGGCCGGCGGTCGCGCGCAGGACGCGGTAGCGGCTGCGGTTGGCCCAGCCGAGCGTCTGGAAGCCGCTCCAGATGCCGTGCCGCAGGTGGAGGCCGACCATGACGACGGCGACGAGGTAGATCAGCGTCACCCACCACCGGGAGGGGTCGAAGCCCGCGATCATCCGGTCGGCGGGTTCTGAGTTGAAGCCCTTGGGGTTGACGACGCCGAAGGTCAGGTCGAGCAGGTGCCAGATCACGAAGAGCACGATCGTCACGCCACCCCACCGCATGATGTGCGTGGTGTAGCCGCTCGCCTGGGACTTCTTGGCCACGTACTTGACCGGCCTGGCCTTGCCCGCGCGGCGGGAGAGCGAGATCGCGGCCCACATGTGCGCGACGACCGAGACGACGAGGACGATCTCGACGAGGGTCAGCAGCGTGCGGTAGGGCGCGATGGGCTCCAGCAGGGTGCGCAGCGCGTGGGCGTACTCGTTGAAGGACTCACGGCCGAAGAAGATCTTCAGGTTGCCGAGCATGTGGCCGACGAGGAAGAGCACCATCACGGCGCCCGTGACGGCCATGACGACTTTCTTGCCGTTGGACGAGCTGAGGAACCCGCCGGGCTTCTTGCCCGTCGGGGCTTTCTTGGGGGCGGAAACAGGCGCGGTGGCGGACCCGCGCTCTATCGTGGCAGTCACAACGCAAAAGCTAGGTATCCAGCAATGATCCGTCCAAGTCATCGTGGGTCTGGTTTCGATAGCTTGCGGCTATGATGTGGGTCGGTGCGGCTTTCTCGAAGTTCCCCGCACGCGCCGATGCGAGGAAAATCACATGCAGTTTCAGCAGCTCGCGTACTTCGTGGCGGTCGCGGAGGCCCGTCACTTCACGCAGGCGGCCGAGCGCATGCGGGTCGCGCAGCCGTCGTTGAGCAAGCAGATCAAGGCGCTGGAGGAGGATCTCGGCGCCCGGCTGTTCTCGCGGGCGCGCGGCAACGTCACGCTGACCGCCGCGGGCGAGGCGCTGCTGCCGCTGGCCCGCCGCATCCTCGCCGACGCCGACACCGCCCGGCAGGAGGTGGCGCAGCTCGCGGGGCTGCGCAGGGGCCGGGTACGCCTGGGCGCGACGCCCTCGCTCTGCGCCGGGCTGATGGCCGACGCGCTGGCCCGCTTCCACCGCTCGTACCCCGGCATCGAGCTGCTGGTCGAGGAGGGCGGCTCGCGTGATCTGGTCAGGGCGCTGGCGAGGGGGCAGCTCGACCTGTCGCTGATCATCATGCCGCTGCAGAGCGACGACCCCTCGCTCGTCACCCAGGAGATCCTGCGCGAGAACCTCGTCGTCGTCGCGCCCGCCCACGAGCCGCTGAAGCGCCCCTACCTGCACATCGAGGACCTGCGGGGGCGACAGATGGTGATGTTCAGGCGCGGCTACGACCTGCGCGAGGCGACGCTGGCGGCCTGCCGGCAGGCGGGGTTCGAGCCGCGGTTGGCGGTGCAGGGCGGCGAGATGGACGCGGTGCTGCGCTTCGTCGAGGCCGGGCTGGGCGTGGCGGTGGTGCCGTCGATGGTGCTCGACGGCCGTCCTGGGCTGCGCGGCACGCCGCTCGCGCCGCCCGGCCTGAGCAGGACGATCGCGCTGGCCCACCGCAAGGACGTCGAGCCCACGAGGGCCGCGCAGGCCTTCAGGGAGACCCTCCTCTCATACGTCGTCGAGGCCGGGCACGACGGTACGCTTCCGGAAGGGGTCGAGCTCATCGCAGAATGAGCATCCAGGGCACCGCACTCCCCAGAAGAGGTGTTTTGACCGCCAATCTCTCCGAAACGCTGACGTTGCTCCTCATCGAGGATGACGACGGTGACGCGTTCCTGGTCGAAGAGCTGCTCAAGGAGGCGGTGGCGCCGCCCCGGATCTTCCGTGCCCGCAGCTTGAGCGAGGCCAGGCGCAAGCTGACTCCGGAGATCCAGTGCGTGCTGGTCGACCTCTCGCTGCCCGACGCCAGCCGGCTGGAGGCCCTTGAGGAGGTCATCGCGCTCGCGCCGTACACCGCCGTGCTGGTGCTGACCGGCCTCAGGGACGTCCACGTGGGCGTCACGGCGGTCCAGGCGGGCGCACAGGACTATCTGGTCAAGGGCGACGTGGACGCCCGGCTGCTGGCCAGGTCCATCCGCTACGCGATGGAGCGCAAGCGGGCCGACGTGGCGCAGCTCAAGCTCGTCCAGGCGGAGCTGACGGCCAAGGAGAACGCGCGGCTGGAGAGCGCGCTGTTGCCCGACCCGCTGCTGCGTACGCAGGAGATCGAACACGTCACCCGCTACCTGCCCGGCAGCGGCGGCACGCTGGCCGGCGACTTCTTCGACACCGTGCAGACCCCCGACGGCTCGGTGCACCTGGTGATCGGCGACGTCTGCGGCCACGGCCCCGACGAGGCCGCGCTGGGCGTGGCGCTGCGCATCGCCTGGCGCACGCTGGTGCTGGCCGGGCAGACCGGCGACACGCTGCTGCGCACGCTCGACGCCCTGCTGCGCGCCGAGCGCCAGGCGCCCGAGATCTTCACCACGCTGTGCACGGCCACGATCTCTCCCGACCTGCGCCACGCGACCATGCGCGTGGTCGGCCACCCGCCGCCCGTGCTGGTGCGCGGGGGCACGGTGGAGGTGGTGGACGGCACGCCGTCGGGGCCGCCGCTCGGCATCTTTCCCGACGCGGCGTGGTCGGTCATCGACGTGCCGCTGGGCGACGACTGGTCGATGATGCTCTACACCGACGGGCTCATCGAGGCGGCCGTGCACGAGCCGGGCCGGCTGCTCGGCGTGGACGGCCTGGTCGAGCTGGTACGCGCCCACGGCGTCATCGACCTCGACGGCCTCATCAGACATGTCGGCACGCTCAGCGACGATCTGGCCGTGGTCATGCTGAGGAGGAGGAGAATGTGAGCATCCACCCGCTTCCTCCGCCGAAGGAGCCCACGGGTCTCGGCCGGCTGCCGGTCGCCCGCTGGTTCCTGCTGGTCGCGATACTCGCCGGGCTCATCTTCGCCGCCGGGGTGGCGACGGTGATGACGATGACCGCCAAGACCGCCGAGCTCAACCCGCGCCCCGAGGTGGCCGCCCAGATCGACCGGCTGATCGTGGCGCTGGTCGTGGTGTTCGTGCTGCTGCTCGGCTGCGGCGCGGGGCTGGTGGTGATCGTCAGGTACGCGGTGCTCAAGCCCATCGACCAGCTCACCGACCAAGTACGCGCGGTCGCCGCCGGCGACTTCGACCGCGACCTGCACGTCGACCGGCCCGCCGAGCTGGCGGAGCTGTCCAGCCACATCGACTCCATGCGCGGCCGCATCCTGTCGGCCTGGCGGGTGGCCAACGACCAGGCGGAGGAGCTGCGCCGGTCGAACGGCGAGCTGGAGCAGTTCGCGTACGTCGCGAGCCACGACCTGCAGGAGCCGCTGCGCAAGGTGGCGAGCTTCACCCAGATGCTGGAGCAGCGCTACGGCTCCCAGCTCGACGAGCGGGCGAAGCAGTACATCGCCTACGCGGTCGACGGCGCCAAGCGCATGCAGCTGCTCATCAACGACCTGCTGGACTTCTCCCGGGTGGGCCGGGTCACCGGCGAGCGCACGGTGACCGAGCCGGGCGCGGCGCTGGACCGGGCGCTCGACAACCTCTCCGCCACGATCGAGGACACCGGGGCCACCGTCACCCGCGACGAGCTGCCCGCGGTCATGGGCAACCACCTGCAGCTCACCCAGCTCTTCCAGAACCTCATCGAGAACGCGGTCAAGTTCCGCTCGGAGGAGCCGCCCCGGGTGCACATCGGGGTCAGGCGCGACGGCGACATGTGGGAGTTCAGCTGCTCCGACAACGGCATCGGTGTCGAGCCCAAGTACGCCGACCGCATCTTCCTCATCTTCCAGCGCCTGCACGCCCGAGACGTCTATCCGGGGACTGGCATCGGGCTGGCCCTGTGCCGGAAGATCGTCGAGTATCACGGCGGACAGCTCTGGCTCGACGGCGAGGACACCGAGCCGGGCGGCCACGGCGCCACGTTCCGCTGGACGTTGCCTGCGGCGGGAGACGGACGATGAACGGATGGCGGCCCATCGAGGTGCTCCTGGTGGAGGACGACCAGGGGGACATCCTGCTGACGAAGGAGGCGTTCGACCTCAACAAGGTGCGCAACCGGCTGAACGTGGTCAACGACGGCGAGCAGGCGATGGCGTTCCTGCGGCAGGAGGGCGAGTACGTCGACGCGCCGCGCCCCGACCTGATCCTGCTCGACCTCAACCTGCCGCGGATGAGCGGGAAGGAGGTGCTGCGGGAGGTGAAGGCCGACGCGGTGTTGCGGACGATCCCCGTGGTGGTCCTGACGACGTCGGAGGCCGAGGAGGACATCCTCCACAGCTACCACCTCCACGCCAATGCTTATGTCGCGAAACCGGTGGATTTCGAGCAATTTATCCGGGTTGTCCGACAAATCGATGATTTTTTCGTGACGGTGGTTAAGTTGCCGGCACAGGGGCAGCGCCTCTGACGCGGGTACGTGACAGGAATCACAGCTAGTCATCGAAAAAGTGAGTGACCCCGCTCACAAAACACGATCCTGTCGTCGTAACGTATCCCCCACCAACGCGCGCCCGAGCGGATCCCGCCGTGTGAGCGCGCCCAGCGAAACGAAACCACGGACCCCCTGCGCGAAGGGTCCGCGGGAGGTGGAGAGGTCCGCGATGACCCAGACGACGCCCGAAGCT
Organism: Nonomuraea sp. NPDC049504; assembly: GCF_040676845.1. NCBI lineage: Bacteria > Bacillati > Actinomycetota > Actinomycetes > Streptosporangiales > Streptosporangiaceae > Nonomuraea > Nonomuraea sp. NPDC049504. The sequence goes on from NZ_JBFAPT010000009.1 coordinate 131,210, forward strand.
CCGGTCCGACGGCAGCGTGCGCAAGTGAGAGTGCGCACCCTGCGAACAGACAGATGGTGGCTGGCCCCGCTCGTGACATTCCTCGGGCTCGCCTCCTTCCTCGTCTACGGCGTATGGGCGATCATCGACAACAGCATCTTCGTCGATCCGTACATCGCCCCGTTCGCCTCGCCCTGCCTGGCGGCGGTGACGTGTCCCGAGGGGGCGCAGCTGTTCGGGTGGGCGCCGATCGGCGACTGGTACACCCTGTCGCCCGGCCTGCTCATCCTGGCGCTGCCCGGCGGGTTCCGGCTGACGTGCTACTACTACCGCAAGTCCTACTACCGCTCGTTCTGGCTCTCGCCGCCGGCCTGCGCCGTCCAGGAGCCCCACGGCAAGTACACCGGTGAGCGCCGCTTCCCGCTCATCCTCCAGAACGTGCACCGCTACTTCTTCTACGCGGCCATCGTGATCGGCCTCGTCCTGGCCTACGACGCGGTGCTGGCGCTCGTGCACAAGCCGCTCGGCCTCGGCAGCTGGATCCTGATCGCCAATGCCGTGCTGATCAACGCCTACACGCTCTCGTGCCACTCCTGCCGGCACATCACGGCCGGGCGGCTCAACCACTTCTCCCGTCACCCGCTGCGCTACCGGGCCTGGACGTTCGTCTCCAAGCTCAACGCCAAGCACCAACCCCTCGCGTGGGCCTCGATGTTCTCGGTGATGGGCGCCGACCTGTACGTCCGCCTGGTCGCCAAGGGCATCATCGCCTTCCCGTACGCGTAAGGACAGCTTTCAAGTGGAAAACACGCACAACACAGAGCGCCACGAGTACGACGTCGTCGTCATCGGCGCCGGCGGGGCCGGTCTGCGAGCCGCGATCGAGGCCCGCCAGCAGGGCAAGCGCACGGCCATCGTCTGCAAGTCGCTGTTCGGCAAGGCGCACACGGTCATGGCCGAGGGCGGCGCAGCCGCCGCGATGGGCAACGTCAACCCCGACGACAACTGGATGGTGCACTTCCGTGACACCATGCGGGGCGGCAAGTTCCTCAACAACTGGCGGATGGCCGAGCTGCACGCCAAGGAGGCTCCCGACCGCGTGTGGGAGCTGGAGGCGTGGGGCGCGCTGTTCGACCGCACCAAAGACGGCAAGATCAGCCAGCGGAACTTCGGCGGGCACGAGTACCCACGGCTCGCACACGTGGGCGACCGCACCGGCCTTGAGCTCATCCGCACCCTGCAGCAGCGCGTCGTCGCGCTCCAGCAGGAGGACTACGAGACGCACGGCGACCACGAGGCCTACATCAAGGTCTTCGCCGAGTGCACGGTCACCCGGCTGCTGAAGGACGGCGACGCGATCTCCGGCGCGTTCGGCTACTGGCGCGAGACCGGCAACTTCGTCCTCTTCGACGCGCCCGCCGTGGTCCTCGCCACCGGCGGCATCGGCAAGTCGTACGTCGTGACCTCCAACTCCTGGGAGTACACCGGCGACGGCCACGCCCTGGCCCTGCTGGCCGGCGCCAAGCTGATCAACATGGAGTTCATCCAGTTCCACCCCACCGGGATGGTCTGGCCGCCCTCCGTGCGCGGCATCCTCGTCACCGAGTCCGTCCGCGGCGACGGCGGCGTGCTGCGCAACTCCGAGGGCAAGCGCTTCATGTTCGACTACATCCCCGAGGTCTTCAAGGACAAGTACGCGACCACGGAGGAGGAGGGCGACCGCTGGTACACCGATCAGGCCAACAACCGGCGCCCGCCGGAGCTGCTGCCCCGCGACGAGGTGGCCAGGGCGATCAACGCCGAGGTGAAGGCCGGGCGCGGCTCACCCCAGGGCGGCGTCTTCCTCGACGTGTCCACCCGGCTGCCCGCCGAGGAGATCAAGAAGCGGCTGCCGTCGATGCACCACCAGTTCAAGGAGCTGGCCGACGTCGACATCACCGCCGAGCCCATGCAGGTGGGCCCGACCTGCCACTACATCATGGGCGGCGTCGAGGTCGACGCCGACACCGGCTCGTCCAGCGTGCCCGGCCTGTTCGCGGCCGGCGAGGTGTCCGGCGGCATGCACGGCTCCAACAGGCTGGGCGGCAACTCGCTGTCCGACCTGCTGGTCTTCGGCCGGCGGGCGGGCGCGGGCGCGGCCACGTACATCGACTCCCTGCCCGCCCGGCCCAAGGTCGCGGCCGAGCAGGTGGAGACCGCCAGGGAAGAGGCGCTGGCCCCGCTGGGCCGCAGCGGCGAGAACCCGTACGAGGTGCACCACGAGCTCCAGCGGACGATGAACGACCTGGTCGGCATCATCCGCAAGGCCGAGGAGGTCTCCGAGGCGCTCGGCGTGGTCGAGAAGCTCAAGGAACGCGTCCGCATGGTCGGCGCGGCCGGCTCGCGCATCTACAACCCCGGCTGGCACCTCGCGATCGACCTGCGCAACATGGTGCTGGTGTCGGAGTGCGTCGCGCGCGCCGCGCTCATGCGCGAGGAGAGCCGCGGCGGGCACACCCGCGACGACTTCCCCGGCATGAGCCCGGAATGGCGCCGCAAGCTGCTCGTCTGCTCCACCGAGGACGGCTCGACGGTCAACGTGGAGGTGAAGGTCCAGCCGCCGATGCGCGACGACCTGATCAGCCTGTTCGACCGGGACGAGCTGAAGAAGTACCTCACCGACGAAGAGATGGCCGAATTCGACAGGATAGCGAAGACGTCATGAGCTACAAGGCAAAGTTCAAGGTCTGGCGCGGTGAGGGCGGCGAGGGCCGGCTGGAGGACTTCACGGTCGAGGTGAACGAGGGCGAGGTCGTCCTCGACATCATCCACCGCCTCCAGGCGACCCAGGCACCCGACCTCGCCGTACGGTGGAACTGCAAGGCCGGCAAGTGCGGCTCGTGCAGCATGGAGATCAACGGCAAGCCGCGGCTGGGCTGCATGACCCGGATGTCCACCTTCGAGGAGGACGAGACCATCACGGTCACGCCGATGCGGACGTTCCCGGTCATCAAGGACCTCGTCACCGACGTGTCCTACAACTACCAGAAGGCCCGCGAGGTGCCGTCCTTCACGCCGCCCGCCGGCGTGCGGCCCGGCGAATACCGGATGAAGCAGGTCGACGTCGAGCGCTCGCAGGAGTTCCGCAAGTGCATCGAGTGCTTCATGTGCAACAACGTCTGCCACGTCATCCGTGACCACGAGGAGAACAAGACCAACTTCTCCGGTCCCCGGTTCCTCATGCGGATCGCCGAGCTGGACATGCACCCGTACGACGTGGCCGACCGGCAGGAGGCGGCCCAGCAGGACCACGGGCTCGGCTACTGCAACATCACCAAGTGCTGCACCGAGGTCTGCCCCGAGCACATCAAGATCACCGACAACGCGCTGATCCCGATGAAGGAGCGCGTGGTGGACCGCAAGTACGACCCGCTGGTGTGGCTGGGCAACAAGATCTTCAGGCGCGGCGCCGACACCACCAAGCCGTAGCCCGCTCAACCGAAAGGGCCGGTTACCCCCGCGGGGGTCACCGGCCCTTCGCCGTCTACGGCCCGGCACGCTCGCGCCCCTCAGAGCCTCCGCGCCTTCTCGGCCCGTGCCCCCAGGGCCTCCGCGCTCCCTGGCCCGGCGCTCCCTGGCCCGGCGCTCCCTGGCCCGGCGCTCCCTGGCCCGGCGCTCCCTGGCCCCGCGCTCCCTGGGCCCGCGCTCCCTCCCTGGGCCCGCGCTCCCTCGCTCGGCCCGCGCGCCCAGCGCTCACCGGCCCCGCGAGCTGTCCGCCCGGCGCCTCGGGCGGTTCGCTACTTCTTCTTCCTGCCGAAGAGGCGGCGCTTGGAGTCGGGCATCTCCTTGGTCGGCTCCTGCGGCTGAGCCGCCTGCTCCTGCTCCTGCTCCTGGGCCGGAGCGTCGGGCTGGGGCTGGGGTTGGGGCGGGAGAGGCTGGATGGCCGTCGCCTCGCCGTCGGCCGGCACGTACGGCGGCGGCTCATAGTCCTTGGCCGGCTCGAACAGCCCGCGCTGGTGCTGCTGCCACGGCTCCGAGTCGCCCGACTCGGCCGCCGAGGCCGGCCCGAGCGGCTGGTCCTGGTCAGGATCGTACGGGCCGGCCCCACCCGGCGGGATGTCCGCCGCCACCGGCTCCGGCGGAATCACCGGCTCGAACGGGTCACGCTCACGGGACGTCGGCGGCTCGCTGTAGGAGTCGAACTCGTCCGGGTGCAGCACCACCGGCTCCTGCGGCGGCTCCGCGTAGGGGGTGGTGGGTTCCTGCACGTACCCCTGCGGCGGGTAGGGGTGGTTGGGGTCGTACTGGGGCGGGGCGGCCGTCGGGTAGGTCTGCACCGGCACGAAGCTGATGATCGGCGCGTACGCCGTACCGCCCGGGTAGCCGGGAGCCGCGAACCCGGCCGTCGCGTAGCCGGGCCCCGCCGGGTAACCGCCGGGCGGCATGGCCGCCGCGTCCGGGGGCAGCTGCGGCCCCGCCTTCCGTACGGCGGCCGCGTGGGCCATCCTGCGCAGCCGTCCCTCGAAGATGAGCACCGCGAACAGCGCGAGCAGCACCAGCACCAGCGCCGGGATGCTGAGCTTCTGCGTCAGCGTGCGCTGGTCGTACTCCGGCGCCGCCTGCCGCAGCTCCAGCGGCACCTCCTCGGTGGAGGCGGCCTGCGTCTGGCTCGGGGGCGTCTCCGGGGTGGTGGCCGCGTCGGTCGGCGCGACCGTCGGCAGCTCCACCGACGCCTCCGCCGTGGGAGTGGTCGAGGTCACCGGGGGGACCTCGATGTCCTCCTGCGTCGGCAGCGGCTGCGGGGCGTGCGTGGGGGTGGTCTGCGGGGTGGGCGTGCTCTTGGTCTTGGTCGGCTTGGGCGTGGCCGTCTTGCTGGGAGTGGCCTTGGTCGGGGTCGCCGTGACGGTCTTGGTGACCGTGGTCTCCGGCGCCTCCTCGTCGCTCTCGGGCGGCGGCGGCTGGCCGGCGGTGGCGGTGACCGTGACGGTGACGTCGGTCTCCGGCGGGTCCAGGTCGCACACCTGGCCGGCGTCACACCCCTCAATGGGGTCCATTGCCACGGAGGCGCTCGCACTCTGCATGATGAACGGCGCCGCACCGGCACCCGACAGGGTGAGTGCGAGGACGATAGCGGACACGGCCGTCACTCGTGTGCGTGCCACCGGTGCCCTCCGCGTAGTCCCGAAACCTTGGTCAAGGGAATACTAGTCGGGTCAAAGTAACAGTAAAGACGAAATTAGAACACCTTTCTCCGGTTGCGCCACTTTTGTACCGTGACAACGAGCCACAAGCCGCTCATCAGCACGGCGATGGCCGCCACGACCAGGGGAAACGCCTTCGGCCCATCAATCGGGCTCACCCACGCGACCGGCTTGACCGGCTTCGTCCGTACGCCCATTTCCCACGGCAACGGCGCTTCACCCACCGGCAACCCCCCGTCCCCCACAACGCCACCCACCGTTCCGGGCATACCTCCAGCCGCCACACTAGGAGCCACCCCAGGCACGCCACCGGGCGCGGAACCCAAGGCGCCACCAGGCGCAGGCACCGCCTCCGGCATCACCAGCCCCGCCGCACCCGCCCCATCACCACTCACGCCCGCATCACCACTCACGCCCGCATTCCCGGTCACCCCCGGATTCCCGGTCACGCCGGCATTCCCGGTCACCCCGGCTGCGGCCTCCCCCGCCACGCCCGCGTCCACGCCTCCGACACCCGACTGCGCCGCCGCACCGGCCTGCGCCTGGTTCCCCGCACCGGTCACCGCACCGGTCCTCGCCCGCTCCCCCGCGCCGGCCGCCGTTCCGGCCCGCCCCGCGCCCTTGCGCGCCACGCGGGCGTCGCCCGCGCCTCTCCGTGTCGCGCCGGCGCGCGCCACGCCGCTCTGAGCGGTGGCCGTTACGGGGCTGGTCGCGGTTCTGTCGGTGGGGGTGTGGGGTGCGCTCTGGGCGGCTCGGGTGCCGGTGGGTCTCAGGCGGTGGGCGGGGCCGCTGAAGGTGGCGGCGTCTCCCGTGATCGGTCCGCGCACCTGTACGGCGGCCGTCCTGCTCATGGTCGTCAGCTTCTTGCCGTCCCGCATCCTGGCCACGGCGGCTACCACCACCTGTCCGGCTCCCTCCGGCGCTCGCACGGTCACGTCGACCGCCTTCGTCCCGGACACCTTCCCCAGCGCGCACACCCGCGCCCCCGGCACCACCGCGCCGTCCGGCAGTGCCTGGACGTGCTTCGCGTCTTCCAGGACGGCCTGGGCGCTCGTCGGGTCCGCCGACGAGGCCATCCTGGCGGCGCCGGCGGCGGTCAGGGCGCGGGCGGCCAGCGCCCCCGCCGCGACCGTGCGACCCGTCACCTGCACCTGATCCACCGGCACGGTGCCCACCTCGGCGGCCCGGTGCCCACCTGCCGTCGCAGGCTGAGCCGCACCCGCGATCGGCGGCACCCCACCAGAACCGCCCGCGACCACCCCAGAGGCCGCCCCCGCCGTCCCAGAGCCCGCCCCGGCCGCCGCAGAGTTGGCCGCCGCAGAGTTGGCCGCCGCCGTCCCAGAAGCCATGGGACCGGCCGTGGTCGCGCCGGAGGCCGCCGACAGTGCGGCGGTCTTCGTGTCGGGAGGTGTGGCGCATGACACCTCGGCCAGGGCTTCGGCCGGGTCGGCGGCGACCGCCACCCGTGTGCCCCTGGCCATCCCGTTCACCCGCACCCGGAACCGCTGCGTGTCCCCGGTCCTGACCCACTTGCCGACGTCCTCGGCCCCGTTCATCCGCTCAAGCACCAGCGACACCCCGGTCGCCGCCACAGGCACGGACGGCACCGCCACCAGGGTCAACACGCCGGCGACGATCCACCCACGCCGCATCGCTCCCCACTCCCCCGCCGCGACAAATTACTCGTAGTAATCATTGTGTCACAGAGAGGAACGGCCTAATCCTCCGGGAGCAGGTTCTCCACGGCCCTCATGATGGGCAGATCAGCGGAAAGCCAGGCGACGTCGTAATACTCGCCCGGCCCGAGCCAGCGCAGCGCCAGATGTTCCTTGGCCACGGGCTCCCCGGAGGCGAGGGAGCAGAGCCAGACGCGCATGACGTACCCCTCGGCGAGCGGCCAGTCGGCCCCCACCCGCCGCCCGACCGCGACCTCGACCCCGATCTCCTCCCGGCACTCGCGGACGAGCGCCGCCTCATCGCTCTCCCCCGGATCCACCTTGCCGCCGGGGAACTCCCACCCACCGGCGAGCGCGGCGGGCTCGGCGCGCTGGGCGGCCAGCACGCGCCCGCCGGGGGCCACGATCACGGCTGCGACGACTGTTCTCATAGGGCAGGATTCTGCAGCTTCTTGAGCTGCTCCAGCACAGCGGGGTTCTGCAGGGGACGGGTGAAGCCGACGCGGTTCTGGCGGGCTTGGTAGCTGGTGACCTTGATGGGCCCGCACAGCCGGCACCGCGCCTCCAGCATCTTGCCCTTGGAGACGACGAGCCCGACATGGCCGGGGTTGTTCGGCGCCGTGCCGGGCCCGGAGTTGAAGAACACCAGGTCACCCGGCTGCTCCTCGCCCGCCTTGATCTTCACGCCGAACGGCCACTGCCCGAACGTCGTCCGCGGGATGGACAGCCCCGCCGACCGGTAGGCCGCGTAGATGACCCCGGAGCAGTCGAACGCGTCGGGCCCCGTGCCGCCCCACAGGTACGGCTTGCCGCGCTGCGCCAGCGCGAACTGCAGGATCTTGGCCACCACGTCACTGGGCGCCGCCTCGACGAGGGGCTCGTCGCAGTCCTCGGACGCCTGCGGCGGCACCTTCACCTCACCCGACTTGGCGTACTTCCTGGCGATCTCCTCGACCTGGTCGACGTACCACCAGGCGCGGTTGTAGACGAACAGCGCCTGCCGCACGTTCTCGGGCGCGCCGTTGCGCTTGAGCATCTTGGCGGCGCCGAGGATGGCGTCGGCCGGGTTGTAGACGTCGCCGACGCCGTCACCGTCGCCGTCGGATGCGTACCCGTTGAACGTGGACGACATCGGCACCCTGGCCTTGCCGCCCCACGTGGAGATCAGGAACTGCATCGGCCCCGCCGCGCCCGCGTGGTTGGTGCCGCTCTTGACACCGGGCAGGTCGGACCTGCCGTGGTCGGTCTCGCGCTTGCCGACGGCGGCGAGGATGTTCCACTGGACGCCGATCTTCTTGCCGTACTCCTTGTAGAGCTCCAGGTAGTCGTCGGGGATGTCGGAGGAGGCCGAGTCGGAGACCTCCTCCACCTGCGCCTGGTCGTCGCAGTCGACGGTGGTGCCGCCGTTGCTGAGGAACGACGGCATCGACATGAGCAGCAGCGGCGAGACGACGACCGCGACCAGGAGCAGTAACCCGGCCAGGCCGACGAGCAGCGCGATGCGTCCTCGTGTGAGCTTCACCCGGAGGTGTCTCCCTCCTGGCCCTCGGTGGACGGGAGGATGTCGTAGATCCGCCAGTCGCTCCCCGACTGGCTGACCGTGACGGCGTACTCCTCGCTCGCCTGCTTGTCACCGCTCTGCGCGGCGATCTGCCGGGTGGCGGTGACGACGAAGACGATGGAGTTCTTCTCGACCTGCCTGATCTCCTTGAGACTGGCGGTGGCGGTGGAGACGATCTGGTCGTTGCGGTTCTGCTCGACGGTGCCCGCCGAGGTGAGCGTCCTGGCCAGCGTGTTGCCGAGCTCGGGCGTGGTGTACGCCTTGAGCCTGGCCGCGTACGCCGCCGGGTCCTCGTCGAAGCGGAAGGTGCCGTACTCGGCGGTGAACCGCTCGGCCAGGTCCGCCGCCGCCGCGAGCTGCTCCTTCGACATCGGCAGGTACGAGTAGACGTCGAACGGCGCCGCGCTCGCGGTCGCCAGCGGCGTGCTGGACACCACGGCCGAGCCGGTCGTACGGGCCGCGGGCGGCTCGGCCTGCTCCTGGTCGGGCGTGTCGGGCCACATCGTCAGGTAGATGCCGACCGCGGCGATGACCACGACGACGGCGGCGAAGGCCACCCCCCGCCTGTCACCTGGCTGCGCCATGTCTCAGTCCTTGTCGGGGTTGTTCGGCTTGAGCCAGAACGGCACGGAGGGGCTGTCACCTCCGGAGCCACCGCCGTCACGGCTGCTGCGCAGCCAGAGCGGGGGTGCCTCGGAGGTGCGGGAGGAGGGCTCGTCGGAGCCGAAGATCCTGGGGCCTGGCGAGGTGCCACCGCCCGACCTGCCGCCGCCGCCCGTACGGGACGAACCGCCGAACAGCCCGCCGCCGCCGGACCGCGACCCGTTGCCGCCTCCGCCACCCGACCGCGACCCGCCCGACCGCGACCCGCCGCCGCCGAACAGCCCGCCACCCGAGCCGCGCGACCGACCGCCGCCGCCCGAACCGCCCGACCCGCCGGAGCCGCCGAAGCGGGAGCTGCGCGTGCCGCCGCCCGAACCGCGGGTGCCGCCCGCGGAGCCGCCGCGCCTGGCCCAGCCGCCACCCGACGCCCCGCCGAACCAGCCCCCCGACCCGGCCCCGGCTCCGGAACCTCCCGAAGCGCCGTTCGTGGTCGGGCCGCCGACCCGGGGACCACCCGCTGCGGGACCCCGCGTACGTCCCTGACCGCCGCCCAGGTTGAGCGGCGGCGCGGTGCCCCTGCGCGGCTCGGGAACAACGCGCCCGGCCGCCTTGCCGCCCTGCTGGTCGGTGTCGAGGGGAGCCGCCGTCGCCGGTACGCGGGTGCCGGAGGGCGTGCCCTCCCCTTCCTCCCCGCGTACGCGGACCTGCCCGGCCGCCATCGAGCCGGCCGCCGAGGCCGCCGCGCCCGTGCCGCTGACCGCGCTCGCCGCCCTGACGATGGGCTCGGCCTTCCGCAGCCCCCAGCGTCCGATCCTGGCCGAGGCGACCGGCGGCAGCACCCCCGCCGACCGCTCGAGCACCGGCGAGCCGGCCGCCTCGCCCAGCATGCGGGTGGCGACCGTGTGGCCGCTCATCGAGGCGAACAGGTGCTGGAACGGCCGCCGGTAGAAGAACACCGCGATCGTCAGCAACGCCATGAACAGCACCTGCATGCCCCACGGCATGGCGGTGGAGATGATGAGCGCGTACCCGTAGACGAGCACGCTGAGCACGATGGTCAGCACGGCCTGCCGCAGCAGTGTGCCGATGAGCATCTCGACCCAGCGCATGGCGATGATGCGGCCGCTGCCCGGATGGACGCCGATCAGCAGGAAGATCGGCCCGAGTATCAGGAGCAGCAGGAAGCCCACCTTGAGCACCAGCAGCGAGACCGCCACGAGGAAGATGAGCAGCCCGGCCACGAGCGCGGCGATGAACGCGCCCACCGCCACGCCGAGCCGGTTGGACCAGTCGCGCCCTGAGAAGGTGGCGTAGCGGGGGTCGTTGCGCAGCTTGTCGGCCAGGTCCGCGTATTCGGACTGGCGGGCTCCCACGTCGGGCGCCGCCTGCCCGGCGACGGCCTGCGGGACCGACTGCATCTCCAGCACCTTGCGGCCCCAGTCGCGCACGATGGGCTGCTGCGGGTCGGCGGTGCCGAACTGGCCCACCAGCCACGGCTTGCAGACCAGCGTGGACCACAGCGCGTCGGCGTTCTGGTCGACGCCCGGGGTGCCGGTCTGCGCGTAGCCGCCCGCCCTGACCTGCGCGTCGGCCTGGCCAGGCGGCTGCAGGCAGGACGCGCCGCCGGCGCCGGGCAGGCCGGCGAAGGCCGAGTTGACGACCTCGCCCGTCTTGTCGGTGACGACCTTGCCGAGGCCGGTGAAGTCGCCGGGCCGGCTGAAGAACCAGACGGCCACGGTGACCGCCAGCACCATCCAGATGACGCCCTCGGCGGTCGTGGTGGCGCGCTTGCGGATCAGGCCGTACCAGGCGAGCCAGATGGCGCCGAGGATGACGATCGGCCGGAGGAAGGGCCAGTACATGGCGTTGGACAGGTTCGTGACGATGTCGTCGACGACGTCCTTGATGGACTGGAGCGGTCCCTCTGTCGCCGCCGCCTGGTACGTCGTGATCGTCAGCCGGTCGACCGCCTTGGCCGCGGTGAAGATGCCGTTGGCCCACATGTTGCCCAGCACGGCCACGTAGTCGGAGCAGGTCAGCTCGTGCGTGTGCCAGAACTGGCCGCTCATGCCGAACTGGGCGTAGTTGGTGGTCGCCGCGGGCTGGGCGCCCTCGGGCACCGGCGGCTGGATCAGGCCGTCGACACCGCTGCCCACCATCTCGGGCGACAGCGGGCCCGACAGGTCACAGGGGGCCGCCGCGACCGGTGTGGCCACCGCCCCCACCACGATCGGAACCACCAGGATGCCGGTGACGAGCGCGAGCGTCAGCGCGAGTCGTCGGGATAGCCGGATCTTCATGACCGTACCTCCTGCGCCCTGCCCACGCCCCCTTGAAGATCATCATGCCCGGCGCCGTCGGGTTTGTCGTGTGTCGGGTTCGTGTCGAGCCAGCGGAGAAGTTCCTCGGAGATCAGGTCTACTCCGATGCGGCCCGCCCTGCCATCCAGATCGCGGAATACGCATTCGCCGTTGCCCAGCGAACGCAGCACGGCCTTGTGCTCCTCCGACGACTCCACCCCGAGCAGGGACATGACGTGGTCCACCTCCACCCGTTCGGTGGACCTGAAGGCGAAGACCGACGACAGGCAGTTGGTCACCTGTTCGTTGAGCAGGTCTCCGGCGTTCTGCGACACCAGGACGAGCGCCGTGTTGCGGGAGCGGCCCATCCTGCTCACCTCGGGCACCAGCTTGGCGCCCTCCGGCGTGGACGTGATCGCCCACGCCTCGTCCAGGAAGATCGCCTTGGGCGCGCGGCGGTCGAGCCCGTTCATCAGCCGGCGGGCGAACTGGGAGACCAGGTAGAGCAGGGCCACCGAGAGCCGCTGCTCGTAGGAGTAGTCCTCCCTGCCGGTGGTCACGTCGGGCAGCGTCAGCCCGCCCAGCGTGAACACCGTCGTCCACCCCTCGGTGTCGATCTGCTCGCCGCCCGACGGGTCGAAGCAGAGCCGCGCCAGGTGCATCTCCGACATCGAGCGCAGCACCGCGCCGAGGTTCTTCGACGCGGCGTCGTCGGCCCGCTCCAGGTAGTCGACGACCTTGCCGAGCGACGGGTCGGAGCCGTTGGAGACCGCCGCGACCGCCTGGATCATCGCCGACTCGCGCTCCTCCGACATGCGCGGCAGCAGCAGCCGCAGCGTCTCGGTGGCCATCGTCTTCTTCGCCGCGATGTCGTCGCCGAACGAGAACGGGTCGAGCAGACCCGGCGCCGCCGAACCGAGCGGGATCACCCTCGCCTTGCGCCCGCGCTTGTCCAGCAGCTGCACCAGCGACTCCGCGTCGCCCTTGGGGTCGATGACCGCGACCGTCACGCCGCGCAACGCCATCTGGTAGATCATCAGCAGCGCCAGCGTGGTCTTGCCGCCGCCGGGCTCGCCGGTGATCGCGATGGCCGTCGGCCTGTTACGGGTCGCCGCCACCAGCGGGTCGAAATGCACGATGCTGCGCGCCCTGCCGACCGTCTCCCCGATGTACGGCCCCAGCCAGCCCTCGCTGCCCTCGCCCAGCCGGTCGCCGAGATCGACCGTGGCCGTGGCCATGCCGCCCGCGATCGTGCGCAGCGGCTGCCGCTGGGCGTAGGCGTTGACCCTGACCTTCTCGCCCGGCAGCGCCTCGCAGAACAGCGAGAACTGGTCGCCCGTCGAGTTGACCACGTCGATGCCCATGTCGCGGTAGTGCTCCACCACCGCCTCCACCCGCTGCACGCAGATGTCCTCGGTGGGGGCCGAGATGATCAGGCGGTGCCAGCCGTACACGAAGGGCAGGCGCTCCTTGGTGATGCCGTGCTCCAGCATGCGGGCCGCGTCGATCTGCTCGGCCAGCGCCAGCGGCGCCTCCGCGCCCGCCTCCCTGATGTGGTGGTCCATGTCGCGGGCGTGCGCCAGCTTGCGCGCCACGTCCTTCGACGCCTTCACCGGCGGGATCAGCCGCATCCGCGAGGAGATCTCCACCGGGAACGGCAGCTGGTCCGCGAAATGCATCCACGGCTCGCCGTCGGGGAACGGCATCAGGTCGGGGAAGCGCGCGAACGACAGATGCGCGACGTACGAGTCGCCCTGGGGCTGCACGATCCGCAGCAGCGACCTGCCGTTGTGGATCTCCCCCTCGACCAGCGACTCGATCTCGCCCCTGCCCCAGCGCCGCCGCGGGCTCGCCGACGGCGGCGGATCACCGAGCGAGCCCGCCGCCGCGTGCTGGAACAGCCACGCCACCTCCGTCGAGGTGGCGTGCCTGGCGTAGAGCGCGCTCGACGCGAGCGCCCTGCCGAGCCGCTCGGCCGACTCGGTCCACCGGCCGATCTCGCTGTCGGGTACGTGGTCGTCCTCCATGCCCAGCGTCTTCTCCGTCTTCTGGTAGAAGCCGAAGAGCTGGGAGAGCACGCCGCTGCCGAGCTGCTTGCCGCGCGGGCCGAGGCGCACCCCGAGATAGACCTCCTTGGTCCAGAAGTCCTTCGCCCAGACGTGCCGGTACATCTCCTCGAGGTAGTCGCGCCAGCCGGGCCCCTCGTCGGAGGTGGCGTTCAGCGCCATGGCCCACTCCGCCGCCGGATAGGTGCGGTGCGCCACCCGCAGGTGGACCTCGGCGTCGGGCATCCTGATCGCGGCCAGCGCGATCGTGATGTTGGTGGCCAGCGCCTCGCGCTCCTCCGGCGTGACGAACTCGTAGCTGACCGTGGGAAGCCGGAAGTACGCCCATGCGCAGGTGTCCGTGAGCAGAATGCGGTCGTCGAAGTAGCGGACCGCGAGGCGCTGATGCGCTCGGGACGCCCTGCTCATGCCGCCCCCTCGGCGCATGAACGGGCCAGACCTGCTCGCTTGTTCACTTATCGCTCACCGATTCTCGTGCCCGGGGGGTCACTCGCCAACTCCTCTTCGCTCGGTCGTACGGTCTGCGCCGCGAAGCCCGCGACCACCACACCGGCGAGGGCGAGGTAGGCCCGCCGCCCGGCCGCGCGCAACTGCCCGGGATCGACCACCTCCGCGCCGCCAGGCGCCAGGTCGTCCTCCCAGGGGACCCTGACGATGGCCCGGCACCTGCCCCTGGCCACCGACTCCGCCTGCTCGACGTCGGCCATCGAACGCCTGCTGACGCCGTTGACCACCATCACCGCCCGCCTGCGCAGCTCCGCGCAGCCGTGCCCGTCGAGCCACTCGTACGTCATCGCCACCGCTTCCGGCGCCTCCTCGCTCGCCGGCACCACCAGGACGAGCTGGTCCGCGTACGGCAGCAACCTGGCCGCCAGCGCGGCGGCCGGGTCGATGACTGCCAGCTTGTAGTGGCGGTCGAGCAGGCGCATGGATTCGCCGATCCGGCGGTCGGAGAAGAAGGACCGGTCCGCGAGCCGCTGCTCGGCGCCCGCGTCGGTGTCCGCGCTGATCACCTCGAGGCCCGAGGCGGTCCGCGTGGTGTATCCCCGCATCGTGAGGTAGCCGCTGACCCGGTCGAGACCCGACAGCAACGACGTCAGGGTTTCGGGGGTCTCCGGCTCGATCTTGCTGGTCAGGGTGCCGCCGCCGGTGCTCGCATCGACCGCCACCACCCTGTCGTCCCTGTACTGCGCGAAGGTGTGCCCCAGCATCAGCGCCGTCGTGCTCTGCCCCGCCCCACCGGTGCACCCCAGCACGACGACCCTGCGGCTGCCGCCGAACACCGCGCGGGCCCGCGCCTCGTCCAGCTCCGACCCGTCGGTACGCACCCCGCCACCGCCGACGACGACCTGAGCGATCCGCCGCCATCCGCCGGAGTCGCGTCCCACGACGGACTCGACCCTCCGCACCCGCCCTTCACCACGAGGCCCCGGCACCGGCACGTCGGCCGCCCGCCGCCCGGCCTCATCGCCGTCAGGCTCGGTCACATCCCACCGAGGCAACCGCGCCGCCATCTCCCGCCCCGGCCGCGACGAACCCGCCGCCCGCCCGGACCGCTCATCGGCACCCGCACGCCCCGCCGCACCCGAACGCCCGCCGGCAACCTCCCGGCCCGCCGCACCCGAACGCCCGCCAGCGGCCTCCCGGCCCGCCGCATCCGAACGCCCGCCGGCGGCCTCTCGGCCCGGCGCCTCGCTCGGACGCGCGGCGGCTGCCTCCTTGCGCTCCCGGCGCTCCCGGCCGAGCGGAATGACCTGCCCCTCAGCCGCCTCCGGCGCACCGGCAACGGTCGGATTCTCGGCAGCCGCCTCACGCCCGGCCGCCGAGCGCGACCGCTCACGACCCTGCTCACGCTCACCCGCAACCGTCGGCGTCTCACCTCCGGCGGCCGAGCCCTCGGTGCTCCTCGGCTCAGCGCTCGCCTGTGGGGTCTCGTTCTCATCGACCGCCTCAGCGCTGGACGCAGCGGCCGGGCGCTGATCGGTGGGGGCACCTTCCGCGGCCTGCTCGATCACCGGCGCGGCCGGGCGCTCGTCCGCGTCGCCCGTGGCCGACCTCGGCTCGGCGTCGTTGCCGGTGTCCTCACCGCTCGCCTGGACGGTGTCCTGGGCCGGGGCTTCCCCGCCCGCGGTCGCGAGCTCGCCGGGCTCGGTGGCGGGCATCTTGGGGAGCGGGCGCAGGTCGTCGTTCGCGTGCGGCTCGGCGGCCGGACCTGAGGCGGGCACCGGCGTCCCCGCCTCCGGCGCGGACGCCGTGGCCGATGGCTCCGGCGCCGCAGCTTCCCTCTCGTCTGCCGGGGCACTCGTGCCGTCGGTCCGGGACGGAGTGGGGCCGGCCGGAAGGTCGTGGCCGGCCTGGACTTCGCGACCGGTCTCCGGGGCTTGGGCGGGGTGCTCGGTGCGGTCCTCGGTGCGGCCCTCGGTGCGGCCCTCGGTGCGGTCCTCGGTGCGGCCCTTTGCCTGCTCGTCGTCCTTGCGGGGTGCGGGGCGCGGGGTGGGCTTGGTGTTCGGGTTGAGCGGGGGCCAGACGCGGTGGGTGCCCGACAGCAGCAGACCGGGGGCGAGCCGGGGTGGCTGGCCCTTTCTGTGCTGGTCGCGGGCGATCTCGTCCTCGTGCCGTGCGTCCTCCGGAGATCCGCCGCCCTCGACGTGCGAGGCCGCCTCGGCCCGTGCGTCGGCCTGTGCGTCGGCCCGTGTGTCGGCCCGTGTGTCGGCTCGGCCCGCCGGCTCGGCCGGCGCGTCGGCGCTGGCCGCCAGCTTGCGCAGCCGCCGCAGCGCCTCGGTGTCGATCGGCTTGCCCGCCACGCCGCTCACCACACCATCGGCGCCATGCCCATCGGCGCCATGCCCATCGGCCTCTTGACCGTCCGCGGTGCGGTCCGCGCCACGCAGCGCGGGGCTCTCCGAAGCGGCGGGCTCGTCGGCCGTGAGGTCGGGGGCGGCGGGGTCCAAAGGCTCGTCGGCGGGGGTGCGGCGGCGGATGTCAGAACCCCCGCCCCACACGTCACCTCCGCCCCGCAGGTCACTTCCGCCCCGCATGTCACCGCCGCCCCGCAGGTCACCAGCGCCCCGCAGGTCACCCCCGTCTCGTCCGTCACCCCCGTCTCGTATGTCCGGGTGGAGGACGATGCGGTCGGTGGAGGCGCGGCGGGCGGTGCCGATGACCTCGTCCATGAGGGGCACAGGTTCCTGGCTGCGCCCAGAGCCGCCTGAGAGGCCCTCCTCGCGCCGTACGCCCCCGCCCGGGGCGCCGGTGCCCGCCGGCAGGGCCGGAGCCTTGAGAGCGGGCGCTGTACCCCTGCGGGACCCCCACCCCGTACGCCCGGCCGCCGGCTCGGCGACGGGCGCCTGTGAGGCGGCGGCCGCCGCGGCGGCGACGGCGGGACGGACCTGCCGCGGCCCGGTGAGCTGACCCTCGCGGCGCCGCTGCGTCCTGCGTTCCTTGCGCGGCGCCTTGGCCGCCTTGGCCGCCTTGGCCGCCTTGCCCGCCCGCGTGGCCTTGGTGGCCTTGACCCGCGCGGGCGCGGCCCGCCAGACCCGGCCGGAGAAGGCGACGACCTCGGGCTCGGACGAGGGCGCGAGGCGGTACCAGGCCTTGGGCTGCCCGAGGTAGCGCAGCTGGGACTCCAGCAGCTCGGTGAGCCGCTTGCCCTCGATGACGGGCCGGGTGGACAGCCACGTGACGATGCCGGGCGGCACCAGGAACAGCACGTGCCAGGGCATCTCCACCGGCACGCCGACCAGGACCAGCAAGAGGGACCACGGGACGAACACCCCGACGAACACGCCGATCCAGACGATGGGCAGCGGCATGGGCAGCCGTAGGTCGTACAGCTTGTAGAGCCGCTTCTCGATACGCCAGATGTTCGTATACGTGGGCAGGTCCAACGCGGTCCTCCTCTCCACCCGCTCGTACATGACCGCGGGAAAGCGGTCTCAACCCTTACTTGATGCCCAGTGCGCCCGCGATCGCCCTCGCCGTCACCTCGATGATGTTGGGAACGTAGAAGATCACCCCGATGGCCACGGCCAAGATCAGGAACTGTACGAAACGGGTGATCTCCCGCGTGAAGAGGAAGAACAGCGCCACCACGGAGACGACGACGAGGAACAGCGGGGCGAAGAACGCCCGCAGGAAGTTGGCGAGCCCCCCGGTGTCGATGCCCGTGGGAGTCGGCGTGGGCGTCATCTCCATCAAGGTGAGCAATATGGTCTTCAAGGTCACTTCTTGTCCTCCCGGGGGGTACCGTTCAGCAGCGCGGCCGTGCGTCTATCCAACGGACCGGCCGCCGCCGCGGATGTCGGCGACGAACCATTTGTCGCCCTGCTTCTCGACGGTCAGCCGGTAGGCCTGCTCGAGCGTGCCCCCGACCACGGCCGGGTCGGTGGCATCGGGAGACGGTGATGGGGCATCGCTCTGCACGGCCCACACCACGACCGCCTGGATCTCTCTTGTGGCACCCCCCACAGGCACCACGACTTCCTTGAGCTGCGAGAAGGTGAACGTGCCGCCGAAGCTCGGCAGGCTCTTGCCGGCGGCGACGTAGCGCTGCAGCCCGGCGGAGTCGCCAGAAGCGTATTCCTTGAAGAAGCCTTCGAGCTGCGGCTTCAGCTCCGCCGCCGCGGCGTCGTCCGTCTCTGGCGCGGCGACCTGGGGCAGGTCGGCGGGAGCCGGCGCGGGCAGGATGGCGGGGCGGCCCGAGACCACGAAGCGCCCGGCGTCGTCGCCGGAGAAGTAGACGGGCACGGTGAGGATCATGCGCTTGGGCCCCGACTGGAAGGCCACGCTGACCACGGCGTTCTGGGCGTCGGTGACCTCGACGTCGTACGGCTGGATCGCGACGGCGGCCAGCTTGCCGTAGCCGTCCCAGCCCATCTGCTGGTCCATGCCGGCCGCGAGGAATGCGGCGAGCTTGCCCGACCTGCTCGCCGCGTCTTCCGGGCTGAAATTGAGATAGACCCCGGCGATCTGGGCGGCGAATGCCATGCCGCGCTCGGTCGGGAATCCATGGTCGGCCTGCACGGCGCCATTGGGCGTCGCAGGCTCTTGCTGGGTAAACCGCTCAAATGGGGCACGAATCCCATTCACCACGATAACCACAATAAGCGCCCAGAGAATGACGCGGCCGGTCCATACCAGCCAGCGCCCGCCGCCACCCGACCAGCCGCCACGCCGCGGCCGGCGCGGCGGCGGCGCGTCGAAGTCAGCCGTGTCAAGGGTTGCGGAAAGCCCGGGGCCGTCAGCGATCCGAGGATCGTGGACGGTAGACCTACGAGCCATCACGCCTCCGCTCGCGCCGATCCCCCCGGCTGGCGCGGTGTCGTCCGTTGCCGATCCCCATCATCCGCGGTGAAGTAGCCACCCTATCCGGTCTCCGCCATTGTTCCAGGAAAGCCACGCCCATGCTGCGGCATGACCGTCCGCACGGCAAACCGGGCCCGTATGACAGGCCGCAGTGCCGATTCCTGTCAGTTCCCGGCAGAAACAGCTTTTGACCAGGCCAGACGCCTAAAATCGGGTAGCGCGGCGGCCACGGATTCCTGTCCAAAACAGGCATGAACTGTCCCGACCTGCGGAATCGGCATGGCTCGCGCGCCGGAGGTCACGGCCGGGCAGCATGGAAACCTGTGCTCAGGCGGGCTCTGGGTCCTGGTGCGCGCGCGCCTGGCGCCTGCTGTGGAGGTCGACGACGGTCGGGCGCACCGACCGCTCGAGCGAGTGGCGCAGATCGGCCAGCATCTCGGCGGGCTCGCGCTCGCGCATGCGCGTGGCCATCTCGTTGCGCTCGTCCACCTTCCTGCGGAGGTACTCCTCGCGGTTGACGCGCAGGCCGTACATCAGCTCGACCCTGATGAGGGCGAGCTCCTCCTCCAGGCTGATGCCGGTGAGGGTGGGTGCCGGGCGTCGTTTCCGGATGATGCGACGGATCATGAGGGCCTCCCGAGTCAGCGTGAACGCCGTGACGATTCGACGCGCGGGGGCCCAGAATGGTTGACGCATCAGTTGTCCCGGCGGCAAGCGATGGACGGCCGCCGGGAATGAGCACGCCAGACGGGCTGCACCGCCGTCCGCCGTCGGTAACCTACCGCAAGCGAAGATCACCGAGCGTGATTGGCGGGCGGCGGGGCGCTCAGACGTTGAAGCGGAACTCCACGACGTCGCCGTCGCGCATGACGTAGTCCTTGCCCTCGATCCTGGCCTTGCCGGCCGAGCGGGCGCTGGCGATGGAGCCGGCCTCCACCAGGTCGTCGAACGAGACGACCTCGGCCTTGATGAAGCCGCGCTGGAAGTCGGTGTGGATCACGCCGGCCGCCTCCGGCGCGGTGGCGCCCCTGCGGATCGTCCAGGCCCTGGTCTCCTTCGGGCCGGCCGTCAGGTAGGTCTGCAGGCCGAGCGTCTCGAAGCCGACCCTGGCGAGCTGGCGCAGCCCCGACTCCTCCTGGCCGACCGACTGCAGCAGCTCCAGCGCCTCCTCCTCGTCGAGCTCGACCAGCTCGGACTCGATCTTGGCGTCGAGGAACACCGCCTCGGCGGGCGCGACCAGCGTGGACAGCTGCTCCCTCAGCGCGGTGTCGGTCAGCTCGTCGGCGTCGAGGTTGAAGACGTACAGGAACGGCTTGGCGGTGAGCAGGTGGAGCTCGCGCAGCTCGTCGCGGTCGAGACCGCTCTCGAAGATGGTCTTGCCGGTCTCCAGGACGGCCAGCGCGGCCTCCGCGGCCTCCAGCGCGGCCTTCTTGTCCTTGTTGTTGCGCGCCTCCTTCTGCAGGCGCGGCACGGCCTTCTCCACCGTCTGCAGGTCGGCCATGATCAGCTCGGTGTTGATGGTCTCGATGTCGCGCTTGGGAGAGATCTCACCGTCGACGTGGGTCACGTCGGGGTCGCTGAAGACCCGGATGACCTGGCAGATCGCGTCGGTGTCGCGGATGTTGGCGAGGAACTGGTTGCCCCGGCCCTGGCCCTCGGACGCGCCCTTGACCAGGCCCGCGATGTCGACGAACTCGACCTTGGCGGGCAGGATGCGGGCCGAGCCGAAGATCTCGGCCAGCACGGGCAGCCGGTCGTCGGGCACGCCGACGATGCCGACGTTGGGCTCGATGGTGGCGAACGGGTAGTTGGCCGCGAGCGCGTTGCCGGTCTTGGTCAGCGCGTTGAACAGCGTGGACTTGCCGACGTTGGGCAAACCGACGATGCCGATGGACAGACTCATCGGAGCGGCTCCGTCTCTCGCGGAAGTCTCTGACTGCTGGTTGTCGCCTCGCTGCGCTCGTTCACGGTCAGCGAGTTTACTGGCTGGCGACGTACAGACAGGTAACCGGACGATAGCCGCCCTCGGCGCGGAGGTAGCGGCGCGCGCGCTCCGGGCAGTCATCGGGCGAGGACGTGAACGCGAGCACCTTCGCCCAGGCGTGCGGCGCGTCGCACGGCACGCGGGTGAGGGCGGACCTGGCGGTCACGTTCGCGGGCGGCTCGGCCACGCAGGCGCCCTCGTCGAGCACCTGACCGCCCCGGCCGAGGCAGAGGACCTGGGCGCCGGCCTGGAGGGTGTCGAGGGTGCCGTCAGGGCAGGTCTCGGGGGCGGGGGCGAGCGCGAGTGCGCGGCCGTACCAGCCGGAGCCCGCGCAGGGGTGCTCGCGGCCGTCCAGCGAGACGCAGTCGCCGGGCCTGAGCAGGCCGCCGCCCCCGCCGGGCGCGCCCGGGTGCGGATCGAGGAAGTTGCGTACGCACGCCGTCCTGCCCTTGCCCACCCGCAGCACGTCGTCGGTATCCACCGGGCACTCGCCCGGCCCGGGCGGGTCGGAGGCCAGCGCCACCACCTCGGACCGGCCGCCGTTGCACGCGGTGAGCGCGTAGTCGGCCGTCACGCACGCGCCGGGCGACCAGCGCAGCACCGGACGCGGCGGGCCGGTCTCGCGCACGCCCGTCTGCGAGCCCGCGACGACGGCCCCGGCCAGCGCGATCAGCGTGAGCGCCAGGGCGCCGCAGGCGGCGGCCACCTTCGGGAGCGTGTTCATCCCTGTACTCTGCGTGACCGTCGATGGACCGCACAAGCGGAACGCCCAAGCGTGTCGGGAAGAAGCGCGGCCCCAAGTTTTGCCATCATCGCTGGAGTGGACGTCGTCTCGCTTGTCATCGGTCTGGCCGTCGGGTTGCTCGTCGGGTTCCTCGTCGCGCGGACGCGGGCGGCGGTGCGGGTCGCCGAGGCCGACGCCAGGGCGAAGGCGTCCGCCGAGAAGCTCGTCTACGTCGAGGAGCAGCTCGCCGAGCGGTTCCAGGCGCTGTCCACGCGGGCGCTCGACGTCAACAACATCCGCTTCCTTGAGCTCGCCGAGACGCGCCTCGCCGCCACCCGCGCCGAGGCCGCGGGCGATCTCGACCAGCGAAGGCAGGCCGTCGAGCACCTGGTCGAGCCGCTGAAGGACGCGCTCGCCCGCGTCGAGGAGCAGCTGCGCGACACCGAGACGGGCCAGAAGGTGGCACGGGCCGAGCTGGCCAAGCAGATGGAGTTCGTCCGGCAGAGCAACGAGCAGCTGCGCTCGCAGACGACCGCGCTGGTCAGGGCGCTGCAGCGGCCCGAGGCGCGGGGGCGGTGGGGCGAGCTGCAGCTGCGCAGGGTCGCCGAGATCGCCGGGATGCAGCGCTTCTGCGACTTCGACGAGCAGGTCACCGAGGGCTCCATGCGGCCCGACATGGTCGTCAGGCTCGCCGGCGGCAAGAACATCGTGGTCGACTCCAAGGTGTCGCTGGCGGCCTATCTGGAGGCGGCAGAGGCGTCCGACGAGTCGCTCGCGTCCGTCCGGCTCGACGCCCACGCCAGGCACGTACGCGAGCACATCGACCGGCTGGCGGCCAAGGCGTACTGGCAGGGGTTCAACCCGTCGCCGGAGTTCGTGGTGCTGTTCATCCCCGGGGAGGCGTTCCTCGCGCCGGCGCTCGAACGCGACCCAGGGCTGCTGGAGTACGCGATGACCCGCCGGGTGCACATCGCCACCCCGACCACGCTGATCACCATGCTGCGCACCGCGCACTACGCCTGGCAGCAGGCGGCGCTCAGCGAGAACGCGCGCACGGTGTTCGAATTGGGCAAGGAGCTGTACGAGCGGCTGTCGTCACTGGGCAGGAACGTCGAGTCGCTCGGCCGGGCGCTGACGCGGACCGTGGAGGCGTACAACAAGTCGGTCGGATCTCTCGAAAGCCGCGTCCTGGTCACCGCGCGCAAACTTAACGATCTGGGCGTGGTCGAGGGCGAACTCGACGCCCCGGAGATGCTCGAAGGGCTGCCCAGGCCTTTGGCCTCCCCCGAACTGCTCGAAACCTCATCTCTGATAACCCACGCGAACGGTAAGTTGGCCAACGGGTCGCAGTAAATGGGGGTGGGCCACGTGGGTGAGAAGGGCAGGCGTTCTGCCGTCAGGCTGACGGCTCGCGGTGCCATCGCGCTCGCCCTGGTCGCCACTCTGGCGGGCTATGTGCTCGCCGCCCTGCTCGACGTCGAACACGTCGTGGGGGCCGCGTTCGTGCTCGCCAGCGCGCTCGGCGTGCTGCTGGTCAACCGGCGCGAGCTGCTGTCGCTGGTGGTGACGCCGCCGCTGGTGTTCTTCTGCGCCACGCTGTTCGTCGAGCTCGGGCGGGCGTTCGGGTCGGTGTCGATCGTGCAGTCGCTGGCGCTCGGCCTCTACACATCGATGACGCGCGGCGCGCCCTGGCTGTTCGCCGGCTCGGCCATCGTGCTCGGCGTGGCCTGGCGGCGCGGCCTGCGCGACAACGTGCGCGAGCTGCGCGAAGAACTGAAGGCGGGCGCGGAGGCCGCGCGCCCGCGTCAGTCGTTCGTGCCCGAGCCCGAGGGGTACTTCGAGCCCAAGGTGTACGGCACCCCGCGCGGCGAGGACTAAGAGACCCGCAGGTCCTTGCGCAGCTCGTGGGGCAGCGCGAAGCGCATGCTCTCCTGCACCGGCTCGACCTCGGTCACGTCGCCGAACCCGTGGCCGGCCAGCCGCGCGAGCACCTCCTGCACCAGCTCGTCCGGCACCGACGCGCCGCTCGTGACGCCCACCGTGGTGACGCCGTCGAGCCACTCGTCGCGGATGAAGTCGGCGTTGTCGACGAGGTACGACGCCTGCGCGCCGTAGTCCTTCGCCACCTCCACCAGCCGCTTGGAGTTGGAGGAGTTGTCGGAGCCGACGACGATGACCAGCTCGGCCTCGGCCGCGATCTCCTTCACCGCGACCTGCCGGTTCTGGGTCGCGTAGCAGATGTCGTCGCTCGGCGGGTCGAGCAGGTTGGGGAAGCGCTGCTTGAGCCGCGAGACGGTCTCGGTGGTCTCGTCGACCGACAGCGTGGTCTGCGACAGCCACACCAGCTTGCTCGGGTCCTTCACCTCGACCTGGTCGACCGCGTCGAGGCCGTCGATGAGCCTGATGTGCTCGGGCGCCTCACCCGAGGTGCCCTCGACCTCCTCGTGGCCCTCGTGGCCGATCAGCAGGATCTCGTAGTCGTCCTTGGCGAACCGCTTGGCCTCGTTGTGCACCTTCGTCACCAGCGGGCAGGTGGCGTCGATCGTGCGCAGGTTGCGCTGCCTGGCCTCCTCGTGCACCGCGGGCGAGACGCCGTGGGCCGAGAAGACCACGATCTGGCCCTCCGGCACCTCCTCGGTCTCGTCGACGAAGATGGCGCCCCTGGCCTCAAGGGTCTTCACCACGTGCGTGTTGTGGACGATCTGCTTGCGGACGTAGACCGGCGCGCCGTACTGCTCCAGCGCCTTCTCGACCGCGACGACGGCTCGATCGACTCCGGCGCAGTAGCCCCGTGGCTTGGCTACGAGGACTCGGCGGGAAGTGGGGGTCTGGGGCTCCATACTTCTTATGCTACGTGGAGCGGCCAATCGGCCTGCGCGTGCGGTGCCCGCCCGCGGTGCGCCAGACTGGCCGTCCAAAACTGACCTCCCAGGGAGACGTACATGTCCTTCAGCGACGTGCTACGCAACATCGCTAAAACCGTCACCAACAAGGACGAGCTCAAGGAGAAGGCCAAGGACCTGCCGCTGCTCGTCGTCCAGACCACCTTGAGCGCCGCCGGGCAGGCGCTGCTGCTCGTCGATCGCATGAAGAACTCGATCAAGGGGAAGGGCGGCAAGGAGGAGCGCGAGGAGGAGGAGTACGACTCCCGTCCCTCCGCCGCCGAGCAGGTCGCCGCCAAGCCCGCCGAGACCGAGGACGACGACAAGCCGGCCCGCAAGGAGCCGGTCATCTTCGCGCCGCGGCCCGAGCCGAACGGCGTCGCCAAGACCAAGCCCGACCCGGTCATCTTCGCCCCCGCCAAGACCGACGAGCCCAAGCCCGAGGCCGCCGCCGCTGAGGCTGCTCCGGAGCCCGCTGCTCCGGTGGTCGCCCCTGCCGCGCCCAAGGCCGTGGCCGAGCCCGCCGTCGAGAAGCCGGTCGCAGAGAAGCCCGCCGTCGAGGAGCGGGTCGCAGAGAAGCCCGCCGTCGAGGAGCCGGTCGCAGAGAAGCCGGCCAAGACCTCCAAGACCTCCAAGACCTCCAAGGCCGCCAAGCCGAAGGCGACCGAGTCGAAGGCCGCTGAGCCGGTCGCGGCGCCCGAGCCCGCAGCGGCGACCGAGGAGCCCGCGCCGGCGCCCGAGCCCGCCGCCGCTCCCGAGCCGGCCGCCTCCCCCGCCAAGGTGGACATGACCGAGCCGCTGCCTGGCTACGGGCAGCTCACCGTCGCGTCCCTGCGCGCCAGGATGCGCGGCAAGACGGCCGAGCAGATCGGCGACTACCTGGCGTACGAGAAGGCGACGACGGCGCGCCCCGAGGTCATCAAGATGTTCGAGAACCGCCTCGCCAAGCTCCAGGCCGCGGAGTAACCCCCACAGGACCCCGTAGTCTTCCCAGCATGACCTCGAAGACCTCGCCCGAGTCTCCCCTGCCGATCCGCACGGTCCTGCAGATGGTGGGCGGCTGGATCGGCAAACTCGGCACGGTGTGGGTCGAGGGCGAGATCACCGACCTGAGCGCGCGCGGCGGCACGGTGTTCCTGACCCTGCGCGACCCGATCGCCAACGTGTCCGCCAGGGTCACCGCGCCGCGCGGCGTCTACGAGGCCACGGTGCCGCGGCCGGCCAACGGCTCGCGGGTGGTGCTGCACGTCAAGCCCGACTTCTGGGTCAACAGGGGCTCGTTCGCCTTCACCGCGCTGGAGATGCGCCCCGTCGGGGTGGGCGAGATGCTGGTCAGGCTGGAGCGGCTGCGGCAGTTGCTGGCCGCCGAGGGCCTGTTCAACGCCGACAGGAAGCGGCGGCTGCCGTTCCTGCCCGGCACGATCGGGCTGATCTGCGGGCGCGAGTCGGCGGCCGAGCGCGACGTGCTGGAGAACTCCCGGCGGCGCTGGCCGGCGGTGACGTTCAAGGTCGAGGAAGTCGCCGTGCAGGGGCCGTACGCGGTGGGCGAGGTGACCGAGGCGCTGCGCAAGCTCGACGCCGACTCCTCGGTCGAGGTCATCGTGATCGCCCGGGGCGGCGGCTCGCTCGAGGATCTGCTGCCGTTCTCCGACGAGACGCTGGTACGCGCCGTCTCCGCCTGCCGCACCCCCGTGGTCAGCGCGATCGGCCACGAGCAGGACAGCCCGCTGCTCGACCTGGTGGCCGACGTACGCGCATCGACGCCCACCGACGCCGCCAAGAAGGTGGTGCCTGACGTGGGCGAGCAGCTGTCGCTGGTGCGCCAGCTGCGCGACCGTGGCCGCCGGGTGATGAGCGGCTGGCTCGATCGCGAGATGTCCTGGCTGACCTCCGTACGCTCCCGGCCGTCGCTCGCCGATCCCGTACGCGAGCTGGAGCGCCGCGCCGAGCAGGCGGAGGCGCTGCGCGACCGGGCCAGGCGGTCGTTGTCGAGCTCGCTCGACCGGGCCGCCGACGACCTGGCCCATCTGCGGGCCCGGCTGGTCTCCCTGTCCCCCGCCGCGACGCTCGAACGCGGCTACGCGATCGTCCAGCACCCGTCGGGCGACGTCGTCCGCCTGGCCAAGGACGTCGCGCCCGGCTCCCGTCTGACGATCCGGCTGAGCGACGACCGCCTGAACGTCCGCGCGGAGGAAGACGGCTGACCTCAGCGCATGACCGACTCGGCCAGCAGGGTCAGTCCCGCCTTGATGTCGTCGACGGTCATGCCCCGTTCGTGGCGCTGGTAGGCGATCAGGCAGGCGTTGGCGGGGGCGAGCAGCGCGTCGGCCAGGTAGGCCGTGGGCGTGCCCGGCCGCACCTGGGTCAGCAGCGCGGCCAGGTGGACGTGGTGCAGCCCGTACGGGCCCATCCCGATGTTCGCCTTGCGGCTGCGCTCCAGCAGCACGTACAGGTCCTCCTGGGCCACGATGCGGTCCACGAGCGCGTGCAGGAAGGCGATCACCCGCTCGTCGGGCGGCGCGCCGGGGCCCAGCGGTGGCGGGCCGGCGAGGAACGCCTCCTGGAAGCGTCGCTCGTGCTCGTCCAGCAGGGCCATGAGCAGTCCCGTACGATCGCCGAAACGCCGGTAGACCGTACCCACGCCGACCCCCGCGGCGCGGGCCACCTCGTCGAGCGACAGGCCGTCGGTGCCGTGCTCGGTGATCATCCTGGCCGCCACGTCGAGGATCTTGCGCCGGTTGCGTACGGCGTCGGCTCGCTCCGGCTGCGGCTGGCCGATGACGGGCAGAAGGCGACGTTCCCACACGGGGTCGAGCATACCGATGACAACCGGAGAGAATTCCGGTTAGGCTGCCTCAAGCGGAGAATTCTCCGATTAGTGGGACGAGGAGCCGAGAATCGTGAACGACTTCAACGCGAAGGTCATCGAGGAGTTCCGGGCCAACGAGGGCCGGGTCGGTGGCATGTTCGAGGGCCAGCCGCTGCTGCTGCTCACCACCAAGGGCGCCAAGAGCGGCAGGGACGTCACCACGCCCGTGGTGTATCTGGCGGACGGCGACCGCTACGTCGTCATCGCCTCCAACGGCGGCGCCGACAACAACCCCGCCTGGTACCACAACCTCCGCGCCACCCCGGAGGCCACCATCGAGGTGGGCAAGGAGACCTTCGTGACCAAGGCGGACTTCGTGGGCGACGAGGAACGCGACCGCCTCTACGCCCGCATGGTGGAGCAGGCCCCGGGCTTCGCCGAGTACGAAAAGAAGACCACCCGCCGCATCCCGGTCATAGCCCTCACCCGCACCGCCGCCTGAAAACGGAGGCTCGGACGAGAGGCCCGGCACCGGGCCCGCAGCCGAAGGCCAGGGGCCAAGGGCCCGAGGGCCATGGGTGGGGGCAGGGGGCCAGGGGCCCCGACGGCCATAGGCGGGGGCCAAGGGCCAAGGGGCCCGACGGCCATAGGCGGGGCCAGCGGCCGTTGGCCGGAAACGCGGAGCCGGAAACCCGGAGCCGGAAGGCGGGCGGGAGCCGGAGGCCGAGGCCAGTGGCTCGGGAGTCGGGGGTCAGAAGGGGGTGTCGTCGGATGTGCTGGGGTCGGTGCGGCGGGCCATGGCGGCGGCGAGTTTGACGCGGGCGCCCTGCAGCCACTCCTCGCAGACGGCCGCCAGCTTCTCCCCCCGCTCCCACAGCTCGATCGACTGCTCCAGCGTCAGCCCGCCGGTCTCCAGCCGCCGCACCACCTCGGTGAGCTCTTCGCGGGCCTGCTCGTAGGAGAGTGTCTTCTCGCCCGCGGGCGCCTTCTCGTCTGCCACGCCGTCCAGCCTAGACGCGCCGGCGCCCGTGCTCAGCCTTTCGGCCGCTGCTGGAGGCGGCCGGCGAGATCGGCGAGTTCGGGCCAGTCGGCGGTGCCGGTGACGACGAGCGTGACGTCGGGCAGGACGCGGACGAGCGAGCGCTGGTTCTTGTCCTCGCGGAAGCGCTGCTCCCAGGCGACGCCGCCGATCTGCTGGGTGCCGACGGCCTTGTCGCTGTTGGCCATGCGGCTGGCGAACCCGGCGGCGGGCTGCTCGTCGCTCTGCGCGAACATCGCGTGCTCGCGCTTGGCGGTGGCGTAGCCGAGGTAGAGGACCTTGGCGCCGTTCTCGCCGTCGGCGATCCTGTTGCTGTTGGGGACCCACCCGGGCGGGTCCTGCTGCGGCGCCCACACACCGTACGGCACGCCGTGGCCGAAGTTGGCGACGGTGATGGAGTAGTCGAGGCGCGGAATGTGCTCATCGCGGCTTTGCGGGGTGACCAGCAGGAACAGCCCGGCCCCCGCGAGGCAGACGAAGAGGGCTACCGCGTAGCCGTAGAGACCTTGGGTGAACCGTCGCACACTTGGCGAGGTTACCCGTTGGAGCGGCCGGTCGCAGAAGCGGCCGGGCGGATGCCGCCGATGATGGCGAGAACGTCCTCGGCCAGGGCCCGGTTGTCGGTGAGGACGATCTCGGAGACGGCCGCGGCGAGCGCGCCGGTGATCACCACGACGAGGGCGCGGTCGTCCTCGAAGAGCGCGGCGTTGCGCTGCGCCCACGTACGGAGCCGGTCGCGCATGATGACGTCGAACCCGGGCGGCCCGTCACCGCGCAGGAACAGCGCGGCCAGTTCGCGTTCCTCAAGGCACCCGTCGAGGTACGCGCGCGCGGCACGCACGAACACCCCCATGGGGTCGCTCTCACCGGCGGCGCGGGCCGCGCGGGCGGCCTCCTTGGTGCGCTGGGTCTGCCGGGCCTGGAACTCCTCCCACAGCGTGAGGTAGAGGTCGGCCTTGCCGGAGAAGTGGTGGTAGAGGCTGCCGACGCTGGCCTCAGCCCGAGCGACCACGTCGGTCACGCCGGCCTCGGCGAACCCCTTGGAGACGAAGACCTCGCGGGCGGCGGCGAGCAGTGAGCTGCGGGTGGCCGCGCCGCGCTCGGACGTACGCGGCTGGGTGACGACGGCCCCGTCGCTGCTCGCGCCGGCGGGGACGTCGCCGTCGACGTCGCTGTCCACTTCGCTCATCAGGGATCTCCTCCACGGCGGGGGCGCCACGCACCATGTTGGAGGCGCGATCCCCGGCGCGCACAGCGTATGGCACAAAATCCACGCACCATTTGCAGATTATCCCCCTCCGACCGGGAATAGACCGGCAACTACGATCGAGGGAGACGTCCCACGAGGAGGCCAGCCATCATGTCCGACCAGACTTCCGTGCCGCCGGCGCTCGCCACCAGCGAGCACGCCCCTGATCGCAACCTGGCGCTGGAACTCGTCCGTGTCACGGAGGCGGCCGCGATGGCGGCGGCCCGGTGGGTCGGCCGCGGCGACAAGAACGGCGCGGACGGCGCCGCCGTCAACGCCATGCGCCAGCTCATCAGCACGGTCTCCATGAACGGCGTGGTCGTCATCGGCGAGGGCGAGAAGGACCACGCGCCGATGCTCTACAACGGCGAACAGGTGGGCGACGGCAGCGGTCCCGACTGCGACGTGGCGGTCGACCCGATCGACGGCACCCGGCTGACCGCGCTCGGCATGCCCGACGCGGTGTCGGTGATCGCGGTGAGCGAGCGCGGCTCGATGTACGACCCGTCGGCCGTCTTCTACATGGAGAAGCTGGTCACCGGCCCTGAGGCGGCCGACGTGGTGGACATCGAGGCCCCGGTCGCGGTCAACATCGACGCGGTGGCGAGGGCCAAGCACTGCTCGCCCTCCGACGTGACCGTGGTCGTGCTGGACCGGCCGCGCCACGAGCGGCTGGTCAAGGAGATCAGGGAGACGGGCGCGCGGATCAAGTTCATCACCGACGGCGACGTGGCCGGCGCGATCATGGCGGCCCGCCAGGGCACCGGCATCGACCTGATGCTGGGCATCGGCGGCACGCCCGAGGGCATCGTGGCGGCGTGCGCGCTCAAGTGCCTGGGCGGCGTCATCCAGGGCAAGCTGTGGCCGCGCGACGACGCCGAGCGCTCCCGCGCCGTGGACGCGGGCCACGACCTGAGCCAGGTGCTCACCACGAACGACCTGGTGAAGTCCGACGACGTGTTCTTCGCGGCGACGGGCATCACGCAGGGTGAGCTGATGCAGGGCGTACGGTTCCGCGCCGGCTCGGCGGTCACGCAGTCGCTGGTGATGCGCGGGCGGTCGGGCACGATCAGGAAGATCGAGAGCGAGCACCAGCTGTGGAAGCTACGGGCGTACAGCGCGATCAACTTCGACACCGCGGGCTGATCGTCAGAAGAGAGCTCAGCGGCGGCGCTTGCGGCGCGGCGGCTCCTTGACCTTGACCTCGCCCGCGAAGTTCGTGGTGCGCACCTCGACGACCGGCGCGCCCGGCTCGGTGGGCTGCTTGGTCAGGCGGACGGTCTTGTCCTTCGCCACCCTGATCACCTCGAGCCCCTCGGGCACGTGGATCTCCAGCCCGCCGAAGACGAGGGTGGCGTTGATGATGATC
Source organism: Nonomuraea sp. NPDC049504 (assembly GCF_040676845.1). NCBI lineage: Bacteria > Bacillati > Actinomycetota > Actinomycetes > Streptosporangiales > Streptosporangiaceae > Nonomuraea > Nonomuraea sp. NPDC049504. Next base: position 161,935 of record NZ_JBFAPT010000009.1, read on the forward strand.
CGGCGGTTCTGCAGGATGGCGTCGCGGAAGTCGAGCTTGGTGGTGCCGAACATGGCGGTCACGGCCAGCTCGGCGGGCACCACCCAGCGCCCGCCGCGCTTCTCCTGCTTGAAGATCGCGGAGACGGGCCGTCCGTCGAGGTTGAGCGGCTGCTGGTCGGGCGGCAGCAGGTCGGTGGTGAGCTCGGCCAGTTCGCCGAGCGTGCGGGCTGAGTAGAGCACGCCGAGCCGCTCTTCGAGCTCGTCGAGCATGAGCCGGCCGTCGGCGTGGGCGTCCTGGAGCACCTGGGCGATGCGTTCGCGGTCGGCGTCGGAGGCGCGCAGCTCGTGCGGCTGCGGCACGTCGCCGCCCGATGGCTGCGGCCGGCGGGCGGAGACCCACTCCTCGGCCAGTCGCTCCCCGACTTCCTGCAGCTTCGGCAACCACGAGCCCGCGCGTTCGTTCACATCTCCGACGATATCCGGCGGTCGGCGGATTCGCTCGCTCTCGGTGGTGAGGTGTCCGAGGATCCCGGCGAACGGCGGCGTGCCGCGCGTGTCCCGTTTTCTCCGCCGATTACGCGGAATCCAGGCGTCCGTACGGCCGTTGATCCGCTTAAAGGGAGGCGTACGTGCATCGACCGGCGCGGTGGGGACTCGGCGCGGCAGGCGCCGGCATAGCGGTGATCATCGGCTTGGAGCTCTCCAGCCTGGACGAGATGGATCCGTTCCGCCGGACCATCAGCGAGCACGGGCTGGGGCCCGGCGGCTGGGTCTTCGGCCTCGGGGTGGGCTTATTGGCGGCGGGGTCGCTGGCCATCGGCGTGTCGCTGGCCAGGAAGAAGCTGGCCGGGGTGCTCGGCACGATCGCGCTGATGGGGTGGAGCCTGGGGTTGTTCGTGACGGCCTGGTTCGAGAAGCACGACTGGTCGGTGGGGCCGAGCATGAGCGGCAGCATCCATCGGGTGGGCAGCTTCGTGGCCTTCCTCTGCCTGCCGCTGGCCGCGCTGCTGATCGCCAGGCCGTGGCACCGGCAGCGGTCGCGGGCGACCTTGGTGGCGTTCGGGTTCGGGGTGTGCTCGCTGCTGTGGGTGGCGGGCATCGGCACGATGATGGTCATCGCGTCCGCCGAGGGGCTGCCGTGGTATCGCGTCATGCCGTTGGGGCTGGTGGAGCGGGGTCTGGCCGTGACGGAGGTGGCGGCGCTGCTGGCGCTCGGGGTGTGGGCGGCGGCGGGGCGGATCGACGTACGGGAGCGGGAGCGGCCGGGCGGCGTGGCGGTGGAGACCTCGACGTAAACGTGCCGATCTCGTGCTGGTGGTGGGCCGGGGCAGCCGCTAACCTGACTCAGCCTCACGTTTGACTCCCCCCACCAGGAGGCCGCCGTGCCGTCCTCACGTGATCGCCAGGCCCGCGTCGCCACGTACGTCGTCTACGGCGTCCAGGGCCTGTCCTTCGCCTCGCTGCTCATCCAGGTCGCGAACCTGCAGTCCAAGCACGGCCTCGACGAGGGCAGCCTGACGTTGCTGCTGCTCATCGTGCCCGTGTTCGCGGGCGCGGGCAGCGTGGCGGCCGGAGCGTTCGCCGCCCGCCGGGGCAGCAGGCTGCTGCTGCGCGTCGCGCAGCCGGCCGTGGCCGCCGCCGTGGTCCTGGCCGGGCTCGCCCCGAACGTGCCGCTGCTGGTGCCGGTGCTGCTGCTGTTCGGAGTGGCCGTGGGCGCGGTGGACGCGGGCATGAACATGCAGGGCGTGGCGGTCGAGCGCCGGTACGGCATACAGGTGCTCAACGGCTTCCACTGCGTGTGGAGCGTGCTCAGCATGCTCGGCGCGCTGTGGGCGTCGGCGGCGGCCGACCTGCCGCTGCCGGTCGTCATGGGCGCGCCCATGGTGTTCGCGCTGGCCGGCTCGCTGTACGCGGGGCGGCACCTGTGCGGCCCCGCCGAGGAGAAGGTGGAGACGCCCGCGGAGACGGTCGCCGGCCGCTTCCCCTGGCGGCCGATCATCCCGCTCTGCCTGGCCATGGGCTTCCTGTACGTCGGCGACGCGGCCGTCTCCAACTTCAACACCGTGTTCATGAAGGATGTGCTGGAGGCCGGCCCCCGGGTGATCCCGCTGGCCTACGTCGCCTACCAGGCGACCACGCTGGCCGTCCGCCTCGCCGGCGACCTGGCCGTGCGCCGCTACGGGCCCGCCGCCATCGTCAGGATCGGCGGGGTGATCGCCACGATCGGGTTCCTCGGCGTCGTGCTGGCGCCCAACCAGCCGCTCGGCATCGTCGCGTTCGGCCTGACCGGGGTGGGGCTGTCGGTGGTGGCGCCGCAGTCGTTCTCGGCGGCCGGGCGGCTCGACCCGGCGGGCACCGGCGTCGCCATCGCCCGGGTGAACCTCTTCAACTACGTCGGGTTCATCGTGGGCGCGGCGCTCGTGGGCGGGATCGCGGACGCCGTGGACATGCGGGTGGCGTTCGCCGCGCCGCTGGTGCTGGCGGCGGCGATCATCGCCCTGGCGCCCGGCTTCGAGCCCAAGCGCACCCCGGCCACCACCTGACGAACGCCGCCCACCGCCCACCGCCTGCCGTTTCGGCCGGCTGCGTCCCGGCCGCGTCAGCGGCGGACCTCCGCCACCTCCACCTGGCGGCCTTCGCGGAGCGAGAGGTCGGCGGCTTCGGCGACGTACAGGGCCTCCAGGGCGTCCTCGACCGAGCAGGGGCTGTGGTCGCCGGTGAGGAAGGCGTCGATCTCGGCGCGGTAGGCGGCCTCGAAGCGGGTGACGAAGTCGGGCCACGGCTCGGCGCCGCTCGCGGGCTGCTCGGCCGAGTGCAGCGGGGCGCGCGGGCCCAGCCCGACGGCCTGCGTGCGCCGGGTGCCGGCCAGCTCCATGCGCACGTCGTACCCGCCGCCGTTGTAGCGCGAGCCCTGCAGCGTGGCGAGCGTGCCGTCGTCGAGGGTGAGCAGCGCGGCGCTGTTGTCCACGTCGCCGGCCTCGGCGAAGAAGGCGGCGCCGCGGTTGGCGCCGCGCGCGTACACCGACGCCACCTCCCGGCCGGTGACCCAGCGCAGGATGTCGAAGTCGTGGATGTGGCAGTCGCGGAAGATCCCGCCCGACATCGGCAGGAAGTCGGCGGGCGGCGGCGCGGGGTCGGCCGTCACCATGTGGACGCGGTGCAGCTCCCCCAGCTCGCCGGCGCGCAGCGCCGCGGCGGCGGCCACGTAACCGGGGTCGAACCGCCGCTGGAACCCGATCTGCACCCGGTTGTCCCCGCGCGCCTCCAGCACCTTGACGGTCTCGGTGACCGTGCCCGCCACCGGTTTCTCGCAGAAGGCCGGGATGCCGCGCTCGCAGGCCGCGACGATCAGCTCGGCGTGGGTGCCGGTCGGCGTGGCGATGACGACGGCGTCCGCCTCGAAGGGGTCGCCCGGCCTGCCGTACGGGGATGTGCGCACGGGGTCGGCCACGATCAGCTCGTCCACCAGCGGGTGCGCGGCGAGGGTGGCGGCGTGGAAGGCGCCGATCCGGCCCAGACCCAGCAATCCCACCCGCATGACGCCTCCCTGCTTATGGGATCAGATTCTCGTTCTAGGCCCGCCTACCCTCTCCAGTCAAGATTTGTCCAGACATTCTGACCTTCAAGCCTCGTACGGCCTCCTCTGCCTTGTGCACGGGCAGCCGGGCGAACCCCATGACCACGGCCGGCGGCCCCGCGGACTCCCGCATCGGACCGACCGGCTCGACCGACAGGCCCAGCTCCTGGGCGGCCCGCACCGTACGCGGCTCGTCCCACCCGGCGGGCAGCTCCAGGTAGACGTGCAGCCCGGCCTCGATGCCGCGCACCCGTACGGCGGGCAGCTCCGCGGCCAGCGCGCCCACCAGCGCGTCACGACGGCGGCGATACTCCCTGCGCATCCGCCGCAGGTGCCGGTCGTAGCCGCCGGTCCGCAGGAAGTGCGCGAGCGCGTGCTGCTCGATGACCGGCGAGCCGAGGTCCAGCTCGCCACGCGCCCTGCGGATGCCCTCGGCCAGGTCGGGCGGCGCCGCCACCCAGCCGAGGCGCAGGCCGGGCGCGAGCGCCTTGCTCACGCTGCCGCACAGGATCACCCGGTCGGGCGCGAGCCCCTGCAGGCAGCCGACGGGGTCGCGGTCGAAGCGGAACTCGGCGTCGTAGTCGTCCTCGATGATCAGCCGGTGCCCCGCGTACGCCCACTCCATGAGCGCGGCCCTGCGCCGCGGCGAGAGCACCACCCCGGTCGGGAACTGGTGCGCCGGCGTCACCAGCGCCGCGTCACCGCCGATGCGCCGCACGTCGAGGCCCTCCTCGTCCACCGGCACCGGCACGACGTGCGCGCCCGCCCTCCTGAGCAGCGGCACCTGCCGGTGACTCGTCGGGTCCTCGACGGCCAGCCGCAGCGGGCGCTGGCCGGTGAGCACGTGCAGCGCCAGGCTCAGCCCCTGGGCGACGCCGCCCACGACGACGAGGTTCTCGGGGCGCACGTCGGCCGCCCTGACCCTCCTGAGGTAGCCGGCCAGCTCTTCCCGCAGCTCAGGCACGCCGCCGGGGTCCCCATAATCGAGGGCGTCCGAGGGTACGGTGGTCAGCACGTGCCTGACGGCCGCCAGCCAGCGTTCACGGGGGAAGTGGCTGAGGTCGGGGGAAGTGGGGCGATGGCCATGGTAGGAGACGGTGCTCGGCGTCCTGCGGCGCACCTGTTGCGGCTTGGGCGGCGGCGCGGCGCGCTGCCGGGTGTTCGCGGGCGTCACCTGTGTGCCGACGCCGACCCTGGAGACCAGGAAGCCCTCGGCCACCAGTTGCTCGTACGCCTCCACCACCACGCCCCTGGAGACCTGCAGGTCGGTGGCGAGGTCGCGGGTGGCGGGCAGGCGGGTGCCAGGCGCGAGCCGCCCGCCGCGGATGGACTCGCGCAGCTCCGACGCGATCTGCCCGGCGATGCCTCCCTTCCCGCGGTCTATCCGGATATGGAGGTCGGCCATATTGGTCCTGTCTTCCAGCGGCGAATTGGACTGTTTTCCCGAACCATTGTCTCCCTAGCATCCTTCGCATGATGAGAAACGGCATCCTGGGCGCCGCCGCGGCCATGTTCCTGGTGGGAACCCTGGCCGGAGTCGCGGGACTGATCGGCGCTTACCCCATATACGGCGGACAGGCCGTCAGGTATCTCGTCGCGGCGGTCGTTCTGCTCGTCATCACGCGGGTGCTCGGCCTGCGGTTCGTCAGGATGACCGGCCGCGAGGTGCTCTGCCTGGCCGGGCTCGCGCTGCTCGGGCTGGTGTTCTTCAACGTCTGCGTCATCGAGTCCACCCGCGCCTCAGGCCCCGCCCTGGTCGGCACCGTGCTCGGCACCGTGCCGCTGGCGCTCGCGCTGGCCGGCGGCCGGCCGGCGCCCCGGCTGCTGCTCGGCGCCGCCGTCGTGGTGTCCGGCGCGACGCTGGCCACCGGGCTCGGCAGCGGCACCACCGAGAGCCTGCTGTGGGCGCTCGGGGCGCTCGTCGGCGAGATCAGCTTCTCGCTGCTGGCCATCCCGCTGCTGCCCAGGCTCGGGGCGATCAGGGTCTCGGCGTACTCGACGACGCTGGCCGTGCCCATGCTGGCGCTGGTCGGCTGGGTGAGCGAGGGCCCCGCGATGCTGCGGACGCCCACCCTGCCCGAGGCGCTCGGGCTCGGCTACCTCGCGATCGTGGTGACGGTGATCGCGTTCTTCCTGTGGTACCGCTCGCTGCCCAAGCTGGGCCCCGGCAGGGCCGGGCTGTTCGCCGGGCTCATCCCGGTGGCGGCGATCGTCACGGGCGCGGTGCTCGGCGTCGCCACGCCGACCGCGTACGACCTGGTCGGGGCCGGGCTGGTGATCATCGGCATCATGGTGGGCCTGACCGCGGCGCGCACCGGCGGCCCCGAGCCCGCCGTCCGGCCGTCGGAGGCCTGAGCCGGTCCCTGGTCCGCTTCAAGGGCGCGTAATCTCTTGGAGCGACCGAAAGGATGGACATGGGCGAGTTCGACTACACCGACCTGCTTCCGCTTGGAGCCGACGACACCGAATACCGGCTGATCACCTCGGAGGGGGTGCGGAAGGTCGAAGCGGCCGGGCGTACGTTCCTCGAAGTGTCGCCGGAGGCGCTGCGCCTGCTGACCGAGGCGGCCGTCCACGACATCTCCCACTTCCTGCGCGCCTCGCACCTCGCCCAGCTCAGGAAGATCGTCGATGACCCCGAGTCCAGCGGCAACGACCGCTTCGTCGCCCTCGACCTGCTGAAGAACGCCTCCATCTCGGCCGGCGGCGTGCTGCCGATGTGCCAGGACACCGGCACCGCCATCGTCATGGGCAAGCGCGGCCGCCACGTGCTGACCGACGGGCGCGACGCCGAGCACATCTCGCGCGGCGTGTACGACGCCTACACCAAGCTCAACCTGCGCTACTCCCAGATGGCCCCGATCACCATGTGGGAGGAGAAGAACACCGGCGACAACCTGCCCGCCCAGGTCGAGCTCTACGCCGAGGACCCCCACGGGCACCCCGACGAGTACAAGCTGCTGTTCATGGCCAAGGGCGGCGGCTCGGCCAACAAGTCGTTCCTGTACCAGGAGACCAAGGCCGTGCTCAACGAGAAGCGCATGATGGCCTTCCTGGAGGAGAAGATCAGGTCGCTCGGCACGGCGGCCTGCCCGCCGTACCACCTGGCCGTCGTCGTGGGCGGCACCTCCGCCGAGTACGCGCTGAAGACCGCCAAGTACGCCAGCGCCCGCTACCTCGACTCCATCCCCACCGAGGGCTCGCCGTCCGGCCACGGGTTCCGTGACCTGGAGATGGAGGCCAAGGTGTTCGAGCTGACCCAGAAGCTGGGCATCGGCGCGCAGTTCGGCGGCAAATACTTCTGCCACGACGTCCGCGTGATCCGCCTGCCCCGCCACGGCGCGTCCTGCCCGGTGGCCATCGCGGTCTCCTGCTCGGCCGACCGCCAGGCGCTGGCCAAGATCACGCCGGAGGGCGTCTTCCTGGAGCGGCTGGAGACCGACCCGGCCCGCTTCCTGCCCGACACCACCGACGAGCACCTCTCCGACGACGTCGTACAGATCGACCTCAACCGGCCGATGCCCGAGATCCTGGCCGAGCTGTCGAAATACCCGGTCAAGACCCGCCTGTCGCTCACCGGCCCGCTGGTCGTGGCCCGCGACATCGCACACGCCAAGATCGCGGAGCTGCTCGACGACGGCGGCGAGATGCCGCAGTACCTCAAGGACCACGCGGTCTACTACGCCGGACCGGCCAAGACCCCCGAGGGCTACGCCTCCGGCTCGTTCGGCCCGACCACGGCCGGGCGCATGGACTCCTACGTCGAGCGCTTCCAGGCGGCCGGCGGCTCCATGGTGATGCTGGCCAAGGGCAACCGCTCGAAGCAGGTCACCGAGGCGTGCCAGAAGTACGGCGGCTTCTACCTCGGCTCGATCGGCGGCCCCGCGGCCCGGCTGGCGCAGGACTGCATCAAGAAGGTCGAAGTGCTGGAATATCCGGAGCTCGGCATGGAGGCGGTGTGGAAGATCGAGGTCGTCGACTTCCCCGCGTTCATCGTCGTGGACGACAAGGGTGAGGACTTCTTCACCGACAAGACGGGCCCCGTGCTGAGCATCGGCCGCCGCTGAGGCTCCTCATCGGACGGGTCACCGCCGCCGCTGGGGCTCCTGTGCCCTGGCGGCGCGGCGGTCAGGAGCTCAGGCGGCCAGCGGCGCGCGGTGCGGGGCCACGACGGTGCCGTCGGGCAGCAGCAGGCCGGTGTCGTCGAACAGCACGACGCCGTTGCAGAGCAGGCTCCACCCCTGGTCGGGGTGGGAGGCGATCACGTGCGACCGCTCACGGTCGGGAGAGTCGGCACTCGGGCAAACGGGGTAGTGACTGCACATCGCGCACCTCTCAGATGGCGCTCCTGGTAGCTGGTGGTCAGAAGGGCAGATGGCGCCCTGACGGAGTGCGGAGGTCGAGCGCCACCTTGACCGGCTTCCTCGGCCGGCGGCGCACCTGCGTCTGGCGCATCTCCCTCACATCCTTCGGCGGTCTGTCTTCGGTGGATGGGACTTCAGTCTGACGTCGGGGACCGACAGTTTCCGGTGAGTTCGCCGCGAGTTCGCCGGGCGCTTCGCCGGGTTTCTACGCCTTCACCGTGCCTCCGTCCTCTTACGGCACCCTTTCAACTCGCTGACGGCACCCCCGTGGTTCCTGTCAGCCAGCCTGCCGTACTACTGGTAGTCCCCTACCAGGCATCATGCACAACCAATCCGCCGAATGTTGTGCCGATCGGCACATACGGCGCATGACCTGCGAAAACGCTCTGCCACTCGGGGCAGGGGTTGCGACGAACCGCAGGTGATCGCGTACGCTGGGCTACCGGAGACGGGGCGCGAGCACCGCGAGCCCCCGGCGCACGCATGTGACCAGGGGGTTTGCTGACGTCACAAGTCATACGGGTTGACTTAAGTTCGCAACAATTAATCGGCCCTGCCTCTACTGGTCGGTTTACACAAATAGGTAAGCTGCCTGCCATGCGTGCGCCTTCCGGTTACCTCCTCGCCGCGCGCTATCGGCTTCTTGAGCCGGTTGGTCGTGGCGGCATGGGCACCGTTTGGCGGGCGCATGACGAGCTGCTCGACCGTGACGTGGCGGTCAAGGAGGTGCGGCTGCCCACCGTTCTCGACGAGGAGCTGCGCGCCGAGCTGTGCGCGCGCACCGAACGCGAGGGCCGGGCCACCGCGATGGTCGCGCACCCGTCCGTCATCACCGTCTTCGACGTCGTCACCGAGGACGACCGGCCGTGGATCGTGATGGAGCTGCTCCACGCGAGGTCCCTTGAGCAGCTCATCAAGGAAGAGGGACCGCTCCACCCCCGCAAAGTGGCCGAGATCGGCCGGCAGATCCTCGGCGCGCTGCGCGCCGTGCACGCGAAGGGCATCCTGCACCGCGACGTCAAGCCGAGCAACGTGCTGGTGACGGAGGACCGCGCGGTCCTGACCGACTTCGGCCTCGCCGCACTCGAAGGTGACGTCTCCATCACCCAGGCGGGCATCGTTCTGGGCTCCGCCGGATACATCGCTCCAGAGCGGGTGCTCGGCTCCAAGGCCAGCCCCGCCGGCGATCTGTGGTCGCTCGGCGCGACCCTCTACACCGCCGTCGAGGGCAGGGGCCTGAGCGGCAGGCGTACGGCCGCCGCCGCCCTGGCCGCGCTCACCAGCGGCGAGCCGATCCCCATGACCAAGGCGGGGCCGCTCGCGCCCGTGCTCGACGCGCTGCTCAGGATCGACCCCGCGACCAGGCTCGATTCCGTACGCGCCTCGCTCATGCTGGCCAGGGTGGCCGCGGGCGGCTCGGCGGAGGAGCCGCTGCCGCCGCGTAAAAGCGACGCCAAAAACGCAGGTAAAGCCACTGGCAGGCCCCCGGCGTCGAACCCACAGCCCTCTTTCGTACGCCGGCCCTCGCACCGGGGGATGCACAGGGCCGACCCGCCCGCCGCGCCGTTCACCGTGCCCTCGCCCAGACTCGAACGTAAATCCGGCGAAGGCGTCCACAGGAGGCGTGTCGAACAGCGGCCCACGCCGTCCGCTTATGCCCGATTCAAAGCGACGGTGATAAAGTTGTTCCTTCCTCGGCGGTTCTGGCCAAGAGAACTTCGCAAGCGAGGGTAAAGCACTTCCCAAGCGAGAATCGATATCTTCTTCTCATGCCGGAACAGCAGACACGCCTGCTCGCGGAGCGCTACGAGCTCATCGCCCCGCTCGGCCGGGGCACGATGGGAACCGTGTGGCGCGCCCGCGACCGCGCGCTCGGGCGCGAGGTGGCGGTCAAGGAAATCCGCCAGGACCCCGGGCTCACCGAGGAACAGCGGGCCGAGCTGCGCGAGCGCATGGTCCGCGAAGGACGTATCGCCTCGCGGATCAACCATCCGTCCGTGGCCTCCATCCACGACGTCCTCATCCAGGACAACAGCCCGTGGATCATCATGGAGCTCATCGAGGCCCGCTCCCTTGAGCAGGTGATCGAGGAGGAGGGGCCGCTGCCGCCGCGGCTCGTCGCGGAGATCGGCGTCGACCTGCTCGGCGCCCTCCGCGCCGCGCACGCCCAGGGCATCACCCACCGCGACGTCAAACCGGCCAACGTGCTCATCACCGAGAGCGGGCGCGTCGTGCTCACCGACTTCGGCATCGCCAAGGCCGAGGGCGACTCGCGGCTCACCAAGACCGGCATGGTCATCGGCTCCCCCGGCTACACCGCTCCCGAGCGGGCCCGTGGCGAGTACACCGGGCCCGAGTCCGACATCTGGTCGCTCGGGGCGACGCTGTACTTCGCCGTCGAGGGGCGGCCCGCGTACGAGCGGTCCACGATCGCCGAGACGCTGGCCGCGCTGCTCACCGAGAACGCCGACCCGCCCACCCAGGCGGGGCGGCTGCGTCCGGTGCTGAACGGGCTGCTCAACAAGGACTACCGGCAGCGCCTCGGCGCCGCCAAAGCGGAGACCCTGCTGCGCATGGTCGCCGACACCCCCACGAGCGAGATGCCGGCGCTGACGGCCGAGGCTCTTAAGGCGCAGGAGGCCGCTTTGCCCGACCCGTTCGCCCCCCAGTCCAAAACCTCCCAACCCCAGGGACGCGGCTCCCAACACCCCGGCGCAGCAGGCCAGGGCCCAGGCGCACAGGGCGGCCAGGGCGGACCGAGCGGCCAGGGCAGCCAGGGCAGGCCGGGAGGACCGGGTGCGCAGGGCGGCCAGGGCAGGCCGGGCGGCCCAGGTGGGCAGCGCCCGGGGATGCCGGTCAGCCCCGGCGGACCGGGCGCGCAGGGCCCCGGCATGCCCGGCGCTCCCGGCGGTCAAGGCGGTCCCGGCGGTCAAGGCGCCGGTGGACAGGGTGGCCCTGGTAGGCAGGGCGGCCCGGGTGGCGGGCAGGCTCCCACGGGGCCTGGCCGGCGACCGGCCGCTGCTGCCGGCGGCCGTGGCCCCGCGTCGGGTGCGCACCCGGCATCAGGCCCCCACAGTGCCACGGGCCCACAGGGTGCTTCCGGATCAGGCCCGCACGGACCCACGGGCCCGCAGGGGGCTCCCGGGTCTCGGGGTGCCACGGGTCCGCATGCTGCTTCAGGGCCGCAGGGCGGCGCGCGGGGTGCGAACTCGCCGACCATGCCCCAGGTCACCCCTCCCAGCTATCCCCCACCGGGCCAGCAGCAGGCTTTCGCCTCCCCGGCCCCGGGTGGCGCTCCCGGGACGGCACCGGGCCGGCCGGGAAACGGCCCGCACGGCAACACGCCGGGCGGCGCGGGCAGCGGGCCCTACGGAAGCGCGCCGGGCAATGGCCCGCACGGAGGCCCCCAAGGAAGCCCCCAAGGCGGGCCGCGCGGCGGTGCCCAGAGCGGCCCTCAAGCTCCCACCGGCCCTCAAGCTCCCACCGGGCCGCACGGGACCGCCCAGAGCGGCCGTCGGGCACCCACTGGACCGCACGGGACCGCCCAGGGCAGCGCTCAGGCGCCCACCGGGCCGCACGGGTTCGCCCAGGGTGGGCCCGGCGCGCCTCAGGGTGGGCCGCGTGGCGGTGCGGGCGGAGGGGGCGACGACTACGACCCCGAGCGGACGGTCAGCATCTCGCGCCCCAAGGGCCCCTTCCCGTCGGCTCCTGACCAGGGCGCGGGCGGCCGGCCACCTCAGGGTGGCGACGAGGGTGCGGTGGTCACCACTCGCATCCCGACCCCGCCCAAGAACCCACCGGGCCAGCAGGTCTACCCGGTGCCCCCGCCCCAGCCGGGCCAGCAGCCGGGCCAGCCGCAGCCGGTCGGGCCGCAGCAGGGCATCAGCGAGAGCCACGGCCTCGGCACGGACCTGTTCGCGATCGCCGGCCCGGAGGAGAAGCAACCGGCCGGCAACCGCAACGGCATGCTGGTCCTGATGGCGGTGGCCGCCGCGGCCGCCGTGGTGATCGCCGTCCTCATCGTGGCCCTCTTCTCCAGCTGACCCGCTCCAGAGCACCCACGCCTCCCCGGGAAACGCCGGTGGGGTTCAGGGGGAGAGCTACGCGGTGGGTAAGACTGGACGGCATGAGTGAGTTCAGGATCGAACATGACTCCATGGGTGAGGTGCGCGTGCCGTCCGGCGCCAAGTGGCGGGCGCAGACGCAGCGGGCCGTAGAGAACTTCCCGATCTCGGGGCGGACGCTGGAGCCGTCCCACATCGCGGCGCTCGGCCTGGTCAAGGCGGTGGCGGCGGAGGTCAACGGCGAGCTGGGCGTGATCGAGAAGGACATGGCGGAGGCCATCGCCCAGGCCGCGGCGGACGTGGCGGAGAACGAGCACGACGCCCAGTTCCCGATCGACGTCTTCCAGACCGGCTCGGGCACCTCGTCCAACATGAACGCCAACGAGGTGATCGCGATGCTGGCCGAGGAGCGGCTGGGCCGCCCGGTGCACGCTAACGACCACGTGAACGCCTCGCAGTCGTCCAACGACGTGTTCCCGACGTCGATCCACGTGGCGGCGGCCACGGAGGTGACGTACCACCTGCTGCCCTCGCTGCGCCATCTGGCGGAGGCGCTCAGGGAGAAGGCGGTGGAGTTCGACGGGGTGGTGAAGTCGGGCCGTACGCACCTCATGGACGCCACGCCGGTGACGCTGGGCCAGGAGTTCGGCGGGTACGCCACGCAGCTTGAGCACGCGGTGGTGCGGGTGACGGCGGCGCTGGAGCACGTCCTGGAGCTGCCGCTGGGCGGCACGGCGGTGGGCACGGGCATCAACACGCCGCAGGGGTTCGCGCAGCGGGCGATCGCGAAGCTGCGCGAGGCGACGGGCATCCCGTTCCTGGAGGCGCGCGACCACTTCGAGGCGCAGGGCGCGCAGGACTCGATCGTGGAGCTGTCGGGACAGCTCAAGGTGGTGGCGGTGTCGCTCACCAAGATCGCCAACGACCTGCGCTGGATGGGCTCGGGGCCGCGGGCGGGGCTGGGCGAGATCAACCTGCCCGACCTGCAGCCCGGCTCGTCGATCATGCCGGGCAAGGTCAACCCGGTGATCCCCGAGGCCACGGCGATGGTCGCGGCCCAGGTGATCGGCAACGACGCGGCGATCACGTTCGCGGGCGCGTCGGGCGCCTTCGAGCTGAACGTGCAGCTGCCGGTGATCGCGCGCAACATCCTGGAGTCGATCAAGCTGCTGGCGAACGTGTCGCGGCTGCTCGCCGACCGCTGCGTCGCCGGGATCACGGCGAACGTGGACAGGCTCCGTGAGTACGCGGAGTCGTCCCCGTCCATCGTGACCCCGCTGAACCGCTACGTCGGCTACGAGGAGGCCGCGAAGATCGCCAAGCAGGCCCTGGCGGAGCGCAAGACGATCAGGGAGGTCGTCATCGAGCGCGGCCACGTCGCCGCCGGCACGCTGACCGAGGAGCAGCTCGACGCGGCCCTCGACGTCCTGTCGATGACCAGGCCGTGACGCTCAGCCGGAGCTGACGGGCCGCAGCCGGGCGGCGGCCTCCTGGGTGGCGTGCGCCCAGCGGGTGAGCAGCGACAGCGCCGCGCCGGAATCGACCGCGTCGGCGGCCCGCTTGACGGCGGCGGCCAGCGCGGGCGTCAGCTCGGCGGCGGGCGGCGTGCCGTCGGCGGCCACCAGCGCGGCGGCGGCGTTCAGCAGGACGACGTCGCGCACGGGCCCCGGCTCGCCGGCGAGCACCGCGCGGGCGACCTCGGCGTTGTGCCGGGCGTCGCCGCCGCGCAGGTCGTCGGGGCGCGCCCGGGCGATCGACAGGTCGAGCGGGTCGAAGGTCGTGCGGGTGACCGCGCCGCGGCGTACCAGCCAGATCGTGGAGGGGCCGCAGGTGGTCAGCTCGTCGAGCCCGTCGTCGCCCCGGAAGACGAGCGCGGAGCAGCCGCGCTCGGCCAGCACGCCCGCGATCACGGGCGCCATCGACGGATGGTAGACGCCGATGGCCTGGGCGGGCGGCAGCGCGGGGTTGGTGAGCGGGGCCAGGAAGTTGAAGACGGTCGGCACGCCCAGCTCGCGGCGCGGCGCCGAGGTGCGTTTGAGCGCCGGGTTGAAGGCGGGCGCGAAGCAGAACGTGATGCCGGTCTCCTCCACCACCCGTACGACGGCGGCGGGCGGCAGGTCGACGACCACACCCAGCGCCTCCAGCACGTCGGCGGAGCCGGCCATGGAGGAGGCGGCGCGGCCGCCGTGCTTGACCACCTTGGCGCCGGCGGCGGCGGCCACGACGGCGGCCATGGTGGAGATGTTCACGGTGCCCGCGCGGTCACCGCCGGTGCCGACCAGGTCGACGGGGTCGCCGGGCACCCGGATGGCCGCCGACCTGGCCAGCATGCCGTCGGCCAGGCCCGACACCTCGGCGACGCTCTCGCCCTTGGCGCGCAGCGCGACGGCGAACGCGGCGATCTGGGCGTCGGTGGCGCGCCCTGACATGATCTGGTCCATCGCCCACGCGGCCTGGCGGGAGGTGAGCGACACGCCGTCGAGCAGCGTGGTGAGGAGCTGCGGCCAGGTGGAGGTCATGGGTTCCCCTTCTCGTCTGTGCTCGACGGGGGGACACCCACCACACGGTGACGGCCGCCTCGTCGAGGCGGCCGTGTGCGTATCGCGCCGGGAGGACCGCCTAGGAGGCGGACCACCACTGGGACAAATACGCGATCATGCCTCCCAACATAGCAGACGCCGCTGATCCACATAGGACGCCGCGCATCTATGTCGCTCGGCCCCATGCTGCCCGCGGGGGTCGAGCGCCTAGGGTGCGAGGTATGGCGAAGGAGCTGACGGGGCGGACGGCGCTGGTGACGGGCGCCGGCGGCGGCATCGGGGCGGCCTGCGCCCGGCGTCTGGCCGCGGCGGGGGCCAGGGTGCTGGTCGTGGACGTGCGGGCCGAGTCCGCCGAGAGGGTGGCGGGCGAGGTGGGCGGCACGGCCGTGGTGGCCGACCTGAGCGATCCCGGCTTCGTGGCGGCGCTGCCCGGCGAGCCGGTGGACATCGTGGTGAACAACGCGGGCTTCCAGCACGTGGCGCCGATCGAGGAGTTCCCGCCGGAGGTGTTCGCCACGATGCTCAAGGTGATGGTGGAGGCGCCGTTCCTCATCGCGCGAAAGGTGCTGCCCGGCATGTACGCCAGGGGCTGGGGCCGGTTCGTGAACATCTCGTCGGTGCACGGGTTGCGGGCCTCGCCGTACAAGTCGGCTTATACGACGGCCAAGCACGCGCTGGAGGGGTTCTCCAAGGTGGTGGCGCTCGAAGGGGCGCCCCACGGGGTGACCTCGGTGTGCGTCTGCCCCGCGTACGTGCGGACCGGGCTGGTCGAGGCGCAGATCGCCGACCAGGCGCGGGTGCACGGCATCGACCCCGAGCAGGTCGTGACGGACATCATGCTCGCACCGGCCGCGATCAAGCGGCTGATCGAGCCGGAGGAGGTGGCCGACATGGTCGCCTACCTGTGCGGTCCGGGCGGGTCGTTCATCACGGGCGTGTCACTGCCCGTGGACGGCGGCTGGACGGCGCGGTAGTGGTCAGGCGGTTTCTCGAGCTGCTGGCCAGGGAGGCGTCGGCGGTCGAGTTCGAGGGGCCGATCATCCAGGCGCGGGCGGCGGGCGCTGACCCGGCGGCGATCGAGGAGCTGGAGCAGGCCAAGGTCGAGGCGCTGAAGGTACGCGACCTGCTCAAGCGGCGGGCGCGGCGCGAGGCGGAGCTGTCGGCCCTGTACGACACCGCCGGCGACCTCGCCGCGCTGCGCGACCTCGACGCGGTGCTGGAGGCCATCGTGCACCGGGCCAGGCAGCTGCTGGCGACCGACATCGCGTACATGACGCTGCACGACCCCGAGCGCGGCGACACGTACATGCGGGTCACCGACGGGTCGATCTCGGCGAAGTTCCGTGCGCTGCGGCTGGCGATGGGGCACGGGCTGGGCGGGCTGGTGGCGCAGACGGCGACGCCGTACGCGACGGCCGACTACTTCGCCGACGCCCGCTTCCGGCACAAGGAGCACATCGACGAGGCGGTCACCGAGGAGGGTCTGGTCGCGATCCTGGGCGTGCCGCTGCGGCTCGGCCAGCGGGTGATCGGCGTGCTGATGGCGGCAAACCGCAGCGCGCGGCCGTTCCACCAGGAGGAGGTGTCGCTGCTGGCGAGCCTGGCGGCGCACGCCGCGGTGGCGATCGACAACGCCAGGCTGCTGCAGGAGACCAGGAACGCGCTGGAGGAGCTGTCCCAGGCGCACAGGACGGCCAGGGAGCACGGCGAGGCGGTCGAGCGGGCCGCGCTGGCGCACGACCGCATGACCTCGCTGGTGCTGCGCGGCGGCGGCATCGAGGACGTGGCGGCCGTGGTGACCGACGTGCTGGGCGGGTCGCTGGCGGTGCTCGACGACCTGGGCAGGGCGATCAGCGGTGACGTGGGCGAGCTGGACGCGGGGGTGTTCGAGGCGGCGCAGGCGTCGCGGGCGCTGGGGCGTACGGTGCGCAGGGGCGACCTGCTGATCGCCTCCGTGGACGTCGGCGGCGAGCCGCTGTGCACGCTGATCCTGCGCAGCGACGACGCCGACGAGCGGATCCTGGAGCGGGCGGCGCTGGTGTGCGCGCTGCTGCTGCTGTTCCGCAGGAGTGTGGCGGAGGCCGAGGGCCGGGTCAGGGGCGAGCTGCTCGACGACCTGATCTCCCGGCCCGAGTCGCCCGGCCTGTCAGACCGTGCCCGCAGGCTGGGCATGGACCTGGGCGCGCCGCACGTCGTGGTGGTGGTCAAGCACGGGGGTCAGCGCGAGCGTGCCGCGTTCTGGGCGTCCTCGCAGGCCGCCGTACGCCACGGGCTGGCCGCGGGCCGCGGCGACGAGGTGGTGCTGCTGCTGCCCGGCGACGACGCGGGCGGCGTGGCCCGGCGGGTGGCGGCGGAGCTGACGGCCTCGCTGCACAGCGCGGCGACGGCGGGCGCGGCCCGGGTGGGCGGCTCATGGGCGGGCTCCCGGCAGCAGGCCGGCGCGCACGAGGTCGCGGCGGCCTACCAGGAGGCGCGCAGGTGCGCGGACGCGCTGATCGCGCTCGGCCGCGCGGGCGACGGGGCGGGCGCGGTCGAGCTGGGCTTCGTGGGGCTGCTCATGGGCGACGGCCGCGACGTACGCGGCTTCGTCACCCGGGTGCTCGGCCCGCTCATCGACTACGACGCGCGCCGGGGCACCGCGCTGGCCGACACGCTGAGCGCGTACTTCGGGACGGGCGGCTCGCCGTCGCGGACGGCCGAGGCGCTGCACATCCACGTCAACACCGTCACGCAGCGGCTCGACCGCGTCGCCAAGCTGCTCGGCGACGGCTGGACGGACCCCGAGCGGGCCCTGGAGATCCAGCTCGCGCTGCGCCTGCACCGGCTGGGCCGCACCGACGACCCACACAGCTGAGCGGAAGACTGTGGGCTCCCGCACCATATGAGTGACTCCGGTCACACCCTACGGTGACCGGCATGGCCACTTCCATCAAGAAGATCGTCGCCGCGAGCCTGATCGGCACCACCATCGAGTGGTACGACTTCTTCCTGTACGGCTCGGCAGCCGCCCTGGTGTTCAACAAGCTCTTCTTCCCCGACTCCGACCCGCTGACCGGCACGCTGCTGTCGTTCCTCACCTACGCGGTCGGCTTCGTCGCCCGGCCACTCGGCGGTCTGGTCTTCGGCCACTTCGGCGACCGGATCGGCCGCAAGACGCTGCTGGTCGTCAGCCTGCTGATGATGGGCACGGCGACGTTCCTGATCGGCTGCCTGCCGACGTACGAGACGCTCGGGCCGGCCGCCGCGCTGGTGCTGACGGCGCTGCGGCTCGTGCAGGGCTTCGCGCTCGGCGGGGAGTGGGGCGGCGCGGTGCTGATCGTCTCCGAGCACGGCGACACGGCGCGGCGCGGCTTCTGGGCCTCCTGGCCGCAGGCGGGCGCGCCGGGCGGCAACCTGCTGGCCACCGGCGTGCTGGCGGCCCTGGCCGCCTGGCAGTCGGACGAGGCGTTCCTGTCGTGGGGGTGGCGGGTGCCGTTCCTGCTGTCGGGGGTGCTGGTGCTGATCGGCCTGTGGATCCGGCTGACGATCACCGAGTCGCCGGTGTTCCGGGCGGCGCCGCCGGAGCCGCGCGCGCCCATCGTCGGGGTGCTGCGCCATCACAGCAAGGACGTGGTGGTGGCGATCGGCGCCCGGCTCGCCGAGAACATCTCCTTCTACCTGCTGACCGTCTTCGTCATCACGTACGCCACGCAGAGCGGCATCGACAACTCGACCGTGCTGAACGCGGTGCTCGTCTCCTCCGCCATCCACTTCGTGACGATCCCGATGTGGGGCGCCCTGTCGGACCGGGTGGGCCGCCGCCCGATCTACCTCGCGGGCGCGGCGGGGATCGGCGTGTGGATCTTCGCGTTCTTCCCGCTGGTGGGCACCGGCAACTTCTTCGCGATCACGCTGGCGGTCACCGTCGGCCTGCTCTTCCACGGCATGATGTACGGCCCGCAGGCCGCCTTCTTCTCCGAGTTGTTCGGCACCAGGACCCGCTACACCGGCGTCTCGATCGGCGCGCAGCTGTCGGCCATCGTGGCGGGCGCCCTCGCCCCGATCATCGCGGTGGCCCTGCTGCGCGAGTACGCCAGCAGCGTGCCGATCTCCATCTACCTCGCGCTCGCGGCGGTGCTCACGCTGGCCGCCGTGTACGCGGCGCGCGAAACTCAGGGCAGCGACCTCGCGGAAAGGACGACCACGCGTTGACATTCCCCCCTCCTAAGGAGGGGGAGTCCCACGGTCGCCCGTGGGCCTTCCTGCTTCACCGCCGATTGCCCGCCCGAGAGGACTCTCGTTGAGGTCTTACACCAGCTCCACAGGCGTTTCAGCTCTCCGCCAGCCCGGCGGCGAGCACATTCTTGGCCGCGTTGACGTCCCGGTCGTGGACCGCGCTGCAGGCGCATACCCATGCGCGGATGGTCAGCGGCATCTTCTCCCGCAATGCGCCGCAGGACGAGCACAGCTTGGAGGAGGGGAACCAGCGGTCCACCGCCATCAGGGTGCGCCCGTACCAGGCGGCCTTGTACTCCAGCATCGACCGCAGCTCGCGCCAGCTCGCGTCCGAGATGGCGCGAGCCAGGCGGCGGTTGCGGACCATGTTGCGAACGTTCAGGTCCTCGATCACGACCGTTTGGTTCTCACGGACGAGCCGAGTGGTCACCTTGTGCAGGAAGTCCCTCCTGCGATCGGCGATGCGGGCGTGCACCCGCGCCACCTTCAGGCGGGCCTTGGCCCGGTTGTTCGACCCCTCCTCCTTGCGGGCGAGGTTCCGCTGGGCCTTGGCCAGTGTGCGGCGGTCGCGACGCTCGTGCCGGGGGTTGACGATCTTCTCGCCGGACGACAGCGTCACCAGGGCCGTGACCCCCGCGTCGACCCCCACCGACCGCTCCACCGGCGCAAGCGGGACGATCTCCTCCTCCACCAGGATCGACACGAACCAGCGCCCAGCCGCGTCGCGGGACACGGTCACCGTGCTCGGCTCCGCCCCCTCGGGAAGCGGGCGCGACCAGCGGATGTCGAGCGGGGCGTCCATCTTCGCCAGCGTCAGTGCGCCGCCGCGCCAGCGGAACGCCGATCGCGTGTACTCGGCCGAGGCCCGCGACCTCTTGCGGGACTTGAACGCCGGATACCCGGCCCGCTTGGCGAAGAAGTTCGCGAAGGCCGCCTGAAGGTGGCGCAATGCCTGCTGAAGGGGGACCGAGGACACCTCGGACAGGAAGTCGAACTCGCCGCTGCGTTTCCACTCCGTCAGCTGCGCCGAGGACTCCACGTAGGAGACCCTGCGGCCTTCCAGCGCGTAGACACGGGTGCGCTCTTGCAGGGCCTTGTTGTAGACGAGGCGGACGCAGCCGAACGTCCGGGCGAGCTCCTCGGCCTGCCCGGACGTCGGATAGAAGCGGTACTTGTAGGCCCGCTTCACGACCTGCGCCACACCTCGCAGCGTACCGAACGATCAGCCAAGAATCGTGTGTTTGTTCGAAACTGCGTTTTGCCTGGCGGCGAAACGCTTGCCCCTGTCCTGCTTCGCAGGGGTCCGATTCCTCCCTCGCCTGAAGGCGGGGGTTTCCTCGGAGGTCTTCGATGAAGGTCACCACATCCAGGCTCACCCAGCACGTCATGACCGTCGAGGGCAGGGACACCGGCACGCCGGTGCTGTTCGTGCACGGCAACGTCTCCTCGTCGGCGTTCTGGCGCGACACGCTGACGGCGCTGCCCGAGGGCTTCCGGCCGCTCGCGGTGGACCTGCGCGGCTTCGGCGACAGCGACCCCGCGCCGGTGGACGCCACCAGGGGCCTGCGCGACTACTCCGACGACCTCGTCGAGCTGATCGAGGCGCTCGACCTCGGCGGCGTCCACCTGGTCGGCTGGAGCCTGGGCGGCGGCGTGGTGCTGCAGCTCCTGCGCGACCGCCCGGCACTGGTCGGGAGCGTCACGCTGGTCAACCCGGTCTCCCCGTACGGCTGGGGCGGCACGGAGGGCCCTGAGGGCCGTCTGACGCACCAGGACGGCACCGGCTCCGGCGCGGGCGCGGCCAACCCCGACTTCGTGGCCAGGCTCAGGGCCGGCGACCTGTCGGAGGAGTCGCCGACGTCGCCGCGCAACGTCTTCAGGACCACGTACGTCAAGAACCCGGTCCCCGACGAGGACTTCTACCTGCGCTCGATGCTGACCACCCGGGTCGGCGAGTCGCACTACCCGGGCGACGCGGTCGCCTCCGACGCCTGGCCGGGCGTCGCTCCGGGCAAGACCGGCGTGCTGAACGCCATCTCCCCCGTCCACTTCCGCCTGGACGACCTGCACGAGATCGACCCGAAGCCGCCGATCCTGTGGATCAGGGGCGCCGACGACGTGATCGTCTCCGACACCTCGCTGCTCGACCTCGCCCACCTGGGGGCGATCGGCGCGGTGCCCGGCTCGCCGGGCACGCCCGCGCAGCCCATGGTGACGCAGATGCGGGCGGTGCTGGAGCGCTACGGCGACCACCGCGAGGTCGTGCTGGACGACTGCGGCCACAGCCCGCACATCGAACGTCCTGAGGACTTCCGCCGCGTGCTGGCCGAGCACCTCGGGGAGGCGTAGATGTTCGTCGCGCTCACCCTGGTCGCGAGCCTGCTCACCCCGGTGCCGAAGCTCACCGTGCCCGGCGCGGAACACGTCGAGGTCGCCGTGCTGGCCGACCTGACCACGGCGGGCACGGTCGCGAGCGGCCACACCGACCCCGCCGACTGGGCGGGCCTGCACTCGGCCGCCACCGTCAACCCCACCGGCGTGCCGGGCACGCAGATCGACGGCTACTTCCCCGACACCTCCACCGGCAACGCCACGCACGGCTGGAACCACGACTCCCAGTTCGTCATCAGGCTGCCGAAGACGTGGAACGGCGGTCTCGTGGTCAGCGGCACGCCGGGCAACAGGGAGCAGTACGCCAACGACTACACGATCTCCGACTGGGTGCTGTCGAAGGGCTACGCGTTCGCCGCCACCGACAAGGGCAACGTGGGCGTGGACTTCCACCTCGACGGCCGCCGCCCAGGCGACGCCATCGCCGAGTGGAACGACCGGCTCACCCAGCTCACGGTGGCCGCCAAGGCCGTCGTCAAGCGGCACTACGGCCGGTCGGCCAAGCGCACGTTCGCGGCCGGCATCTCCAACGGCGGCTACCTCGTCAGGTGGCAGCTGGAGAACCGCGGCCGGCTCTACGACGGCGGCATCGACTGGGAGGGCACGCTCTGGCGGGTCAAGGGCGACAACCTGCTCAACTTCCTGCCGCAGGCGCTCAAGGCGTATCCGGACGAGCAGGGGGTGCGGGCGGCCGGGTTCGCGGCCGGGTCGGAGTTCCTGTGGCCGTTCCACCGGGACTACTACTGGGAGCTGACCCAGGAGCTCTACCAGAAGGAGCTGGACCCGGCGTACACGGGCGCGCCGGCCGACTACGACTACGACGCGCGCCGGCCGTACGCTGCCATGGCGAAGATCGGGCTGACCGGCCGCATCACCAAGCCGCTGATCACGCTGCACGGCACGCTGGACACGCTGCTGCCCATCACGCGCGACTCCGACGTCTACGCGAAGATGGTCGGCCCGCACCGCCCCTTCCGCTATCACCGCATCGAGGGCGGCAACCACCTCGACAGCCTCGTCGACGTCTACCCCGACCGGCTCAAGCCCATCCTGCCGGCCTTCAGGAACGCCTTCGGCGAGCTGGAGCGCTGGGTCAGTCCTTGAGGTAGCGATGGCCGCCCGCGCGCGCCAGGCGCACGATGTGCCGCGCGCCGGGCAGTCTCCTGCCGAGCCGGTGCAGCGCCGTGTCGCGGCCCATGGGCGAGTGCTCGGGGTCCGCGGCGGCGGCCGGCCTGGCCTCGATCCTGCCGCGGCGCATCTCCAGCGCGAAGCGCAGCCCGACCTCCTCCTCGGACGAGCGCAGCGAGCACATCCAGGCGCCTGGCCCGAGGTGCTCGACGCCCGGCAGCAGCCGCTTGACCGGCACCTTGGCGACGAGCTGGCCCGCGATCCTGCCCGGCACCCCGGCCTCGACCAGGGCGGGCGCGCACACCTCGCGGGCCCGCTTGCCGGTGCCGCGCATCACCAGCTCCAGGGGCGGCCCGCCGCTCGGCGGCACGTACGGCACCGGCAGCACCACGTACGCGTGCCCGCCGATGTGCCTGACCTCCACGCCCGGCGAGACCAGCGCGATCGACTCCGAGAACGAGCGCGGCTCGACGGCCAGGCCCAGCTCGCCCTGGTCGCTCCAGCACGGCACCACCAGCCGCATCCTGGGCCGCTGGGCCAGCACGCCCAGGCAGTTGAGCGGCCCCTCGGGGCGGCTGACGCGGCTCCTCGCCTGGTTGGCGCCGGAGAACATGCGGACGTGCACCTCCCACTGTCCTGGCCGCAGCGGCTCGCCCAGAGCCGCCTGGGTGACGTCCAGCCGGGTCTCGCCCTTGATGCGCACCCGCATCCTGCGGCGGCCGTCCTCGATCCGCTCGACCTCCTGGGTCAGCGGCAGGAAGTGCACGAGCCCGGTCTCGGTGTGGCGGACGTACAGCTCGACGCGGGCCCGCTCGACGGCCTCGGTGATGTCGGTGATGTCGTCGGGCAGCCTCTTGGTGTCGAGCGCGCGCGGCGGGATCCAGTGCAGGCGGTCGCCGTCCACCCGGTAGCGGTCGGGCGTTCCGTCGCCGGTCACCACCTCGACGCTCACGCCGAGCACCAGCACGTGGGCGTCCCAGCGCACCTCGGTGAGGTCGGCGCGCAGGCCCGCCTTCCTGGTGGCGTTCGCCATGAGCACGATCTGGTCGAGGCGGCCGGCGCGCACGTACGCGGCCACCACGCGCAGCTGCACCGGCAGATGGCGGTCGAGCCGCTCGGGGAAACGGCGCTCGGTCAGCTCCTGGGCGACCCTGAAGTGCGCGCCCCGATCGACCGAGGAGTCCGCGAACTTGCTGGTGACCAGCGGGCGCAGCACCGCCTGACGGAACCAGTGCGCGTAGACGCGGTCGCGCTGGCGGCCCTCACCGAGGTACATGTCCACGTCGTCGAGCAGCCGGTGCAGCTCCTTGACGATGGCCCTCGGGTCCTCCTCGGTGCGCGGCCGCTCCCCCAGATGGCAGCAGACGTGCTCGGCCAGCACCGCGATGACCTTGGCGTGCAGGTACGCCCGCGTCACGAACGCCTGCTCGCCCATGCGGCTGCCCGGCACGGAGAAGCCCAGCTCGTGCTCCTCCAGGAACGCGCGCCGGTAGAGCTGCTGCGGCGTCAGCACGGTCAGCAGCCGGTCGCGCAGGATGTCCCCCCGCGAGGTGCTGCGCTCGAAGGCGGTCATCGGCGGGCCCCAGTCGCGTACCAGGCGGCCCACCAGCACGTCGGCGTCGCTCTCCACGGCGCGCTCGTACATGCGGGCCAGGGCGTCCCGCTCCAGGCGGTCGTGCTGGCCGAGGAAGAAGACGTAGTCGCCGGCGGCCGCGGCGAGGCCCACGTTGCGTCCGCGCATGGGCGAGCCCGTGTGCGGCAGGTGGAGCGCGCGAGCGTTCTGCCTGATCGCGGCGATGGCGTCGAGGCGCTCGGCGATCCCGTCCGTGGACCCGTCGTCCACGAAGATCACTTCGTATTCGTCCGCGGGCATCGTCTGCTCCAGCGCGGAGCGGATGCACGCATCGGCGGTGTCACCCGGATTGTGGACATCGACGATCACACTGACCTTCACACCCATGCGGCCCAGCGTGCGCCCGTATACAGGATGGGGCGCGACGGCTTGCCGATTGGAGAAGGAAAGTTGACCCGCTAATACCAACCCACGGACTGAGAGTGGCCCCAGGCGCCGCAGGGCGTGCCGTAGCGGCCCTTGATGTAGCCGAGACCCCACTTGATCTGGGTGGCGGCGTTGACCTGCCAGTCGGCGCCCGCGCTGGCCATCTTGCTGCCGGGCAGCGACTGCGGGATGCCGTACGCGCCGGAGTAGCGGTTCATCGCCCGCTCGTTCCAGCCGCTCTCCTTATGCCAGAGCCGCTCCAGGCAGCCCCACTGGTCGGCGCCGAACCCGAACGAGGCCATCATCGCCTTCGCGGTGGCCTTGTTGCTGCCCGGCGAGGGGTTGCTGCCGGGCGGGAAGTTCGCGGCGGGGAAGCCGTCACCGCCCGGCGCCCGCTTGGGCACCACCCAGTCGAGGCCCTTGCCCTCGGCGCCGGTGCGCTTCTTCTTGAGCTGGTCGGCCCGGTAGGCCTGCTCGGCTTCGGACTTGAGCAGGTCGGCCTCGGGGTCGGGGGCGTAGAGGTCGCCGCTGGCCAGCTTGCCGAGGTCTTCCATGGTGAAGGACTGCGGCGGCTTGTTGGCGTTCTCGACGGCGCGGTAGGCGACGAACCCGCCGCCGCCGGCGACGACGGCCACCGAGAGCACGGTGATGATCACCCGCTTGGGGGTGACGCGCGAAGGCCGGCGCCTCGGCGGAAGGTCTTCCTTCGGGGGGCGCTCGCTCAGCTTCGGACCGGGGCTCACGATGCATGAGCTTGCCCTGTCCTAGGGGGTGCTCCGCAACCGAAACGCGGGAATTGCTTGCCGTAAATTTCACCAACCACCTGGTTGGCTCCGGATTTCCGAAATATTGTGATGTTGGTCACATTAAGGGTGGCTGCCCTTCAGGCGCCCGTAACGGAAGGGAAGCCGCTTACAGCGTTCCGTGCGCACTTCCGGATCTCATCTACGACATGTCACAGTTCGGTGACACAACCCGGGTAATCAGGACATGGAATAATAATGTGCGCGTGGCTGGCATCCTCCTTGTAGAAGACGATCCCTCGGTGCGCACGGCTCTGGAGCTGGCGCTGACCCGGCAGGGACACTCCGTCACGTCGTACGCGACGGGTGAGGAGGCGCTCGACCACATCAGAGCCCGCCGCCCGGAGATCGCGATCCTCGACGTCATGCTCCCCGGCATCGACGGCATCGAGGTGTGCCGCCGCGTCCGCAAGCTCGACCAGCTCCCCGTCATCCTGCTCACCGCACGAGGCGACGACCTCGACGTCGTGGTGGGCCTCGAGGCCGGCGCAGACGACTACGTGGTCAAGCCGGTCGAGCCGCGCGTGCTCGACGCCCGCATCCGCGCCGTGCTGCGCAGGGCGGAGTCGGCCGCGTCCGACCGCATCACGTTCGGCGAGCTCGTCATCGACAGGGGCGCGCTGAAGGTCACGCTGTCCGGCAAGGAGATCCACCTGACGCCGACCGAGCTGCGGCTGCTGCTGGAGCTCGTCCGCCACCCCGGGCAGGTGCTCAACCGCCGCTACCTGCTGCGCGCGGTCTGGGACCACACCCACATCGCCGACTCGCGCCTGGTGGACGCCTGCGTGCAGCGCATCAGGGCCAAGATCGAGCCCAAGCCGGGCGAGCCCGTCTTCATCCACACCGTGCGCGGCTTCGGCTACCGGTTCAGCCCGCCGTGAGGCTCCCCCGCATCCCTCGTCCCACCGGGCTGCGCGCCCGCCTGGTCATCACCTTCACCCTCGTCGCCGTCGGCGCGGCGCTGCTGGTCGCGACCATCGGCTACGAGCTCGCCAAGTCCGCGCTGGTCTCCAGGGCGGAGACCACCGCGCTCGACGTGGTGACCAGGGAGCTGAGCAGCATCACGTTCCCGGTCGGCAAGCTCAGGCCGGGCGAGGCACCGCCGTCGCAGCGCGACCTGCAGCGCGTCGCCCACGCGCTGAGCGGGCCAGGCCGCAGCGTCTTCGTCGAATACCGCAACATGGTCGCCGCCGAGGGCCCGCTGTCGATGAGCGACGTGCCCAACGAGCTGCACGGCCGCGCCAAGCAGAGCGTCGTCACCCAGCGCAAGATCATCAGGGATGAGCTGTATCTCATCGTCGGCGCCGAGGTCTACCGCGCGAACGCCGGCGTGCCCGAGGCCACGGGGCTGCGCGCGTTCGCCTTCTTCCCGCTGCACGACGACGAGGCCCAGCTCGCCACCCTGCGGAACGCCCTCACCAGGACGAGCATCGTCATCGTGCTCATCGCGCTGGTCGTGGCCCTGCTCTCGGCCCGCCAGGTGCTGCTGCCGGTACGCCGCCTCAGCGCCGCCGCGCAGGCGCTCGGCGAGGGCCGCCTGGACACCCGCCTGCCCGTCCACGGCCAGGACGAGCTGGCCGGGCTGACCGCCAGGTTCAACGACGCCGCCGCCGCACTGGAGCTGAGCGTGGCCGAGCTGCGCTCGCTGGAGGCCATGTCACGCAGGTTCGTGGCCGACGTCTCCCACGAGCTGCGCACGCCGCTGACCGCGATGACCGCCGTCGCCGACATGCTCTTCGAGGAGGCCGACCACCTGCCCGAGGCGCCCGCCGAGGCCGTCAGGCTGGTGCTCAGGGAGATCGAACGGCTGCGCGAGCTGGTCGAGCACCTCATCGAGGTCAGCCGCTTCGACGCCGGCACCGCCACGCTCAACCTGGAGCCGGTCAACGTGGCCGACAGCATCGCCGACTGCCTGGAGGTGCGCGGCTGGAGCGACCAGGTGACGGTGAAGGCGTCGCAGGGCCTGACCGCCCACCTCGACCCCAGCAGGTTCGACGTCATCGTGGCCAACCTGGTCGGCAACGCGCTCAAGCACGGCCTGCCCCCGGTGCTGGTCAGCGCCAGGGCCACCGAGAACGGCCTGGAGGTCAAGGTGCGCGACCACGGCAAGGGCATCCCGCACGAGGCGCTGCCGCACGTGTTCGACCGCTTCTTCAAGGCGGGCGCGGGTCGCGCCCGCAGCCAGGGCAGCGGGCTGGGCCTGGCCATCGCCCGGTCCAACGTGCTGCTGCACGGCGGCACGATCTCCGTACGCCCTCAGACCCCCGGCACTCTCTTCACCGTCTGGCTGCCGCACTCATGAAGATCATCCGCGTGCTCGCCGTCGTCTCCCTGCTGGCCGGGGCGGCCTGCGGCATCTCGCCCACCGACGTGCAGGACCGCGGCAACGCCCCCACCGTGAAGATCCCGCCGCCGTCCAAGACGATCTACCTCATCAGGGACGGCAAGCTCACCCTGGAGCCGGCCGACGTCGAGGACGACACCGTGGACAGCCTGCTCGGCGCGCTCTTCGGGGCCTCCAGGCAGCCGCTGCTCGACGGGCGGGACACGGCGCTGCGCGGGTTCACGTACCTGCGGACCAAGAACTCCGTCAACCCGCCGCAGCGGGACGAGATCCAGCTCCCGCGCACCTCGACGCTGACCGTCTACATCCGCGGCGAGGGCACGCTCACCAGGATCGGCATCGCGCAGATCGTCTGCACCGCGCAGCAGGACGCGGCGTTCGAGCAGGTGAAGATCATCCGCGACAACCCGAACCGCCCCCCGAAGGTCGAGGGGCGGTACACCTGCGGCGAGCTCAAATGATCACATGGTGATGTCCTCGAGCATCTCCGTGACCAGCGCGGCGATGGGCGAGCGCTCGGACCTGGTCAGCGTGACGTGGGCGAAGAGCGGGTGGCCCTTCAGCTTCTCCACGACCGCGACCACGCCGTCGTGCCTGCCGACCCGCAGGTTGTCGCGCTGGGCCACGTCGTGGGTGAGCACCACCCGCGAGTTGGCGCCGATGCGGCTGAGCACGGTGAGCAGCACGCCGCGCTCCAGCGACTGGGCCTCGTCCACGATCACGAACGCGTCGTGCAGCGACCGGCCGCGGATGTGCGTGAGCGGCAGCACCTCCAGCATGCCCCGATCCAGCACCTCCTCGATCACCTCGGGCGAGGTGATGGCGCCGAGCGTGTCGTAGACGGCCTGCGCCCACGGGCCCATCTTCTCGCCCTCGGTGCCGGGCAGGTAGCCGAGCTCCTGCCCGCCGACCGCGTAGATCGGGCGGAAGACGACGACCTTGCGGTGCTGGCGGCGCTCCAGGACCGCCTCCAGGCCCGCGCAGAGCGCCAGCGCCGACTTGCCCGTGCCGGCCCTGCCGCCCAGCGAGACGATGCCGATCTCCGGGTCCATCAGCAGGTCGAGCGCGATGCGCTGCTCGGCCGAGCGGCCGTGCAGGCCGAAGACCTCGCGGTCGCCGCGGACCAGCTTGACGGACTTGTCCGGCTGCACCCGCCCGAGCGCCGAGCCCTTGGCCGACAGCAGCCGCAGGCCGGTGTGGGCGGGCAGGTCTCTGGCCTCCTCGAGGTCGGCGGTGCCCACGTCGAAGAGCGTCTCGACGTCCTCCGCGGTCACCTGGACCTCGGCCATCCCCGTCCAGCCGGACTCGTGCACCAGCTCGGCGCGGTACTCCTCGGCGGCCAGGCCGATCGAGGCCGCCTTGACCCGCATCGGCAGGTCCTTGGAGACCAGGACGACGTCGCACCCCTCGCTGGCCAGCGAGCGGGCCACCGTGAGTATGCGCGTGTCGTTGTCGCCCAGGCGGAATCCGACCGGCAGAATGGATGGGTCGCTGTGGTTGAGCTCAACCCTGATCGTGCCGTCCCCCGTGGGCATCGGCTCGTCCAGCCGGCCGTGCGTGACCCGAAGCTCGTCGAGGTAACGCAGAGCCTTCCTGGCGAAATAGCCGAGCTCTGGATGATGCCGCTTACCTTCCAGCTCCGTGATGACCACGATCGGAAGGACGACGTCGTGCTCGGCGAACCTGGTCATGGCCGCCGGGTCGGCCAGCAGCACCGAGGTGTCCAGCACGTACGTGCGCTTCGCCGGCTGGGAATTAGGGTTGCTCGAGGACACTGCCACACGTTCTCCCCCGGGTGCCCCTTGGTGCGGGCACCCTGCAGACGAGGTGGGAATCGGACCGGACCCGCGTCCCCGACCGCTTCACGCCGTCGGCGCCGGAGTCCGGCCCCCTCGGCATGTGATGGTGCAAAGGCGGGCCCTCTCCGAAATGTCCGACCTGTGGCCGGACATTTCCAACGTTACGTCCTAGATACCCGATTGTCGCGTCAGGAACCGTAACGTCGGTGTCTCGCAGCGTAATCGCGCAGCGCCCGCAGGAAGTCGACCCTGCGGAAGTCAGGCCAGTAGGCCTCGTGGAAGTAGAACTCGGAATGAGCGCTCTGCCAGAGCATGAAGCCCGACAGACGCTGCTCGCCCGAGGTCCGGATGAGGAGGTCCGGGTCGGGCTGGCCGCGAGTGTAAAGATGCTCCGCGATGTGCTCCACATCGAGCACCTCGACGAGGTCCTCGATGCTCGCTCCCCTGCTCGCTTGCTCCTGGAGCAGTGAGCGCACCGCATCGGCAATCTCACGCCTTCCTCCATACCCAACTGCAACGTTCACAATCAGGCCCGGACGGTGTGATGACGCTTCTTTTGCATTCTTCAGGACATTCGCCGTGCGGTCCGGCAGCAGGTCGAGCGCTCCGACGGGGATGATCCGCCAGCCCTCGGCCACCAGCTCCTGGGTCACGTCCTCGATGATGCGCAGCAGGGGCTCCAGCTCCTCGCGCGGCCGGTTGAGGTTGTCGTTGGACAACATCCAGACCGTGACGACCTCGACGCCGGTCTCCCGGCACCAGCCGAGAAGCTCGGAGATCTTGTCCGCGCCCTTGCGGTGGCCCGAGGACACGTCTCCCATGCCCCTGGCACGCGCCCAGCGGCGATTGCCGTCGATGATGACCCCGACGTGCCGGGGGATGCTGTCCTTGGACAGCTTGGCCTCCAGCCGGTGCTCGTACAGCCGGTAGACCAGATTGCGCAGGCCCACGGAGCGCCTCCCCAGCGGTGCTGATTGACCTAACAGGCAATTATCACCGCGATTCGCCCGTGCCTGCTCCGCCTCCCAGATTCCTCGCCATATCTCTACCTTTCAGACACCCTTCCGCCTCATTCAGCAGCTCGCGGACGAACCCCGCCAGCTCAGACGAGGTCAGCACCGCTCTCGTGCCGACGCCGCTGGCGGCCCACGCCTCGACGTACGCCCTGCGGGTCAGCCGCCACTCGCCGCGTCCCGCCTGCCAGACCGGGATCGTCCTGAGCTGGCAGCGCAGCTCGCCGCCCGGCAGGCCGGCCCTGGTGCGGTAGCGGAAGGAGAACAGCTCGCCGTCGGGCTCGTCGCCCGGGAAACGGTCTTCGGGATCGGCCCAGCGGCGGGCCGCGCCCCTGCCCTGGCGGGCCTCGTCGACGCCGCGGGCCAGCCGGGCCAGCAACCAGCCGCAGCGCTCCCCCACGCTGCCGTAGGGGGTGCCGTCGCGGTGGAGCTCAAGGGTGACCTCGTACGGCGCGCCGACGCTGTCGGTGCACGCGACAGGAGTGACGGTCAGGTAAGAGCCGTCGACACAGCGTAGTCCTCCCATCCCCTGTCAGTTTCCGGGCGGATGCCGCCTAAACTTCGCCGCCAACCGCCTCCACCAGGGCTTTTCCGGTACGGGCTCCGGCTCCATCAGGCCGCGCTCCCGCAGCCAGTCGGCGAAGCCGGCGGCGTCCGTCCGGTAGTCCGGCGGCGGCGTGGCCCTGCTTCGCGCGTACGCCTCGAACTCGGCGGCCAGGTCATGCCCCGCGGCGGCGGCCACGTCGGGACTGATCCGCGCCACGATGGCCCGCCGCTTGGCCAGCAGGCTCGCGGCCTGCACCCGCATCCGCTCCTCGTCGAACCCGCCGGGCACCTCGCCACCGGCGACCAGCGCCGCCACCACCCTGGCCTGGATGTCCGCCAGCCTGGCCCGCTCCTGCTCAGGGGTCATCGCCGGTCCCCGGCCACGCTCATGGCCGTCCTGATCCTGGTCAGCTCGTCCGCCAGCACGGCGTCGCTCGGATACTCGTCGTCCCACTCCAGCAGCACCCCGGGCGGGGTGGCGCGGGCGCACAGCTCGGTGAGCAGGTCGAGGACCTCCTGGGGGGCGGTCGTGGTGTGGGTGTCGTGCCAGATGCCGTGGGCCTCGTAGCCGCCGGCGACGTGCACGTACGCCAGGTGCTCCAGCGGGAGCACGTCCAGGGCTTTCACGGCGGGCAGGCCCAGGTTGACCTGGTTCGTGTGGAGGTTGGCGACGTCGATGAGCAGGCCCACGCCCGTGGCCGTCACCAGCTCGGCCAGGAACTCCGCCTCGGTCAGCTCGTCGTCCGGCCAGCCGAAGATGGCGGCCACGTTCTCCAGGGCCAGCGGCACGGGCAGCGCGTCCTGGGCGCGGCGCACGTTCTCGATGACGACCCTCAGCGAGTCCCGGGTGCGCGGGACCGGCAGCAGGTGCCCGGCCTCCACGCCACCGCCGCGTACGAACGCCAGATGCTCGCTGACCAGCGGCGAGCCCAGTGCCTCGGCGCATTCCGCCAGGTGTGCGAGCCTCGCCGGGTCGGGCGGCTCCGCCCCGCCGACCCCGAGCGACACGCCGTGCGGGATCACCGGCAGGCCCCTGCCCCGCAGGATCCGCAGGGACTCCGGCAGGCGGGCGGGCCTGATGTTCTCGGCGACCACCTCCACGAAGTCGACGCCGTCCATGCGCTCGATCGTCAGGTCCAGCTCCGACCGCCACCCGATCCCCACACCCAGTCGCGCCACCCCGGCCTCCTCACCCCGGCTCCTCCACACCCATGTCCATCGCGTCCGGACTTATGTCCATCGCGTCCGGACTTGTCGAGACTCATCCGCTCCGCCAAGCCCCGTCCCATTCCAAGCGGCTCGCCACGACCGGTGCTTCCCGTTGCGCCGGTCGTGGCGAGCCGTGGTCCGGTCAGCTGCCGCCGCCGCAGCCACCACCGCCGCAGCCGCTCCCACCGCCGCAACTGCTGCTCCCGCCGCCGCAGCCGGAGGAAGCGCCGTAGGTCGCGCCGCCGGGGACGTAGCCGCCGCTGGAGCTCCGGGTGGGAATTCGGCCCGCCTGAACGGGCCGGCGTGACGGGCGGCGGAG
The DNA here is from genome assembly GCF_040676845.1 of Nonomuraea sp. NPDC049504. Classification (NCBI taxonomy): domain Bacteria; kingdom Bacillati; phylum Actinomycetota; class Actinomycetes; order Streptosporangiales; family Streptosporangiaceae; genus Nonomuraea; species Nonomuraea sp. NPDC049504. The sequence continues at coordinate 194,227 of NZ_JBFAPT010000009.1, forward strand.
CTCCTTGCGCAGGATGTCGTCGCGCAGTGCGGCCGTCCCGTGCAGCGCGATGGACGTGGCCTCGTCGCCGGCGTTCGCGGCCCGCCTGGCCGCGTCCAGGACCTCTTGGCCGGCCGGCGTGAGCGCCGCCGCCATCGACCGCCGGTGGCCGCGGAGCATGATCCCCGCGGCCACGGCGGTGCCCCCGAAGACGACCAGGGCGAGCAGCGCGTACGAGCCGGGTCCGGCGGACAGCCCCACCCCCGCGAAAGCCGCCCCCACGACCGCCGCCACCACCGTCACCAGCAGCCGGCGCGCCCACGCACGCAGCCGCCACACGCCGTCGTCCCCCACGACCAGCCCGTCCTCCGCGAGGCGGCGTCTGATCTCGTCGACGGCGATGCTGCCCGCCACCTCGCTCTTGAGCACGGCCACGTTCCGCCCCGACCGGCCGACGACCAGGTTGATGACGACGTTCTCGACGGACTCCTCGCCGGCCGGGCCGCGCTTGACCTTGTGGATCCGCCCACCGCTCCCGAGGCGCACGGCGCCGGAGCTCACCAGCAGGGCGATCGCGGTCTCGGCGGCCCGCAGCGGCCCGCCCGCCAGGTAGGCCAGCTCGTACAGCTCCACGGTGCGGCGTCCGAGCTCGATGGGCGTCCCGCTGCGGACGGCCCGCCACCGTCCTGCGGCCGCTGCGGCGGTGAAGAGGGCCAGGATCACCGCGGCGATCAGCAGAAAAAGGTTCATGAACGACCTCCCCTCGTGCGGTCGATCAACGTCATGTCCTGAGACGTGACTCCTGCATTGCACGGTAAAAGGGCGGTCCGCTCGAACCGGGGTTTTGCTCCTTTAGCTCCCCGCCTTCGCGCGAAAGAACGGCGCCGGCCGTCGCGGTGACGGCCGGCGCCGTGGTGGCGGCCCCGAGGGGCCTCGATCAGCCGAGGCGCTCGAGCAGGGCGTGGTACTCGTCCCACAGCTCCTTGGGCAGGTGGTCGCCGAACTTCTCGAAGTGGGCCGGGATCAGCGCCGCCTCCTCGCGCCAGACGTCCTTGTCGACGCTCAGCAGCGTGCGCAGGTCCTCATCGGACAGGTCCAGGCCCTCGGTGTCGAGGTCGGCGGGCAGCAGCCCGATCGGCGTGGGCACGGCCTTGGCCTCGCCGTTGAGGCGCTCCACGATCCACTTGAGCACCCGGCTGTTCTCACCGAAGCCCGGCCAGACGAACCTGCCTTCGGCGTTCTTGCGGAACCAGTTGACGTAGTAGATGCGCGGCGGCTTCGCGCCCTTGCGGCGGCCGATCTCCAGCCAGTGACCGAAGTAGTCGCCCATGTTGTAGCCGCAGAACGGCAGCATCGCGAACGGGTCGTGGCGCAGCTCGCCCACCTTGCCCTCGGCCGCGGCGGTCTTCTCGGAGGCGACGTTGGCTCCGAGAAAGACGCCGTGCTCCCAGCTCAGCGACTCCGTCACCAGAGGGACGGCGGTCGCCCGGCGCCCTCCGAACAGGATCGCCGAGATGGGCACGCCCTTGGGGTCCTGCCATTCAGGCGCGATGGTCGGGCACTGCGCGGCGGGGGTGGTGAAGCGGGCGTTCGGGTGGGCGGCCGGCTCGTCGCTGTCCGGCGTCCACGAGCGGCCCTTCCAGTCGGTCAGGTGCGCCGGCGGCTGCTCGGTGAGCCCTTCCCACCACACGTCGCCGTCGTCGGTGAGCGCGACGTTGGTGAAGATGCTGTTGCCCCAGAGCGTCCTGACCGCGTTGGCGTTGGTCACCTCGCCGGTGCCGGGGGCCACGCCGAAGAAGCCGGCCTCCGGGTTGATCGCGTAGAGGCGGCCGTCCTCGCCGAAGCGCATCCAGGCGATGTCGTCGCCGATCGTCTCGACCTTCCAGCCGGGGATCGTGGGCTGGAGCATGGCGAGGTTCGTCTTGCCGCAGGCGCTCGGGAAGGCGGCGGCGATGTAGCGGGTCTCGCCCGACGGCGGCGTGAGCTTCAGGATGAGCATGTGCTCGGCCAGCCAGCCCTCGTCGCGGGCCATGACGCTGGCGATGCGCAGGGCGTAGCACTTCTTGCCGAGCAGCGCGTTGCCGCCGTAGCCGGAGCCGTACGACCAGATCTCGCGGGTCTCGGGGAAGTGGCTGATGTACTTCGTCGAGCTGCACGGCCACGGCACGTCGGCCTGGCCGGGCTCCAGCGGCGCGCCTACGGAGTGCACGGCCTTGACGAAGTCGCCGCGCTCCTCGATGAGCCGCAGCGCCCGATCGCCCATGCGGGTCATCACACGCATGGAGACGGCGACGTACGGGGAGTCGGTGATCTCGACGCCGAGCTGCGAGATCTCCCCGCCCAGCGGGCCCATGCAGAACGGGACGACGTACATGGTCCTGCCGCGCATGCAGCCCTTGAACAGCTCGCCGAACGTGCGGCGCATCTCGGCGGGCGCGATCCAGTTGTTGGTCGGCCCCGCGTCCTCCTCGCGCTCCGAGCAGATGAACGTGCGGTCCTCGACGCGGGCCACGTCGCTCGGGTCGGACTTGGCGTAGAAGCTGTTGGGCCGGGCGGCCAGGCGCGTGAACGTCCCCTGCTCGACGAGGAGGTTGGTGAGCCGCGTCCACTCCTCCTCAGACCCGTCGCACCACTCGACGCGGTCCGGCTGGGTAAGGGCGGCGACCTCGTTCACCCACGCGGCCAATTCCTTATTGCTGGTGGGTGCGGTTACTTCTACGGAAACGGACACGGCGCTGACTCCTCCACTCTCCCAGGGCCCAGTCATCATTAACGACGAAGCGGCTTTCACGCCAATTGGCATAGACCTGTCGGTCAGGCCGTCGCCGCAGGCAGCGGCCCTGACGATTGGGGGAGCCTACCCAGGAAGAGGAGATTTAAAAGAGGAAATTCTCGGCAGTGGTCCAGACCAATAGGGCTGGTCTGAACCAATTTCCGAAGTGGTTTAGTCCATTCGCCGGTCCGTTTCCGCTGGCGGGTCTCAGGAATTGACGTCGGGGCCCGCGGCGCGAACGCGGTCGACGTGCTGCAGCGCGTCTCTCAGATCTGCCAGCCACGTGTCGGTGTGTCTGCCGACCAGGCGTACGCACCACGCGAGCGCGTCGCTGCGGCTTCTGGCCACGCCGGCGGCCACGAGCGTGTCGAGCACCTGGCGCTCGGCCTGGCGCAACCGGGTCATGACGGGCACCGACAGTGTGGTGAACATCACAGTCTCGCCCCCGCACACCACGCCCCAGGAGACCTTCTGGCGGAACTTGTGCTCGGCCTCCCTGGCGATCTCGATCCGCCGCTCCCTGGTCTCCTCCCTGAAGCGGCGGGCCAGCCCGTCGATCAGCGCGGCCCGCTCGGCCTCCGGCACATCCTGCGGCGGGTCGGGGAGCGGACCCAGGACCGCGATCTCCTCGCGGTCGACGATGATCTCGGGAGCGCCGGTGAACCAGTCGCCGGGCAGCCGTCCGGTGAACCACCCGCGCACCTGCGCCGTCACGTCATCTGTTGCCATGTAATCAACATTACATACTTGCGGCGCCTTTGCACGTGCTTGAGGGCGGAGGTTCTTCTGGGTGGATCTTCTGGGTGGATCTTCTGGGCGGTTCTCAGCGCACCTTGGCGGCGGCGATCGGGCTGACCCTGACGACCCCGGCCAGGTTGCGGGTGCGCACCGGGACGATCTTCACGACGTCTCCGGTACGTGGCGCGTGCAGCATTTTCCCGTTACCCCAATAAATCGCCACGTGGGAAATGTAAGCGGGATTTGTCGGGTCGTTTCGCCAGAAAAGCAGGTCGCCCGGCTGCGCCTGCGCGTATGCCACCTGCGGCCCCGTCACCCACTGCTGATGCGTCACCCGGGGCATGCGCACCCCGGCCTGCGCGTAGGCCCACTGCACGAGCCCCGAGCAGTCGAAGGTGTCGGGCCCCTCGGCGCCCCACACGTACGGGCGGCCCAGCTTCGACACGGCCGCCCTGAGCGCCACCGTGAGCTGCTCGCCCGTCATGAACGACCCGGCCGGCCAGTTCTGGGTCACCTTCTGCTTCGGCTGCGGCAGCACCGGGTTGACCATCGCCACCTGCGTGCCCTTGGGCAGCCTGGCGAGTATGCGCTTGCGCAGCACGTCGGAGTCGGCCTTGGGCGCGCTGACGATGAGCGCGTTGTCGCGCGGCAGGCCCAGGCTGCGGCCGATGTCCTTGGAGACGACGGCGTCGACGGCGCCGAAGCCGGTGGTGGCGTACGCGCCGACCCGCAGGTGCAGCGACTGCCCCGCGGAGACCCGGCTGTGCAGCGGCAGCCCGCCGTCGTTGCCCAGCACGAACGAGACCGCCACGTCGCCGGCCGCGACGTTCTGCCACAGCGCATCGGACGAGGCGGTCACCTTGGGGGTGTAGGCGCGGAACGTGGACGGGTTGACCGCCAGCGTCTGCACCCGCTTGCCGTCCAGCATGATCGAGGCGGCGTCGGCCAGCTCGAGCGCCCGCACGCCCGGCACCTTGGCCACCTTCTGCAGCAGCTCCTGGGTGAAGGGCTTGCGGGTGAGCACGAACAGGTTGGGCTTGTGCAGCTTGCTCAGCGGCGCCACCGGCTGGACGGCCGGCCCCGTGGGTGAGGCCGCCGGCGACGCCTGGACGCGCTCCGGCCGCTTCTGCGCCAGCAGCGACTGCTTCGGCGTGGCGCGCGGCACCTCGGGCTCTAAGAGGCTCTCGGGCTGCGCGAGTAAGAGCACGTCGGCGGTCAGCACCGCGACCAGGGCCACCACGATGAACGGCACCAGCCTGGCCGTGTTACGCCGCCGCCGGTTCCTGACCAGGAAGCTCAGATCCTGGCGGATTCCCGACCCATGCGAAAATGCCGCCGGGCCATCGGGGGCCCGGCGGTCGTCGTTCGGTGGGGTCAGTTGCCGATGTACGGCACAGCCTCGAGGATCTCGACGGTGTTCTGCCGTCCGTTGGGCATGGAGTAGGTCGCCTTCTCGCCGATCTTCTTGCCGTTGATCGCCGCCCCGAGCGGGGACTTGGGCGAGTAGACGTCGATCGGTGCTCCGCTCTCCTCGCGGGAGGCGAGCAGGAAGGTGACCTCGTCGTCGTCACCGACGAACCGGATCGTCACGGTCATGCCGGGTCCGACGACGCCTTCGGCCTTGGGGGCCTCTCCGACCTGGGCGTTGTCGAGGATCTGCCTGAGGTGGAAGATCCGGGCCTCCATCTTGCCCTGCTCGTCCTTGGCGGCGTGATAGCCGCCGTTCTCACGCAGGTCGCCCTCTTCCCGAGCGGCCTCGATCTTCTTGGCGATGTCGACGCGCCCGGGACCAGAGAGATATTCGTACTCCGCCTTCAGACGGTCGTACGCCTCCTGCGTCAGCCATGTGACGTTCTCATCGCGAGAGTCGGCCACGGGTTCTCCTTGCTTGCCTAGGGGGCCCTGAGATCACTTGAGGTTGCATACGGTTGAATTGCGAAAGGCTAACAAGTCCGTCGCTCGAACGCTTCCCCAAATGTCTCACTATACGAGATTGCAGTACTGGATGTGGACGGAAGTCGCCTGACCGCTCGTGTCGAGGCTTTCCTTGAGCTGCTTACTACCCTCACCAGCCGGGATTCTTACTTCCTTGCTGCCCACTTCCGCGTGATCGACGTCCAGCGCCCTGATCCGGCAGACGGCCACCCTATCGTCGGGCTTGTACACCTCAAAGGTGATCTCCGCCCGCGTCGGACCGGTGATCTCGAACGTCACCACCTGTGACGGCGCCTCCGACCCGCCCGCCGTCATCGACCACATCACGTAGCCCCAGCCGCCCGCGATGATGGCCACCAGCACGCCTATCACCACGTGGACGACGAGCCGGCCGCCTCTCCTGGGCCGGTCGGGGAAGTCGTCGGGTGTGCCGAGAACGGGCCCGTTCCCGGCATCTCTGGTGACCATGGCGGAATCTCCCTGCACTCCCTCGGCGTTATCCGAGACAATTGTCGCCCGCGAGGGGTGTGCCCTCGCGACCGCCCAGCAGAAACTAACCTCTCTGGGCGAGTGACCGGTCCCTACTGAGGAGCTTCGAGCCCGTGAGTGCACCGTTGAGGCTGATGGCCGTCCACGCCCACCCCGACGACGAGTCGAGCAAGGGCGCCGCCACCATGGCGCGTTATGTGCGCGAGGGCGTGGAAGTGCTGGTGTGTACGTGCACGGGCGGTGAGCGAGGATCCGTGCTCAACAAGAAGATGGACCGGCCCGAGGTCGTAGCCAACATCGCGGAGGTGCGCAGGGCCGAGATGGCGCGGGCCCGCGAGATCCTCGGCGTGCAGCAGCGTTTCATGGGCTTCGTCGACTCCGGGCTGCCGGAGAGCGAGGACGAGGCGCTGCCTGAGGGCTGCTTCGCGCTGCAGAAGCTTGAGGACGCCACCGCGCCGCTGGTCGCCGCGATCCGCGAGTTCCGTCCGCACGTGATCATCACGTACGACGACGACGGCGGCTACCCGCACCCCGATCACATCATGACCAACAGGGTCTCGGTCGAGGCGTTCGAGGCGGCCGGCGACCCCGACCGTTACCCCGGCACCGGCGACCCGTGGCAGCCGCTCAAGCTCTACTACCACATGGGCTTCACCAAGGAGCGCTTCGAGGCGCTGCACGAGGCCATGATGGAGCGCGGGCTCGGCTCCCCCTACGCCGACTGGATCTCCCGCTGGGAGGACCGCCCCGCCAAGTGGCCGGTCACCACCCGCGTGCCGTGCGGCGACTACTTCGAGATCCGCGACCAGGCGCTGCTGGCCCACGCCACCCAGGTCGACCCCGACGACGGCTTCTGGTTCGTCTGCCCGCGCGAGCTGCAGCAGGAGATCTGGCCGACCGAGGACTACCACCTGGCCCGCTCGCTGGTCGACACCGCGGTGCCCGAGGACGACCTGTTCGCCGGCATCCACGCCGACGAGGTCGAACCGGCCTGCCACTGACCGGACCACGGCATCGCGGTGGCAGACTGGAGTCGTGACCGTTCTAGCAGCAGGTGAAGTCAGCCCGGGCCTGCTCGGGTTCGTCGTCGTGGCCGTGCTCGGTTTCGCGCTCTACATGCTGATCAAGTCGATGAACAAGCAGATGTCGAAGATCCAGGTGCCGCGCGAGCACGAGCAGGACACCGACCAGGCCGAGCCCGCCCAGGCGTCCGCCCAGGCGTCGGGCAAGGCGGCGCGCGGCGCCGACGACAAGGGCGGCGAATAGATGGCCGGCGAGGTCGTCGACAACCCGGCGGAGAGCCGCTTCGAGATCCGCGTGGACGGCGAGGTCGCGGGGTTCGCCGACTATCGCCTGCTGCCCACGAAGATCGTCTTCCTGCACACCGAGGTCAAGCCCGCCTACGAGGGGCAGGGGCTGGCCGCCGCGCTGGTCGCCCACGCCCTGCGGGCCAGCGCCGACACGGGGCTGAAGGTGCAGCCGCTCTGCCCGTACGTCGCCAAATACATCAAGCGGCACCCCGAGTTCCAGGAGCTGCTCGACACCGAGGCCTAGCCCTCGCCCGACCAGGCGCGCTCCAGCGCCTTGGGCAGGCCCCACCAGCCGAGCGGGGTCAGCACATCGTCGGCGTCCACGATGCCGAGCAGGCCCCACAGGCCCACCACCGAGGTGAAGAGGCTCTCGGTGGTGTGGAGGTCCTCGTCGTCCTGGTCGTCGATGTCGATGTCCTCCGACTCGGCGATCAGCCGCGCCATCCGCTCGGGCGAGGCCAGCACGCCTGGCCCCATCCTGACCAGCGCCGCCACCCCGGCCAGCCAGTCGGCGTGCTGGATGGCGCACAGGTTGGCGAGCGCGGTGTCCTCCTCGCTCAGCTCCCTGTCGAGGTCGGCGAACTCCTCCAGCACGTCGGCGCCCTCCGACAGGTCCGCGATCGGCCCCGCGATGCCCGCCGCGACCGTCAGCCACAGCTCCACGTCGTCGTCGGGCAGCGGCCGCTCGTCGAAACCCGCGCAGGCCCGCAGCACGCTGGCGGGGTAACCGGGCAGGGCCAGCAGGGCGCGCAGCCTGGTGGCCGCCGTCTCCAGCTCCGCCATCGGCAGCTCGGGCTGCTTGGGCAGCTCGGCGACTATGCGCCGCAGCTCCGACAGCGCGAACTCCTCCTCCTCGTCCCAGGCCGAGAACAGCTCCTCGTCCAGCTCGTCGCTCACCGCGAACCCGGGCACCCGGCCGTCGGGCAGCGGCGTGCTCAGCCAGCTCTCCTGGAGCTCCTCGTACGCCGAGCGCGCCTCCTGGTCGCCGGCCGCCAGCGCGTCGGGGTCGATCTCCCCCGCCGCGACCTTGTCCTCCAGGTAGGCGACCAGCCGCGCGAACATCTCGGTCGCCACCGGCCCGCGCTCGTCCTCCTCAGGCCAGACGAAGTAGCTGGGCGTCATGAGGATCGGCTCGGTGCCCGTCGACTCGACCCACCGCTGCACGTCGCCCACCGTCGCCACGCCCGCCTCGATCGCGCTGAGCGTCGCCTTGGCCGACTCCCAGAAGGCCACCGACAGCGGGGTGCCCGCCGCGACCATGGCCCGCCGCAGGTCGGGCAGCGCCACGAGCGCCACGCCCGAGGGGACGGCGAGCAGGGCGCGCGCGACGTCCCTGCGGGTCACGGCCGTCGCCGGCCGGCCGGCATGCGCGCAGACGAACTTGATATCCACCCCTCGTAACCTACGCGTGCCCGCGCCATGCCGCACGTCACCGTGAGGTCCGCCACGACGGGGTGGCTAGGGTGGGCCGGGGAGGTCCTGATGAACCGCTTGAAAGACGCGACGAGCCCCTACCTGCTCCAGCACGCGGCCAACCCCGTCGACTGGTGGCCCTGGGGTGAGGAGGCGTTCGCGGAGGCGCGGCGGCGTGATGTGCCCCTGCTGATCAGCGTGGGCTACTCGGCTTGTCACTGGTGTCACGTCATGGCTCACGAGAGTTTCGAGGACGCCGAGACGGCCGCGTTGATGAACGAGCACTTCGTCAACGTGAAGGTCGATCGCGAGGAACGTCCCGACGTCGACGCCGTCTACATGAACGCCACGCAGGCCATGACCCGTCAGGGCGGCTGGCCGATGACGGTGTTCGCCACGCCAGAAGGCCATCCGTTCTACTGCGGCACCTACTTCCCGCGGCCCCAGTTCAGGAGGCTGCTGCAGGAGGTGCACCGCGTCTGGACGGGCGACCGCGACTCCGTCGTCAGTCAGGGCGCCAAGGTCGTCGAGGCGCTCAACGCGCACACCTCGCTGCCCAGCGGGCCCGAGCCGGGCGAGGAGACGCTGCGGCAGGCCGTAGGGAATCTGCGGGAGTCGTTCGACGCGGCCTCGGGCGGGTTCGGCGGCGCGCCCAAGTTCCCGCCGTCGATGGTGCTGGAGTTCCTGCTGCGCTCGGGCGAGCGCGAGATGAGCGTCAAGACGCTGGAGTCGATGGCCCGCGGCGGCATGTACGACCAGCTCGGCGGCGGTTTCGCCCGCTACAGCGTGGACGACCGCTGGGTGGTCCCGCACTTCGAGAAGATGCTCTACGACAACGCCCTGCTGCTGCGCGTCTACACGCACTGGTGGCGGGCCGGCGGCGGCGAGCTGGCGCGGCGGGTGGCGCTGGAGACCGCCGACTGGATGCTGCGCGAGCTGCGCACGCCCGAGGGCGGGTTCGCCTCCGCGCTCGACGCCGACAGCGAGGGCGTGGAGGGCAAGTTCTACGTCTGGACGCCGGACGAGCTGCGCGAGGTGCTCGGCGAGGACGACGGCCGGTGGGCGGCCGGGCTGTTCGAGGTGACCCCGCAGGGGACGTTCGAGCACGGCGCCTCGGTGCTGCAGCTCCTGCGCGACCCCGAGGACCCGGCCCGCTACGACAGCGTACGAACCCGGCTGCTGGCCGCCAGGGAGCGGCGGATCCGTCCCGGCCGCGACGACAAGGTGGTGGCCGCGTGGAACGGCCTGGCCATCGCGGCGCTGGCCGAGACCGGCGTCGCGTTCGAGCGGCCCGATCTGGTCGCGGCGGCCACGCAGGCGGCCGAGCTGCTGGCGGACGTCCACGTCGACGGTGACCGGCTGCTGCGCACCTCCAGGGACGGCCGGGCCGGCACGAACGCCGGCGTGCTGGAGGACCACGGCGACCTGGCCGAGGGGCTGATCTCCCTCTACGGCGTCACCGGCGAGCCCAGGTGGCTCCGGCTCGCGGGCTCCCTGCTCGACACCGTGCTCGACCGGTTCTCCGATGGGGCCGGCGGCTTCTACGACACCGCTGACGACGCCGAACGCCTCTTCCAGCGTCCCCAGGACCCGACCGACAACGCGACCCCCTCAGGCCAGTACGCGGCCGCTGGGGCGCTGCTGTCGTACGCCGCCCTGACCGGCTCCACCCGGCACCGCGAGGCCGCGCAGGCCGCGCTCGGCACCGTGTCGGTGCTGGCCGGCGGGCACGCCAGGTTCGCCGGGTGGGGGCTGGCCGTGGCGCGGGCGGCGCTGTCGGGGCCCGTGGAGGTCGCGGTGGTGGGTGCGGCCGACGACCCGCGTACGGCGGAGCTGCACCGCGCGGCGCTGCTCTCCGACGCGCCCGGCCTGGTGGTGGCACTCGGCCGGCCCGGCGGCGACGGCTACCCCGCCCTGCTGGAGGGGCGCGGCCCGGTCGGCGGGGCGCCCGCGGCGTACGTGTGCAGGGGCTTCACCTGCCGCATGCCGGTGACCACCGTCGAAGCCCTCGAAGCCGAACTGGCCGGCTGAGCCGGGTCAAGCCGCGGGCTGGCGGTCGCGGCCGTCCTGGGGGCGGGTGTCCTGGAGGTCGTCCTGCTGAATGGACGGCTGGTCGGGCTCGTCCGTCTCCGGCGGCGCCGTCTCCTCTGGCGGCCCGCCCGAGCGGCCCAGGTCGTCGGGCAGCTCGTCCGTCGGCGGCTCGTCGGTGGGCGGCAGGACGGGGTCGGACTCGGGGTCGTCCCAGCCGGGGTCGGCGGGCGGCGCGGTGTAGTCGGGCCTGGGCAGGTCACGGTCGCGGTCGGGCTCGGTGTAGCCGGACGACCAGCCGTACTCGGAAGGCTCGGGGAACTCCTCGACGGGCTTGCCCGCCATCGCCTCGGTCATGAACGCCCGCCAGATCTGCGCCGGCAGCTGCCCGCCGAACTGCGTGCCGTAGCCGGGGATGGTGACGGTGGCGTTGTCGTCGCGGAACATGTCGACCGCGACCGAGAGCTGCGGGGTGAAGCCGTTGAACCAGACCGACTTCGACTCGTCCGTGGTGCCCGTCTTGCCGGCGACGGGGCGGTCGTAGAGCCGGGCGGCGGTGCCGGTGCCGTATTTGACGACCTGCTGCATCGCGTACGTGGTGTCGGCGGCGGCCTGCTCGCCGACCACCTTGGTGGCGACCGGCTCGACGACCTGCTCGCGCCCCTCGGCGTCGGTCACCGACTTCACCACGTGGGCCTCCATGTGCACGCCCTTGTTGGCGAAGGTGGAGAAGCCCGAGGCGTTCTGGACGGCGCTGACGGACGCCACGCCGAGCGGGAAGGCGGCGGCGTGCTTGTGCTGGTCGAGCTGGGACGCGGGGATGCCGGCCGCCTCGGCGACCTCGGCCACCTTGTCGAGCCCGACCTTCTGGCCGAGGTCGACGAAGGCGGTGTTGACGGAGTTCTGGGTGGCGGAGATCAGGTTGATCTGCCCGTACGAGCGGTCGCCGTCGTTGGGGATGGCCTGCGCGGCCGAGGCGACCCGCAGCGGCGAGTTGCCGTCGACCCTGGTGGACAGGTCGAAGCCGTTGTCGAGCGCGGCGGCCAGCGTGTACGGCTTGAACGTCGACCCGGCCATGACCTTGGCCGAGAACGCGCTGTCGTAGTACTTCGACTGCGACGGCTTGCCGCCGTAGAAGGCCACGACCTCGCCCGTGGCGGGGTCGACGGCGGCGAGCCCGGTGCGCACCTTCTTCGGCGTGGCGTCGGGCAGCACCTCGGTGACCGCCCGCTTGGCGGCCTGCATGAGCTTCTTGTCGAAGGTCGTGACGATCTTGAGGCCGCCGCTGTTGATGTCCTCGTCACTGTAGCCGCGCCGGTTGAGCTCGGCGGTGACCTGCTCCAGCATGTATTGGGCCTGGCCCTTGAGCTCGAACGGCTTCTTCGGCTCGATCAGCTCGGGGAAGCGCTCGGCGGCCACCTGCTGCGGGGTCAGCGCGCCGGTCTGCCCCATCGCCTTGATCACCGACTGCCAGCGCGCCCTGGCCGCCGCGAGGTCGGAGCCCTTGGGGTCGGCGAAGCGGCTGGGCTGCTGGATCACCGCCGCCAGGTAGGCGCCCTCGGCCACGCTGAGTTTCTCGACGTCCTTGCCGAAGTAGGCGCGGGCGGCCGACTGGACGCCGTTGGCGCCGCGGCCGAAGTAGATCGTGTTGAGGTATTGCTCCAGCACCCAGTCCTTCGACTTGGACTGGTCGACCTTCACCGCGATGAGGATCTCTTTGAACTTGCGGGTGACCGAGCGCTCCTGGCTGAGGCCGCTGTAGTAGTTGCGGACGAGCTGCTGGGTGATGGTGGAGCCGCCCTGGAGCTGGCGGCCGGTGAGCGTGGACCAGACGGCCCGCGCGGTGCCCTTGACCGACACGCCGGCGTCCTCGTAGAAGGAGCGGTTCTCGGCGGCGATGACGGCGTCGCGTACGTGCTTGGGCACCTGCGACAGATCGACCCGCCGGCGGTCGACGCCCTGCCGGGCCAGCACGCTCTTGCCGTCGCGGTAATAGATCACGGAACCCTGTGCGGTCGCCTGCTTCTGGGTCTCGTCCGGAATGGGAGTCAGTGCCCACGCAACGGCGAAAAGCCCGATCAGTACGAGGATTCCCGCGCCACTGGATATCAGGACTATTCGGAGAATCCGCCGCTTCCGCATTCCTTTTCCACCACCACTACGCACCCTTCGGCCACCCCCCTCGTCGACCCTCGCCCAACCCCCGCAAGCTGGGCGAATGCCAAGGGTAAACGATCCACAACGGTGCCTCGTCCCTAGCGATACTACGACCGGCGGCCCTCGCGACGTGGAACATCGGCGACCAAAGGCAGCACTCGGTAGGGAACCGGAGTGTCCAGGGCGATGATCGAATTAGTCCGGAGTACGCCCCGTACATCGACGATCAAATCGATAACCCGCTGCAAATCGGCGTTCGTCCGCGCCACCACGCGGCAGAGGAGATCGCTGTCGCCGGTGATCGTGTGCACCTCCAGCACCTCGGGGATGGCCGCGAGCCGGTCGGCCACCGGGTCGTGCCCGGCCACCTGCCTGATCTCCATCGTCACGAACGCCGTCACGCCGTAACCCAGCGCGGCGGGCGACACGTCGGGGCCGAAGCCGGTGATCACGCCGCGGTCCATGAGGCGGTCGAGTCTGGCCTGCACGGTGCCGCGCGCCACGCCGAGCCGGCGCGAGCACTCCAGCACGCCGAGCCGGGGCTCGGCGGCGAGCAGGGCGATGAGGCGGGCGTCGAGGTCATCGATCGTCATGCTGTACAGATCTACCCCCTATGGCGGGCTGATACTAGGCAGATTGTGCACTCATATAAGTAACTCTTGCGCAACTCGTCCAGGAAAATCGAGAGTTGGTGGTATGAGTGATGTCTTTCCGGTCAACGGCATGGACGCCGTGGTGTTCGCCGTGGGCAACGCCAGGCAGGCGGCCCACTACTACTCGACCGCTTTCGGCATGCGGCTCGTCGCCTACCGGGGCCCGGAGAACGGTGATCGGGACACGGCCGCGTACGTGCTGACCTCGGGCGGCGCCACGTTCGAGTTCCGCGGGTCGCTGCGGCCCGACACCGACCTGGCCCGGCACGTGGCCGCGCACGGCGACGGGGTCATCGACCTGGCCATCCAGGTGCCCGACGTGGAGGCCGCCTACGCCCACGCCGTGGCGCACGGAGCGCGAGGGCTGGCGGAGCCGTACACGCTGGAGGACGAGCACGGCAAGGTGCAGCTCGCGGCCATCGCGACGTACGGCGAGACCCGGCACACCCTGATCGACAGGTCCAACTACGGCGGCGCCTACCTGCCCGGCTACGCCGCCGCCGAGCCGCTGGTCGCCCCGCCCGCCACCAAGAACGGCCGGCTCTTCCAGGCCGTCGACCACTGCGTCGGCAACGTCGAGCTGGGCAAGATGGACGAGTGGGTGGAGTTCTACCGGAAGGTCATGGGCTTCACCAACATGGCGGAGTTCATCGGCGACGACATCGCCACCGAATACTCCGCGCTCATGTCCAAGGTCGTCGCCGACGGCAGCCGCAAGGTCAAGTTCCCGCTCAACGAGCCGGCGGTCAGCCGCAAGAAGTCGCAGATCGACGAGTACCTAGAGTTCTACGGCGGACCGGGCGTGCAGCACATCGCGCTCGCCACCAACGACATCCTCACCACCGTCGACCACATGCGCGCCGCCGGAGTGCGCTTCCTCGCCACCCCCGACTCCTACTACGACGACCCCGAGCTGCGCGAGCGCATCGGGCGGGTGCGGGTGCCGATCGAGGAGCTGAAGAAGCGCAAGATCCTCGTGGACCGCGACGAGGACGGCTACCTGCTGCAGATCTTCACCGAGCCGGTGCAGGACAGGCCCACGGTCTTCTTCGAGCTCATCGAGCGGCACGGCTCGCTCGGCTTCGGCAAGGGCAACTTCAAGGCGCTGTTCGAGGCCATCGAGCGCGAGCAGGAGCGCAGGGGCAACCTTTGATGTAGCCGGTGGTTTGCCTCGGCGGGGCGGCGGTCATCCATCCCCGCATGGGACTGCCGCCTCCGGGGCTGGCGGGGCGCTGGCGGCGGTTGTTCGCCGGCGTGCTCGACTGGCTGATCGTCAACGTCATCACCACCCCCTTCACCTGGACGACCTGGACCTACGCCTGGGACGCGGGCGTGTGGGCGCGCTATCCCGTCGAGCACACCTTCTTCGCCGGCCTGGTCGCCTTTCTCTACTTCTGGCTGCTCCACGCCTTCTGGAATGGTCAGACTCTGGGAAAGAAACTCTTCGGCATCCGTGTCGTGGCGGAATCCGGCGGCAGTATGGGCGTGGGGCAGGTCGCCGTCAGGCAGGCCGTGGAAAGCGTGCTCATCTGGTTCTGCTGCCTGGGCGCGTTGCTCGATCTCGGCTGGATCCTCTTCGACCCGCGCAAGCAGGCCCTGCACGACAAAGCCGCCAGGACCGTCGTCGTCATCGCCTGACTCAGCGTAAACTTCTGGTCACGATACGAAGGGGGCTCGTATGCGTTTCACCAGAAGCGGGGTGGCGTTGCTGGCGGCGCTCAGCACCTTGACCGCCTGCACGGCGAGCGACGAGCCGCCGCCGATCGGCAACTCGGTGGTCGGGGGCGAGCGCGCGGGGGCGGCCGGCATCGGCGACCCCGACTTCCCGAAAGACGGAAACGGCGGCTACGACGTCGCCCACTACGACCTCGACGTCACCTACACGCCCAAGGGCAAGCGCCTCGACGGGGTCGCCACCATCCGCGCCGCCGCCACCCAAGACCTGTCCAGCTTCAACCTCGACCTCACCGGCCTGCACGTGCGCGGGGTGACCGTCGACGACGCGGCGGCCACCTTCACCCGGCAGGGCTCCGAGCTGACCGTGCGCCCGGCCAAGGCGATCGGCGCCTCGTCCTCCTTCACCGTCAAGGTCACCTACTCCGGCCGGCCGAGGCCCGCCAACGACAGCGCCAACCTCGGCACCTACGGCTTCATCCCCACCCCCGACGGCGCCTTCGTGGCCTCCGAGCCCAACGGCTCCAAGACCTGGTTCCCCAGCAACGACCACCCCGCCGACAAGGCCACCTTCGACTTCACCATCACCGTGCCCGCCGGGGTCACCGCCCTGGCCAACGGCGAGATGACGGCCAAGCCCGCCACCAGGGGCGGCCTGACCACCTACAAGTGGAGCGAGCGCCACCCCATGGCCACCTACCTCGCCACGGCCACGCTCGGCAAGTTCGACCTGCGCGAGGGCAAGACCGCCGCCGGCATACCCAACCTCGCCGCCACCGACCCCAGGTTCAAGCGCTCGCTCGACCACCTCTACACCGCCTCAGGCGAGATCACCGACTACTGGACGACGGTCTTCGGCCCCTACCCGTTCGCCTCCACCGGCGGCGTCGTCGACGACTACTCCGCCGGCTACGCGCTGGAAAACCAGACCAAGCCCCTTTACGGCGGCTTCGAGCCCGACGAGGCGATCATCGCGCACGAGCTGGCCCACCAGTGGTTCGGCAACAGCCTGACCGTCAAGCGGTGGAAGGACCTCTGGCTCAACGAGGGCTTCGCCACCTACGCCGAATGGCTGTGGTCCGAGCACAAGGGCACCAAGACCGCCGACGCCACGTTCAACGAGCTCCACGCGCGGCCCGCGTCCGACCCCATGTGGTCCTACCCGCCCGGCCGCGCCAAGCCCGACGACCTGTTCAACCAGTCCGTCTACACGCGCGGCGGCATGACGCTCCACGCGCTGCGCAAGGCCATCGGCGACCCCACGTTCTTCACCCTGCTCAAGACCTGGACGGCCGAGCACCGCTACGGCAACGTCACCACCGAGGAGTTCATCGACCTGGCCGAGCGGCTGTCGGGCAAGGACCTCGGCCCCCTCTTCGACGCCTGGCTCTTCCAGCCCAGCCGTCCCGCCTGACCGCGCCCGGAAACGCTTCCCGCCGCCCGGTCCAAGTAGGGGTGTAAGGGCGAACGACGAAGGGAGCGAGGCCGGTGCGCCTCAACGAAGACCCCGGGGCCTTTGAGGCCTTCTATCGCCGCCACGTCGACGCCGTCCAGCGGTTCGTGGTCCGCCGGGTCAGCGACCCCCACCTGGCCGCGGACCTGACAGCCGACGTCTTCCTGGCGGTGCTCGACTCCGCGCACACCTACCGCGCCGGCCGGGGCAGCGAGGCCGCCTGGCTGTACGGCATCGCACGCAACGTGGTGTCGGCCCAGCACCGGCGGGCGGCTCGCGAGTCGCGGGCCACCGGCCGGGCCGCCGGGCGGCGGCTGATGGACGACGACGACCTGGCCAGGATGGAGGAGCGCATCGACGCCGAGCGGCGGATGCGCGGCGCTCTCGAGGCCATGGCGGTGCTGCCCGAGGGCGAGCGGGCGGTGCTCGAGCTGGTCGCTATCGACCAGCTCACCGTCACCGAGGCCGCAGCCGCGCTGGGCATCAGGCAGGTGACCGCGCGGGTCAGACTCCACCGGGCCAGACGTGCACTCTCCGGCGTCGCTTCGCCATCGGCCGTGTACGTGGAAGGACAGACGTGAGCACCTTCGAGGACCGCCTTCTCAGTGCACTCAAGGACGAGATGAGGACGAGGATGGCGACAGAGACGACGCCGGAAGTGACGCCGGGGGCGACGCCGGGAGTGACGTCAGGGGTGGCCGCGCCCGCACGGCGCCCGCGCCGGCTGGTGGGGCTGACCGCCGCGGTGGCGGGGGTCGCGGCGGCCGCCACGGCGGTGGTGGTGCTGGCCGGGGTGGGCGGGAAGCCCGCGTACGCGGTCGGCAAGGGCTCCGACGGCGGGGTGACCGTACGCATCCACGCGTTCACCGACCCCGACGGCCTCGAACGCGACCTGGCCGCGGCCGGCGTCCCAGCGGCGGTGGACTATCTGCCCGAGGGCCAGACCTGCAAGGCGCCGCGCGGCCGTCACGCGGACGCGGGAGGTGCCTTCGCGACGGGCATCCGTAAGGACGGCGACGGCATCGCGTTCACCATCGAGAAGGGCCAGGTCCCCAAGGGCTCCACACTGGTCCTGACCGTCTCGAAGAGCGCCCAGGGCGACGCGGCACCTCCCGCCGCCACCAGCCTGGAAATCGTCGAGGGCCAAGTGGCTCCATGCGAACCCACCTCCCTCCCCCTGCCGCCCCCCGACCAGGGCAGGCCCGGCGACCAGCAGGACGAGGGCCCGTCAACGAACTCCCGCACCGACCCCGACAACGGCCCCACCCTCACCACCACCCACCCCTGACGAGGGCTCGACCCGGTGCCCCTCCCCGAGCAGCGACGGGCACCGGGCCTTCAGACTGCCGTGGCCTGAGCTCTCCGGCCTTCGCAGGCAAGGGGCGCGTCGCTCTCCGGGCCCCGCAGATCGAAGCGCACGTCGCTTCCCGAGCCACATAAGCCGAAGGCCGCATCCCTCCCCCGGTCCCGCAGGCCGAAGCACGCGTCGCTCCCCGAGCCTCACAGGCCGAAGGGAGCGTCGCTTTCCGGGCCTTTGGACCGGGGGTCAGGTGGGCCAGTAGCGGTCGGCGGCCAGGTGGAGGGCGGCGGCGCCGACGAGGCCCGCGTCCTGGCCGAGTGCGGCGGGCAACACCTCGATGTCCCGGGCGAAGCCCATTCTGGCGTGCTCGCGCAGCGCCTCCTCCAATGGGCCGAACAGCGGCTCCCCCGCCTGCGCCAGCCCGCCGCCGACGGTGACCAGGCCGAGGTCGCACAGGTGCGTGGCGGAGGCGATCGCCACGCCGAGCGCCCGCCCGGCCCGTCGCATCGCCCGTACGGCGACCGGATCCCCGGCCAGCGCGTCCGCCGCCAGCTCCCGCGCCGTCACCTCCCGATCCTCCCGGTACGCGACCCCTTCCCCGTCAAGACCACTCCCGGCCGCCTCCCGGCCCTCCTGGAACGCGACCCTCTCCCCGTCAGGACCGCTCCCGGCCGCCTCCCGACCCTCCCGGTACGCGACTCCCTCCCCGTCAGGACCGCTCCCGGTCAGCACGCGACCCACGGCGGCATTGGCGTGGGGTGCGCCCTCGCCGGCCCGTTGAGCGGTCCGTACGTGCGTCCCAGCGGACCATCCGGGCTCGCCACCTGCGGCGCCGAGTCCTACAGCGATGTTCGGCTGGGCGGTGATCGGTGCGGGGACGGGAGCCGGGGGTTTGCGGGGGTTCGGGTGCCAGCCGTTCGCCAGGGCCCAGGAGGTCAGGGCGGGGCCGCGGGCCACTGCTTCGAGGCAGCCGTGGCCGCCGCACGTGCAGCGGGGGCCGTCGTGGGGCTCGACCACGACGTGGCCGATGTGCCCGGCGTTGCCGGTGCGGCCGTGGGCCAGGCGGCCGCCCAGGATCAGGCCGCCGCCCACGCCGGTGGAGACGACCATCCCGAGCATGTCTCTGCTGCCGCGCCCGGCGCCCAGCCAGTGCTCGGCCACGGCCAGGCAGACGGCGTCATTGTGCAGGCGTACCGGTAAAGAGGGGAACTGCTCCGCGAGGCGGGCGCGCAGCGGGAAGCGCCGCCAGCCGGGGATGTTGAGCGGCGAGACCTCGCCGTCCGGCCAGCTCATCGGACCGCCGCAACCCACCCCCACCGCCTCCGCGTGACCCGCGAGGGGCTCGACCAGGGCGATGAGCGTACGCCAGAGGGTCTCGGCGTCCGCGCCCTGCGGCGTCGCGACCCGCCGCGATCCGGTTACCGTCCCGTCGCGGGAGACCAGGCCGGCGGCCAGCTTGGTGCCGCCGACATCGATGGCGAGGATCACGAAGTCCCGACCCGCAGGACAGACACGGCCGGCCCTGAGCCCCGGTCGGCGGGCAGCGTCACGGGGTGCTCGAAAGACCCGTCAGCGGGCAGCGTCACGGCGTGCTCGAAAGACCCGTCAGCGGGCAGCGTCACGGCGTGCTCGAAAGACCCGTCAGCGGGCAGCGTCACGGCGTGCTCGAAGGGCTGGAGAAGACCAGGACGGAGGCGGTGAAGCCGTGGACGTGGTTGTGGCCGGCGACCGGGCCGACCTCGCCGGCGGCGAAGAAGCCCGCCACGCCGATAGGGCCCAGCGTGTCGCGCAGCGCGACGGGGTCGTGGTCGGCGGTGCCGAACATGGCGGAGCCGCGGCCGTTGCAGGAGAACAGCAGTGCCCCGTCCACCTTGCCGATCTCCTCGCGGTGGGCGTCGAGCAGGTCGTAGAGATCCTCGTCGGCGGTGGCGGCGTCGCGGACCTGGAAGCGTACGGTCCTGCCGACCTCGACGACGTCCCCGATGGCGACGGCCTCCCTGTCGGGGTCGATGCCGATGACGCCCCGGATGAGGAAGTCGCCGCGTTCGTGGCGTTCGGCGTACTCGTCCATGGCCAGGCCGATCTGCAGCCCTGAGGCGACGAGCTCGCGGTCGTCCTCGTCGAGGTCGCTGACGATGTCCTCGAGGCGGGCGAGCGCGGGCTGCCCGGCCAGTTCCAGCAGCAGGTTGTCCTCGGAGGCGGTGACGACCATGCTGGGGCCGATCGGCCGGCAGCCCTGGCTCACCACCGTGCTGACCTTGATCGGCCCGCTGAGCAGCACGCCGATGGCGCCCTCGGTGTAGATCTCGCCGTCGGCGAAGAGGCGTACGGACCCGCGTCCCTGCAGCCCGTTGGCCAGCCCGCCGATGAGCGGCAGCTCGCCGAGCACGTCGACCGAGCGTTCCACGAACGCGTCGGTCGGGAAGGTGTACGGGTCGGCCAGCAGGATCGCCACGTGGTCGTCCCCATTGCGCTCCGGCAGCCCCACGACCACGAACCGGTCCTCGGCCGCCAGCGTCTCCAGCGCGAACGTGGTGAGCCGAGCACCCTCCAGGGTCGCCGCCCACGCGCTCACGGCGGGCGTCAGCTCCACCCCTTGGCCGTCACCGATCACTCCGGTGGCGCTGCATCCGATCACGTGCGCTTCGGGCGCGAGTTTCATCGCGGCCTCGCCGGCCCTGGCGACGTCGTCGGGGTCGTCGCCGCAAATGAAGAAGCAGACCAGATCTGCTTGGCCGCTGAGCCTCGACAGTGCCTGGCCGACGGCGTTCTCCGCGGCCTCCACCAGGTCGGAACCCACGGCGAGGCCGTCGGCGAAGCGGCTTGTCATCAAGGCCACGGATCTCGCCTCCCTCGACATGTCCAAGTTCCCTAGGCCCGATTCTCCCCACTAAAGGGACAAGCACGCGCACGAACCGTCACCTAATAGTCAAGATCCGAAATCTCCGCCAGGTGCGAAAGTCTCTGCCACATTCCTCGCTGGGGACGTAGTCTCGTTCCCGTGCATCAGCCACGTATTCTCCGCGAGTTGCGAGAGAGCGGCCACGTTCATCGCAGCGTCAAAGCCGAGGTCCGGGAAAACCTGCTGGCCAAGCTGCGGGCGGGTGAGCCCCGCTTCCCCGGCATCGTGGGCTTCGACGACACCGTCCTGCCCCACCTGGAGCGGGCGCTGCTCGCCGGGCACGACCTGGTTCTGCTGGGCGAGCGCGGTCAGGGCAAGACCCGGCTCATCCGCACGGTCACGGGCCTGCTCGACGAGTGGACGCCGGTGATCGAGGGCTGCGAGATCAACGACCACCCGTACGCGCCGGCCTGCACCCGCTGCCAGGCTCTGGCGCGGGAGCTGGGCGACGAGCTGCCGGTGGCGTGGAAGCACCGCGACGAGCGCTACGGCGAGAAGCTCGCCACTCCCGACACCTCCGTGGGCGACCTGATCGGCGACGTCGACCCGATCAAGATCGCCGAAGGGCGCCGGCTCGGCGACCCCGAGACGGTCCACTACGGCCTGGTGCCGCGCACCAACCGCGGCGTCTTCTCCGTCAACGAGCTGCCCGACCTGGCCGAGCGCATCCAGGTCTCGTTGCTCAACGTGCTGGAGGAGCGCGACGTCCAGGTGCGCGGCTACAACCTGCGCCTGCCGCTCGACCTGCTGCTCATCGCCAGCGCCAACCCCGAGGACTACACCAACAGGGGCCGGATCATCACGCCGCTGAAAGACCGGTTCGGCGCCGAGATCCGCACCCACTACCCGCTGACCGTCGAGGACGAGCTGACGCTCATCCGCCAGGAGTCCATGCCCGACATCGGGGCCGACGTCCCCGAGCACCTGATCGAGGTGATCGCCCGCTTCACCCGGCTCGTCCGCGAGTCGACCGCGGTCGACGCCCGTTCCGGCGTGTCGGCCAGGTTCTCGATCGCCGCGGCCGAGACCGCGGCCGCCTCGGCGGTGCGCCGTGCCGCCATCATGGGCGAGGACCAGCCGGTCACCCGCGTGGTCGACCTCGGCTGCGTGGTCCACAGCCTGCGCGGCAAGGTGGAGTTCGAGGTCAGCGAGGAGGGCAGGGAGACCGAGATCCTGGCCCACCTGCTGCGCCGGGCGACGGCCGAGACGTTCAGGAGCCGGCTGGGCGGCATGGACCTGTCGCCGGTGACCGACAAGTTCGCCGAGGGCAACCAGGTGGAGTCGGGCGAGCTGGTCTCCGCCGGTGACCTGCTCACCCGCATCGGGCCGGTCGCCGGTCTCGCCAAGGTCATGTCGCGGCTCGGCATGGGCGCGGGCGAGGAGTCGCCCGGGCACGCGGCGGCGGCGCTGGAGTTCGCCCTTGAGGGTCTTTACCTGATGCGGCGGCTGTCCAAGGAAGATCTTGACGGCGTGACCGTTTACCGCACGTGAACATGTCGGCGGTCTCCCGCGTCAAAGGGGGTGAGTTCATCACTTAGCCGGGGGAGACCGTCATGCGCCTGCTTGCCTGCGCCACCGCCGCCGCTCTCGTCCTGGGCGGGTTCGCGGCACCCGCCGAGGCCGCCACGTCCGCGTACGGGTACGCGTGGGCCGACGGCCAGGGCCGCCTGCGGCTCGTGCCCAAGAAGGCGGCCCGGGTCAAGGGCACCAAGTTCCACCGGCTGGCGAGCGCCGCCGGGGTCAAGGAGCTGCGGCTCGGCTACGCCAAGGCCGCGTACGGGCGGGTCACGACGGCCTGCGACCTGAAGGAGACCGAGGGCAGGGTCGCGCTCGACGGCAACGGCCTGGGCCGTACGCGCTGCGCGCCCGCCGACCTGACCGCCTCGCTGGCCCGCGGGCCCGTGCCGGTGCGGGTCGAGTACCGCGGCGGCGCGGCGACCCGGGTCAACGAGATCCTGCTCAACGAGTGGCCCGAGCCGCGGACGGCCACGGGGACGATCAAGCGGGTGAACGACACGACCGTGCTGTTCGCGAGCGGCGGAAAGACGGTCAAGCTGGGTTACACGTACGCGACCACGTTCTCCCGCACCACGGCCCGCTGCGGCGACGGCTGGCTCACCGGCCGTCCGGTCAACGCGGACAAGAACGGCCTGGGCAAGAAACCGTGCAGGTGGACGGACCTGACGAAGGCCCTCAAGACCGTCAAGTACCCCGTCCTGGCGAAGGTCGACTACACGCCCGGCTCCGACGCGCTCAACCAGGTGTGGGAGGTCTTCGGCGACGCCTGAGCTCTCGGCGTAACACCACGGGGCTCGTTTCGGGGTTAGCGTGGTTTCGTGATGGCCTTCCGCTATGGCGAGTACCACGACGGCCCCGATCCCCTGGCGCCTCCCTATGACGTACGCGCCGCGCTCGACGAGATGGGCGACGCCATCCTGTCGGGCTCGACCCCGGTCCACGCCCTGCGCGACCTGCTCAAGCGCGGCCTGCCGGGCACCCAGGAGCGGCGCGGGCTCGACGACATGCTCAGGGAGGTCCGCAAGCGCCGCCGTGACCTGCGCGAGCGCGGGCGGCTCGACGGCACGCTGGAGCGGGCGAGGGCGCTGCTGGACAAGGCGATCGGGCAGGAGCGGGCCGAGCTGTTCCCCGACCCGTCCGACGACGCGCGGCTGCGGGAGGCGGGCCTCGACGCGCTGCCCGAGGACACCGCGAGCGCCATCCAGGAGCTGAGCTCTTACGACTGGCGCTCCCAGGCGGCCAGGCAGACCTTCGAGGAGCTGCGCGACCTGCTGCGCAGGGAGGTGCTCGACAGCCAGTTCAGGGGGTTGCGCGACGCGCTGGCCAACCCCGATCCCGAGGCGATGCGGCGCGTCCGCGAGATGATGGCGGACCTCAACGGGATGCTCGACAAGGACGCCCGCGGCGAGCACACCCAAGCCGATTTCGAGCAATTTATGGCGAAATATGGCGACCTGTTCCCCGAGAAGCCCCGCAACCTCGACGAGCTGGTCGACATCCTCGCCCGCCGCGCCGCCGCCACCCAGCGCATGCTGGCCTCGATGACGCCGCGCCAGCGCGAAGAGCTGGGCAACCTGATGAACCAGACCCTTGAGCAGGCGGGCCTGGCCGACGAGATGCGCCGGCTCGGCGAGGCCCTCTACTCCCGCCGCCCCGACCTCGCCTGGAACGCCCCCGAGCGCCTCACCGGTGAAGAGCCGCTCGCCATGGGCGACGCCGTCACCGCGCTTGAGGAGCTGGCCGACCTCACCCAGCTCGAGACCGCCCTGCGCCAGGACTACCCGGGCGCGCGGCTCGACGACATCGACGAGGACGCCGTACGCCGCGCGCTCGGCCGCTCCGCCGTCGACGACCTCGAAGCGCTCAAGCGCATCGAACGCGAGCTTGAGGAGCAGGGCTACCTCCTGCGCCGGCGCGGCAAGCTGGAGCTGACCCCCAAGGCGGTGCGCCGGCTCGGCGAGACCGCGCTGCGCCGGGTCTTCTCCTCGCTCGACGCGGGCCGCAGGGGCGACCACGACCAGCACGACGCCGGCTCGGCCGGAGAGCTGACCGGGTCGTCGCGGCCGTGGCGGTTCGGCGACGAGCAGCCCATCGACGTCGTACGCACGCTGGTCAACGGCGTGCGCAGCGGCGGCGTCACCCTCGGCGACCGGGTCGGGGTGCGGCTGTCGGTCGACGACTTCGAGGTGGCCGAGACCGAGCGGCGCAGCGCGGCGGCCGTCTGCCTGCTGGTCGACCTGTCCTACTCCATGGCGCTGCGCGGCACGTGGGCCGCCGCCAAGCAGACCGCGCTGGCCCTGCAGGCGCTGGTGGCCTCGAAGTTCCCGCAGGACGCCGTACAGATCATCGGCTTCTCGAACTACGCCAGGGTGCTGCAGCCCGACGAGCTGGCCGGGCTCGACTGGGACATGGTCCAGGGCACCAACCTGCACCACGCGCTGCTCATCGCCGGGCGCCACCTCGACCGCCACCCCGACTTCGAGCCGGTGGTGCTGGTCGTCACCGACGGCGAGCCGACCGCCCACCTCCTGCGCAACGGGCGCTCGGCGTTCGAGTGGCCGCCGTCGCACGAGACGCTGGAGCTCACGCTGTCCGAGGTGGACAAGATGACCCGGCGGCGGGCCACGATCAACGTCTTCATGCTGGCGGCCGACGACCGGCTGAAGGAGTTCGTGGACGAGGTGGCGCGGCGCAACGGCGGGCGGGTCTTCTCGCCGAGCGCCGACCGGCTGGGCGAATACGTGGTGAGCGACTTCCTGCGGTTGCGACGCACGCGCTGACGGCCGCGAAGTTGTCGGTGCCGCCTGCGAGACTGCCCGGCATGGACGTACGGCTGAGAGACGTGACGGAGGCCGATCTGGAGGTGTTCCTGGCGCAGGAGCACGATCCCGAGGCGGCGCGGCGGTCGAGGTTCGCGCCACGCGAGCGTGAGGCGTTCCTGCGCCACTGGAAGGCCAACATCCTCGGCGACCCCACCGTCTACGTGCGGGCCGTGCTGGTCGACGGCGAGCCGGCGGGCAACCTGGTGGCGTGGTGGGAGGAGGAGCGGCGCTTCATCGGCTACTGGTTGGGGCGCGCCTTCTGGGGGCGCGGCATCGGCAGCCGCGCGATGGCGCTCTTCCTCGCCGAGGAGCCCAACCGGCCGCTCTACGCCGACCCCCACGAGGGCAACACCGCCTCGGTCCGCCTGCTGGAGAAACACGGCTTCCAACGCGAGGGCATCGTCCACCACGGCGACGACCAGCACATCATGCTGGCCCTCCACACCCCCGAACCCTAGCCACCGGTGAAGCGCCGGCCCTGCGCGTGGCGGCGCCTCGCGTGACGGCGCCTCGCGTGGCGCGCCCGGCCTGTCGTGGTCGTGGCGCTGCCTCGCAAAGGCGGCTCCCCTCGCGAAGGCGAGGCCCCGCACATGACGGCTCCCTCGCTGAGTCGCGCCCGGTTTGTCCTCGTCGGGTGCTGCTCAGTGCTGCACTTTCAGGACCAGTTTGCCGGTGGTGCCCCCGGACTCGATGCGGCGGTGGGCTTCTGCGGCCTGGGTCAGGGGGAGCCGGTCGATCTGGACGCGCAGGCCGCCGCCTGCGGCGGCGTTCACGGCTCGGCGGAGGGCCTGGCCTGCGGCTTCCGGGTGGGTGGCGGCGAAGGCGGCCAGGTTGAAGCCGGAGACGGTCTTGTTGGTCAGCCACAGCTCGTTGGCCGGCATGCCGACGTCCTCGGCGCCGGAGGCGTTGCCCATGACGACCAGCCGGCCCATCGGGGCGAGCAGGTCCAGGCTGTCGCGGCGGGTCGCGCCGCCCACCATGTCCACGACCACGTCGAACCGCCCTGAAGCCGCCGCACGCAGCACGACCTCGTCGTACCCGAACGCCCTGGCCGCCTCGACCTTGGCCGGGCCGCCCACGGTGCCCACCACGCGGCCCGCTCCCAGCAGCCGGGCGGCCTGCCCGAGCTGGCTGCCCACGCCGCCGGCCGCAGCGTGCACCAGCACGCTCTCCCCCGGCTCGATACGAGCCACCCGGTCGAGCACCAGGAACGCCGTCGTGCTGTTGGACGGCAGTGCCGCCGCCACGTCGAGCTCCAGCGCGAGCCCGTCCAGCGGAGCCACCAGGTCGGCGGCGGTGACCGCCACCTCGGCGTACCCGCCGCCGTCCACGATCGTGAGCGCGGCGACCGGCTGCCCCACCCGCAGCCCCTCGACACCGGGGCCCAGCGCCCTGACGTGACCGGACACCTCGATGCCCGGGACGAACGGCAGCGGCACGTCGGCCAGCCCCTGCCGGTAGAGGATCTCGGCGAAGTTCGCCCCCGCGTACGCCACGTCGATGGACACCTGGCCGGGCCCTGGCTCGGGCACCTTGACCTCGTCGAGCCGGAGAACGTCAGCGCCGCCGAATGCGGGAATCGTGATTGCCTTCATGCCGTCCATCGTCCGGGCTGAGCCGCAGGCGAGGCAGTGCCGGCTCATCCTGGGTGTACGAACACCAGGCTCTCCAGCTTCCGCTGCGTGTCGGTGTCGGGGTCGGGCGTGTGCAGCACCACGTTCAGGTCCGCGCGGTCCGGCAGCCGGAACAGCGAGTACGCGAACACCAGGTCACCGGCCTCGGGATGGGTGATCGCCTTGACCCCCTGCGAGCGGGACCGCACGTCGCTCCGCGCCCACAACGCCGCGAACTCCGGGCTGACCGCGCGCAACCCCCCGGCGATCTCCTCGAAGACCGGATCGTCCGGATATCGGGCCGCCGACGCCCGGAAATCGGCCACCATGTCGGGCGCGAACTCGTCCCACGCCGTGAACCTGCCCCGGTAGATGGGATGGGTGAAGAACGCGACCATGCAGTTGCTGACGTCCGCGTCGAAGCCGAACACGCGCCGGGAGGCGTCGTTCATCGCCACCAGGCCGTAGTGCCGGTCGAGGACGTGTGCCGGGTTGGGCATCCAGGCGTCCAGCACGGCCCTGAGCTGGTCGTTCACGGGGGCGCCCGGCTGCCCTGCCGGGTCCGGCGGGTTCAGGCCGGCGAGCACGTACAGGTGCGTACGCTCGGCCTCGTCCAGCAGCAGCGCGCGGGCGACCGCGTCGAGCACGGCACCGGAGACCTTGATGTCGCGCCCCTGCTCCAGCCACGTGTACCAGGACACCCCGACCCCGGCGAGCACCGCCACCTCCTCCCGCCGCAGCCCGGGAGTGCGGCGACGTCCGGCGGCGGGCAGCCCGACGTCAGTGGGCGCGAGCGCTTCGCGCCTGGCACGCAGGAACTCCTTGAGCTGCTCACGGCGATGCTGACTGGCACTCACGAAACACACCATAAGCGACAAACCCCGCTACGGACTGGCCTCCCGGGCGGCTGCGCGGAGGCGGGCGGACAGGGCCTGGCAGCGGGCGGCCAGTTCGGGTGGGTCGAGGACGTCGAAGTCGTGTCCGAGCAGCACCACGTGCATGATCACGAAGTCGAGGTTGTCGGCGCCGGTGACCACCTCGCAGCCGTCGCTCCCCCGGTCGTGCACGACGCCCGCCGCCGCCGGCACCTGCGCCCGCACCACCTCGACCGGCGCGTGCACGAGGAAGCGCGCCTGGTGCCGGTAGACCCGCGTGGTGACGCTCTCCTGCACGTACGCCGCCGCGTCCGGCGCCTCCCGTGGCCGGAACCGCCGGGTCCGCGCGGCGACCTCACTCATCCGATCGACCCGGAAGTTACGCCAGTCGTCGCGGTCGAGGTCGAAGGCGAGCAGGTACCAGCGCCGGGAGGAGGCGACCAGCCGGTACGGCTCCACCGTCCGCGTCCGCTGCCCCTCCCGCGACGGGTAGGCGAAGGCGACCTCCACCTCGTCCCGGCACGCCCTGGCCAGCGTCATCAGCACCTTCGGGTCGATCGGCTCCCGGCCGCCACCGGCGAAGGACTCCACCGAGCCGGCCAGCGCCCGCACCTCGTGCCGCAGCCGCGTGGGCAGCACCCGGTCGAGCTTGGTGAGCGCCCGCAGCGCGGCGTCACCCGCGCTGGCCACCGCCCCACCGGCCCCGACCAGCAGGGAGACGGCGGTGGCGATCGCCTCCTCGTCGTCGAGGAGCAGCGGCGGCAGATCCTGCCCCGGGCCGAGCTGGTAGCCGCCGCCGACCCCCTGGCTGGCGTGCACCGGGTAGCCGAGCGTGCGCAGGCGTTCGACGTCGCGCCGCACGGTACGTGAGGTCACCCCGAGCCGGGCGGCCAGCTCTGGCCCGGTCCAGATCTGGCGCTGCTGGAGCAGCCCGAGCAGGGTGAGCACCCGCTCCGTCGTTCCGCGTTCGTCCTCGCTTGCCAGGGTCATTTTCTCAGCCTGCCAGAGATTGCGGACCGATCCTGTCCGCTAGGGGTGTCATCGTGGAGCCATGAGCACAACCGCGTTCGACTGGAACACGAAGCTGCGCGAGCAGTTCACCTGGCACTGGACCCACCAGCTGCGGCCCCGCCTGGAGGGGCTCACCGACGACGAGTACTTCTGGTCACCGGTGCCCGGCCCCTGGAGCGTGTGGCCGCGCGGCCGGTCGACGGCGCCCATCCAGGGCGGGACGGGAGACTTCACCATCGACTTCGCCTACCCGACACCGGTCCCAGCGCCGTTCACCACCATCGCCTGGCGGCTCGGGCACGTCATCGTCGGCGTGCTCGCCACTCGCACCGCCTCCCACTTCGGGGGGCCGCCGGCGTCGTACGAGACCTGGGAGTACGCCGGCACCGCAGCGCAGGCGCTCGACCAGTTGGACAGGGAGGTCGAGGCGTGGCTGGCCGGCGTCCAGGGTCTGGGCGAGGACGGGCTGCGCGTCCCGGTCGGCGACAAGGAGCCGTACCCCGAATCCCCCATGGCGGATCTGGTCCTCCACATCCACCGCGAGCTGATCCACCACCTGTCCGAGGTCTGCCTGCTGCGCGACCTCTACCTGCACACCCACCTTGCGAACGACGCACGAACCACGGAAGGCGCGCAGCGATGAGCCGGCACGTTCAGATCACCTTCGACGCTCACGACCCGCGGGCGCTGTCCGTCTTCTGGCGCGACGTGCTCGGGTACGTCCACCCCGCGCCTCCCGGGGTCGAGCTGCCCGAGGGCGCCGACCCGCTGGCCGCGTGGGACGACTTTCTGGAGCGCATGGGCGTGCCGGAGGAGCGGCGCAACACCAGCTCGGCCATCGAGGACCCCGACGGCGCCGGGCCCCGGGTGTTCTTCCAGCAGGTGCCCGAGGACAAGGTCGCGAAGAACCGCGTGCACCTCGACGTGCGTGCCGCTCCCGGCCTGGCGGGCGACGAGCGCATGGCGGCGCTGGAGACGGAGTGCGAGCGGCTGCTCAAGCTGGGGGCCACCCGGGTCCAGAGGTACGAGCCGCAGCCGCCGATGAGCGGCGGCCACATCGTGATGCTCGACCCGGAAGGCAACGAGTTCTGCCTGGACTGACGGCGCCCCGGGCGCGAGGGTCAGGCGTCCACGAGGCGGGAGTAGAAGTCGAGGGCGACGTCGAAGCCGTCGCGGCAGTTGCGGTGGGAGCGGTAGCAGGGGCGCCAGGCCGAGCTGGCTCCCACCCCGGCGCGTGCGTCGCGCAGCGCCTCACGCACCCGCTCGGGCCGCGGCAGCAGCCCGTGACCGAGATAACGGACGCCCGAAAGCTCGGTGTGCTGCCCGCGCCCGCCGGCGACGAACCGGCCGAGCCGCCACCCGCTCTCTTCGTCCCACACGAGCGCGGTGCCGTCGGTGAGCTTGACCGTGGCGTCACGCGGATCGCAGGGGCCCTCCCACCAGTCCGAGACCTCTGACCCGAGCAGTTCGACAACGCGCTGCACGTAGCTGATCGGCTGCTGCAGCCACTCGTCGGAGTACGGCTCGACGTGCTTGATGGCCACGGACGGCACCTCCTTGTGCCCAAACGGTAAGGAAAAAGCGGCGTTGTCCAACCATACCCGCGCCGAACTTATTCCGTTGCACAGCCGTCTAGTCATTACGGACGATATTTACGTCCCCGACGGGGAAGGAGGAGGACCCATGATTACCGCGGTGCTCCTCGTCGTGCTCATGGTCGTCACGGTGACGGCCATGGAGCTGTGCATGCATTGCCCTGCCAAGGGCAAAGAGAGTGTCGAATCCCCCAGCGAGATCATCGGGGACTAGTCTCTCCCGCATGGACCTGCTTCTCTGGCTGCACATCGGATTCGCGATCTTCACGCTCGGTCCGATCACCGCGGCGACGATGTCGGCGCCCCGGGTCATCCGCACCAAGAACGTGCCCGCGCTGCGCTTCATCCAGCGCACGACCAGGATCTACGCCATCGGCAGCATCGGCGTGTTCGTGTTCGGCCTGATCCTCGGCATCGTCATGGGCGACGGGCTGCTCGGCCGGTGGTACATGACGGCGTCGATGACGTTGTTCATCGTGGGCATCGTGCTGCTCGTCCTCATCGACCGCGACCTGCGCGCCGCCGTACAGGCGCTCTCCAACGAGAGCGCCGAGGACGACGCGAAGGTCGAGAACGGGCGGATCGCCGCGATCAGCAGCCTGCTGTCGGTGATCTGGCTGGTGATCCTCTTCCTGATGGTGGTGCCCGAGTAGGGGGCCACCGTCAGGAACGGCTCAGCCCAGCGCCTGGGTGAGGTCGGCGAGCAGGTCGTCGGCGGTCTCGATGCCGACCGACAGGCGCACCAGGTCGGCGGGCACCTCGAGCGGCGACCCCGCGGCCGAGGCGTGCGTCATGCGGCCGGGGTGCTCGATGAGCGACTCCACTCCCCCGAGCGACTCCCCCAGCGTGAAGAGCTTGGCGCGGTCGCACACCGCCACGGCCTCCGCCTCGCCCCCTGCGACGCGGAACGACACCATGCCGCCGAACCTGCGCATCTGCTTCGACGCCACCACGTGGCCGGGGTGGTCGGGCAGCCCCGGATAGAGCACCTCGGTCACCTTCGGATGCGACAGCAGCAGGTCGACGACGCGCTCGGCGTTGGCGCAGTGGCGGTCCATGCGCACACCGAGCGTCTTGAGCCCGCGCAGCGTCAGCCAGGCGTCGAACGGCCCGGCCACCCCGCCGATGGAGTTCTGATGGAAGGCCAGCTCCTCGCCGAGCCCCGCGTCGGCGGCCACCAGCGCGCCGCCCACCACGTCGGAGTGCCCGCCGACGTATTTGGTGGTCGAGTGCACGACCACGTCGGCGCCGAGCGCGAGCGGCTGCTGCAGGTAGGGCGAGGCGAAGGTGTTGTCGACGACCAGCAGCGCGCCGTTGTCGTGCGCGAGCTGCGCCAGCGCCGCGATGTCGGCGATGCCGAGCAGCGGGTTGGTGGGCGTCTCGACCCAGACGACCCTCGTCTTCTGCGTCATGGCGGTGGCCACGGCGTCGAGGTCGTGGAGCGGCACGGGGTCGTAGTGCAGGCCCCAGCGCTCGTGGACCTTGGAGAAGAGGCGGTAGGTGCCGCCGTAGGCGTCGCCGGGGATGATGACGTGGTCCTGCGGCTTGCAGACCGTACGCAGGAGGGTGTCCTCGGCGGCGAGACCCGACGCGAACGCGAGCCCGCGCGCCCCGCCCTCCACGGCGGCCAGCGCGGCTTCGAGCGCGGTCCTGGTCGGGTTGGCCGAGCGGCTGTACTCATATCCGGACCGCAGGCCGCCCACGCCGTCCTGCTTGTAGGTGGACGTGGCGTAGATCGGCGGCACGACCGCGCCGGTCAGCGGGTCGGGCTCCTGACCTGCGTGAATGGCCAGGGTCTCAAAACCGTTGCTCATACCAGCCACGTTAGTGGACGCGCGCCGCGCTCAAGCCGCCCCGCGTCAGCGCCCCGGCCGGGGCGCTGACGCCGTCGGCGAACACCAGCCCGACCAGGCCCGGCGCCTCCGCGACGGCCCGCCCGTGACGGTGGGCGGCCCGAAGCCCCGGTCCCCGGATGGTGGCGGCCCGAAGCCCCGGTCCCCGGATGGTGGGCGGCTCAGGCCGCCCTGGTCTCGTGCCGGTCCCCGCCGGACCGCGCGGGCAACCGAACGACGTCCGCGTCGATGAATCGGCCTCTGCCGCCCTCCGCGCGCTCCCCGTTGATGCGCGAGAGCAGTACCGGGTCGGCCAGCGCGAGCATCACCGCGACGACCAGCCCGGCCCCCAGGAGGGCGAACCCGATGGCAACCATGTCTGTCCCCTTTCCGACCTCTCCAGCATCGGCGAGGACCCCCGTCCGCCACCTCCCCTGAAGGGCTGGTCTCCGCAACGCCCGGTCGGCCGAACGGTCGATACGCCTTGTCCGACTTCAGGCTTAGGCTCGACGCCGTGGGGGACTCGAAACGCGTCGTGTACTGGATCCGCCGGCTCAGCGAGCTGGCCATGTACGGCTGGCTCGGCCTCCTCCTGCTGATCGATGTCGTGTTCGCCGCGGGTCTGGGGCCTCAGCAGTGGCTCGTCCCGATCTGCGGAGTGGCCGGCATCACGGCGCTGGTGCTGCGGCGCAGGTACCGTACGCAGGGCTACCTCGCCCTGCTCGGCCTGTCGTTCGTGACGTCGATGGCGCTGGCCGCCATCGGCAACGGCGGCCTGCCCGGCATGACGGAGACCGGCTCCCTGCTCATCCTGACCCTCGGCGTGCTGCGGCACGCCGAGCCGGTACGCAACGCCGCCCTGCTGTCCTGCCTCGGCCTCGCCGTCCTGATGGCCGAGGCCGGCGGCCGCGAGTACCACAACGCGGGGCTGATGTTCTCGTTCCTGCTGTTCGCGAGCTGGACGCTGACCGCGGGCGTCGGCGGCTACCTGCGCTTCCAGCAGGAGCGGCGGATCGAGGCGGTCCACTCCGTACGCAGGGCGGAGCGCCTTGAGCTGGCCAGGGAGCTGCATGACCTGGTCGCCCACCACATCACCGGCATCGTGGTGCAGGCCCAGGCCGCGCGTACGGTCGCCGAGAGCAGCCCGCAGGCCGTGCTGCCCGCGCTGGACGCGATCGCCTCGGCCGGCTCGGACGCGCTGACGTCGATGCGCCGCATGGTCACCGTGCTGCGCGCGGCGGACGAGGCAGGCAGGACGCCCGGCGTCACGCTGGCCGACCTGCGCATGATGACCGAGCGGTTCTCGGCCGAGGGGCCGAAGGTGGCCTTCGAGATCGGGCAGGGCATCGACGACCGTACGCTGCCGCCCGAGGTCATGACCACCCTGCACCGGGTGCTCCTGGAGGCGCTGACGAACGTGCGCAAGCACGCGGCGCGCACCGCCTGGGTGGAGGCGGAGCTACGCCGCCTTGAGCAGCTGGTGACGCTGCGGGTACGGAACTTCGGCTCCGGCTCGGATTCGCGCGTGTCCCGGCTCGGCGGCGGGTTCGGGCTGGTGGGCATGGCCGAGCGGGTGGAGGCGCTGGGGGGACGGCTCTACGCGGGCCCGTCCCCCGAGGGCGCGTGGGAAGTGGTGGCCGAGTTCCCGCTCTCCTGACAGGGAGCGGGAGCCCGTCAGTGGTTGGCCAGGAAGGCGAGCAGGTCCTGGCGGGTGATCAGCCCGGCCGGCTTGCCGTCCTCCAGCACAACCGCCGCATCGGCCTTCTCCAGCGCTTCCACCGCAATGGCCACAGGTTCACCAGAGCCGATCGTGGGTAGCGGCGCGGACATGTGATCGGAGATCGGATCGTCGGAGGAGAGCCTGCCGTGATAGAGGGCTTCGAGGAGATCGCGCTCGACGATGGATCCGACCACCTCGGCCGCCATGACCGGCGGCTCCTCCTTCATGACCGGCAGCTGCGACACCGAGTATTCGCGCATGATCGAGATGGCCGTGCCGACCGTCTCGTGCGGGTGCACGTGCACGAACTCCGGCAGCCCCGCCCCCTTGCGGGCCAGCACGTCGCCGACCGTGCCCTCGTCGGAGGACGTGATCAGGAAGCCGTAGTCGGCCATCCAGTCGTCGTTGAAGATCTTCGACAGGTAGCCGCGGCCGCCGTCGGGCAGCAGCACCACCACCACGTCGTCGGGCGCCGCCGTGGCCGCCACCCGCAGCGCCGCCACCACGGCCATGCCGCACGACCCGCCGACCAGCAGCCCTTCCTCGCGGGCGAGCCTGCGGGTCATGTTGAAGGAGTCCTTGTCGGACACGGCGATGATCTCGTCGCAGATCTCCGTGTCGTACGTGGCCGGCCAGATGTCCTCGCCCACGCCCTCCACGAGGTAGGGCCGCCCGGACCCGCCGGAGTAGACCGAGCCCTCGGGGTCGGCCCCGATGATCTTCACCCGGCCGCCGGAGACCTCCTTGAGGTAGCGCCCGGTGCCGGAGATCGTGCCGCCCGTGCCGATGCCCGCCACGAAGTGCGTGACCCGGCCCTCGGTCTGCTCCCAGATCTCGGGCCCCGTCGAGTGGTAGTGGGAGTCGGGGTTGTTCGGGTTGGAGTATTGGTCGGGCTTCCAGGCGTTGGGGATCTCGCGGGCCAGCCGGTCGGAGACCGAGTAGTAGGACTCGGGGTGGTCGGGCGAGACGGCGGTCGGGCAGACCACCACCTCGGCGCCGTACGCCCGCAGCACCGAGATCTTGTCCTGGGCCACCTTGTCGGGCACCACGAACAGGCACCTGTAGCCCTTCTGCTGGGCCACGATGGCCAGGCCGACGCCGGTGTTGCCCGAGGTCGGCTCGACGATCACGCCGCCGGGACGCAGCGCGCCCGACTTCTCGGCGGCCTCGATCATGCGCACCGCGATGCGGTCCTTGACCGAGCCCCCGGGGTTGAAGTACTCGACCTTGGCGAGCACCTGCGCGGGCACGCCCGCGGTGACTTTGTGCAGCCTGACGAGGGGCGTGTTGCCCATCAGGTCGACCAGGGAATCGTAAACGCGCACCGAGGTGTTCACCTTCTTTGCCGAAGCTTGGTCAGCTTGTCGATGGCCGAGGTCCAGTGGGGGTGGCCGGCCCTCGGTTAGTTTCATGCAAACGCTACCGCCGAGTTCGACTGGGGAGGGCACGTACGTGGTGTGGCCGGCTGGCATGGCACGCGCGGCAAGGAAGATCGCTACCGCTGCGGCGTTCGGAGGTGGCGGGCTGACGGCTCTCGGAGCCACGGCGTACGGCCTGCTGATCGCCGAAGGGCTGCTGGCACGCAAGGCCATCGGCCGCCCGCACGGCCTGGACGGCCCGCACTCCGACGGCGTCTACGGCGCCCATTTTCCCGGCGAGCCGATCAGGATGGCCATGCTGGGCGACTCCACGTCCGTCGGCCTGGGCATGACCGACCCGGCGCGGACGCCCGCGGTGCTGCTGGCCAACGGCCTGGCCGCGGTGGCCGACCGGCCGGTCGAGCTGAAGGTGGTGGGCAAGTCGGGCGCGCCGTCGGCGGAGCTGGCCGAGCAGGTGGACGCCGCGCTGCCCATGAGCCCCGACCTGGCGGTGATCTTCGTGGGGGCCAACGACATCATCACGCAGACGTCGCCCGCCACAGCCGTACGCCATCTGGTCAAGGCCGTGCGGCGGCTGCGTGACGCGGGGGCGGAGGTGGTTGTGGGCACGTGTCCCGACCTCGGCACCGTGCGGCCCATCGCGCAGCCGCTGCGCTGGGTGACGCGGCGCTGGAGCCGGCAGCTCGCCGCGGCGCAGACGGTGGCGGTGGTGGACGCGGGCGGCCGTACGGTGGCGTTCGCCGACGTCCTGGGCCCGGAGTTCGCTACAAATCCGACAGAAATGTTCGGACCGGATCGTTTCCATCCATCTGACCGAGGTTACGCGCAGGCCGCTTACGCGGTGCTACCGTCGGTGTGCGCTGCGTTGGGGCTGTGGCCTGAGCCGCGGCCCGCGCGCGGCGAAGCACTGCAACCGATCTACCTCGCGGCGGCTACGGCCGCGGAGGAGCCCGGCACCGAGGTCTCCGCGACCCGGGTCGACGGGCGGGCGACGGGCCTGCACGGCAAGTGGGCGACGTTGTTCCGCCGGCGGCTCGGCGAGGCGGTCAACGACACCTGACACCTGCGCACCCTCGACCGGTCACCCTCCGCTCCCGAGTCGCCACTCCCCGTCCTCATTGGAGTGGATTGCCCGTGCGCCGGCCCTCGTGGAAACCGTCCCTCGCCCTCGCTGGCACCTTCACCGCCGGCCTCGCCGTCGCCGGCTGCTCCGGCAGCGACGCCGCCACCTCCGCCTACCCCTCCTGGCACAACACCAGGATCAACGTCGTCAGCAGGGTGGCGGTGGGCGCCGACGTGGTCGCCGTCACCTCGATGAGGCCGGAGGGCGCGCTGGAGACCGTCGCCATGAGCCTGCGCGACGGCCGGCAGTTGTGGGCCCATCCGGCCACCATGGCGGGCCGCCTGCCCGGCATGGGCGTCTCGGCCCCCGCGCTCGTGCGGCAGGCCGACGGTCACAGCGTGGTGGTGGCGCTCGATCCCGCCAAGCAGGGCCGCTGGAACGCCACACTCATCGCCCGCGACGCGCGTACGGGGGCGAAGAAGTGGACCAGGCCCGTGCACTCGACGTTCGGCCCGCAGCGCTGCGGCCCCTACGTGTGCCTGTCCGAGCACACGGCGCTGGCCAAGGCCCGCATGGTGGTGCTCGACCCGGCGACGGGCAAGCAGTTGTGGAAGCTGCCCGGCATCTCCGAGGTCGAGTGGTCGGACAAGAGCCGGGTGCTGCTGCTCAGGCTGGCCGCCAACCCCATGGTGGAGTCGTACGAGCTGAAGACCGGCAAGCTGCAGTGGCAGCAGCCGATCGAGCAGGCGCTCGGCCCCGGCATCGACCTGTCGGGCGGCTGGGCGTTCGGGGCGGCGGGCGACGACCTGGTGGGCTACGTCGCCCCGTACACGAACCCGAAGACGAAGAAGGTCTCGGCGTTCGGGCTGTTCAGCGTCAAGATCGCCGACGGGACCATCAACTGGATGCGGCCCTCTGTCGTACGCGTCTATCCGAGCGGCAGCCCGGGGCTCGCCCCCGTCGTCCGTCCCGTCGACCCCAACGGCGCCTACGGCGGCTTCGCCCGGCTCGACCCGGCCAGCGGGCGGGTGGTCGGCCAGATCACCGCCTCCGAGGTGCCCGGCTCCGGCTGGTGGCTGGCCTTCCCCGATCGCATGGACAAGCTGGGCTTCCTGCAGCACCGCGCCAAGGGCACGGCCTTCGACCTGGCGGCCGGCCGTCCGGTGCCGGCGGAGGGCGAGCGCGGCTGGTCGTTCTGCGTCACCGACCCCAAGCCGCTGCCGCTGCGCGGCCAGCCGCCCGGCTTCTACTCCACGGCCGCGCTCTGCGAGTACGACCTCGGCACCGGCAAGCGCATCACTCCCCCTTCGACGCCGCCGCCCTGGTTCACCGGCAGCCAGGAGGGCTGGCGGCTGTGGCGGGACGAGCGGGGCGGCCTGCACGCGGTGAACGACCAGACGGCGAACTCGCCCGGAATGTACGGATAAGAACGGCCCCGTCGGCCCCTGCGCAGAGAACTGGAATATAGTTCTACTATAAGCGCCGACAAAGGAGGGGCCATGCCCGAGGCAGTCATCGTCGCAACCGCGCGTTCCCCGATCGGACGAGCCTTCAAGGGGTCGCTCAAGGACATCAGGCCCGATGATCTGACCGTCCAGATGATCAAGGCGGCGCTGGCCAAGGTGCCCCAGCTCGACCCCGCCTCGATCGAGGACATCATGCTCGGTTGCGGCCTGCCCGGCGGCGAGCAGGGCTTCAACATGGCCAGGGTCGTGGCGGTGATGCTGGGCCTCGACGACGTGCCCGGCACCACCGTGACCCGCTACTGCTCCTCGTCGCTGCAGACCACCCGGATGGCCTTCCACGCCATCAAGGCGGGCGAGGGCGACGTGTTCGTCTCGGCGGGCGTCGAGACCGTCTCCCGCTTCACCAAGGGCAACTCCGACTCGCTGCCCGACACGCACAACCCGGCCTTCCTCGGCGCCCGCGAGCGCAGCAAGGGGCTCGCCGAGGGCGGCCACGTCTGGCACGACCCGCGCGAGGACGGCGAGCTGCCCGACGTCTACATCGCCATGGGCCAGACCGCCGAGAACCTCGCCCAGCTCAAGGGCGTCTCCCGCCAGGAGCAGGACGAGTTCGGCGTGCGCTCGCAGAACCTCGCCGAGAAGGCGCTGGCCGACGGGTTCTGGCAGAAGGACATCACGCCGGTGACGCTGCCCGACGGCACCGTGGTGGCCAAGGACGACGGGCCCAGGGCGGGCACCACGTACGAGAAGGTCTCCACCCTCGCGCCCGTCTTCCGCCCCGACGGCACGGTCACCGCCGGCAACTGCTGCCCGCTCAACGACGGCGCCGCGGCGGTCGTCATCATGAGCGACGTCAAGGCAGCCGAGCTGGGCATCACGCCGCTGGCCAGGATCGTCTCGACCGGCGTGACCGGCCTGTCGCCCGAGATCATGGGACTCGGCCCGGTCGAGGCGTCGAAGCAGGCACTGGCCAGGGCCGGCATGTCGATCGACGACATCGACCTGGTGGAGATCAACGAGGCGTTCGCCGCGCAGGTCATCCCGTCGTACCGGGAGCTCGGCATCGACATCGACCGGCTCAACGTCAACGGCGGCGCCATCGCGGTGGGCCACCCGTTCGGCATGACCGGCGCGCGCATCACCTCGACGCTGATCAACGGCCTCCAGCACCACGACAAGAGCATCGGCCTGGAGACGATGTGCGTGGGCGGCGGCCAGGGCATGGCCATGGTCATCGAGCGCCTGAGCTGAGCGTGCGGGCCGCGCGCCACGACGGCGTGCGGCCTCAGTGCGGGCCGCGCGACCGGGGACGCCTCCCGGCGTGCGGCCTCAGCCGTGGCGGTCGGGGCCGGCGTGGACCGGGGTGATGCGCATGAGGACGCGGCGCTCGCGTTCCATGGCGGCGCGGTAGTCGTCCCAGTCGGGGTGCTCGCCCGAGATGTCGCGGTAGTAGGTGATCAGCCGCTCCATCGCCTCGGGCAGGTGGACGATCTCGGCGGTGCCGTCGACCTGGATCCACTCGCCGAAGAAGCGGTCGGTGAAGACGCACAGCGACACGTGGGGGTCGCGCAGCGCGTTGCGCACCTTGGCCGCGGTCTCGCGGGTGCTGATCACGACGTGGTCACCCTGCACGCCTGCCGTGACCGGCGACATCTGCGGGCGCCCATCGCGGTGCCGGGTCAGCAGGACGGCGTGGTGGTGATCGCGGAGGAAACCGAGGGCCTTGTTGAGATCCATACCCCCATGATGACGCGCCCGCGCTTACGGCACGGGCGCGTGACGGTTGGGCTTAGATGAAGCCCATGCGGTTACGGCGGTGCCGCTCGTGCTCGTGTACGATCGCGGCGGCGTAGCCGTGGGTCAGCCCGTGCTCGTCGGCGAGCCAGTTGGCCCGTTCGTCGCACCTCAGGAAGCTCGGGCCGTTGTCGATGGCTTGGAACCACTCTGGGAGTTCGCGTCCCGTGATGGTCGGGACCCTGGCGATGAGCTTTGTCTGCGTCTCCGGTGAGTGGTTCAAGGACATGGGCACCTCCGCGGATTAAGGTCCTTTGCTTGACACTGCAACACGGACGTGCGAATGGCAAGCCCTCAGTCCGGCATCATTTTGTGACGGCAGGTAGATTTTCCGTCGCAGAGCGAAAGGGCCCCGCCGGTGCGGCGGAGCCCTTCACGAGACGGTTGCGAGCAGGTCAGTCGCTACTGGTGAAGTAGCTGATGAACCGCAGCACCTCCAGGTAGATCCACACCAGGCTCAGCGTGAGGCCGAAGGCGCACTGCCAGGCGAACTTCTCCGGCGCGCCCTGCTTGACGCCCTGCTCGATCGAGTCGAAGTCGAGCAGCAGGAAGAAGCAGCCGAGCAGGATCATGGCGATGCTGAAGATCCAGCCGAGCGGGCTGTCGGTGCGCAGGCCCAGGCCGCCGTCGACCCAGATGCCCATGACGAGGTTGACCAGGACCAGGCCGAGCGCGGCGAGACCGGCCGCGATGGTGAACTTCACCAGCTTGGGTGTCACGCGAACGATGCGCAGCGCGTAGACGGTCAGCACCGCGCCGAACGCGAACGCCGTTCCTAGGACCGCCTGCAGCACGATGCCGCTGATCATGCCTTCGAAGACAGCGCTGATCTTGCCGAGGAAGACGCCCTCGAACACCGCGTACGCCAGGATGAGCGCCGGGTTGGTGCTCTGGGTGAACGAGGCGATCAGGCCGAGGACCAGCGCGATGACCGCCGCGCCGATGGCGACCACCGGGGGGACGTCGAGGATCCAGGCCGCGGCGGCGGCGACGACCAGCGCGCCGAGGGTCAGGAACCCTCGGACCACGACGTCGTCCAGCGTCATGGTCCGGTGTGCCGGCCGGGAAGGTGGTGCGTACGACGGCGAGTCGTACATGTTCTGCAGCTGGTCGGGGGACGGGGTGGGACCGGCCCAGCCCGTCGCGGCCTGCTGCCGCGACCTGCTGAATACGGGGTTCTTGCTCTCCATCGCTGCCTCCTGTGACGACGAGCCTACGGTGCGCGCCGCCACCTTGGTCAACTGACGCTCATATGGATGTTCATACGGGATGTCGGCTGCGTTCACAACGATCCGGCCCGCCCCGGAGTTCCCGCGGTCGTGAATTGCCCGCGGGCGGCCTCCGGCAGGGCATCGACGTGCGCCGATGCGCCCAGGGGAAGAGTATGGCCCCTTTCCGTCGCGGGAAAGGGCGGTTGTCAGGCGTAGTCAGGCATTCACAGAAAGGAATCTCCGCAAAGGGCGGAGAAAGCAGAAAACCCGGGGCCTGTCAATGTCGGGGGGCCGGCGAAAACTTTTCGGACGGGCAAACAGCGGCGGTCGGGCGGTCCGTACGCGCCGGAGGTCAGGACCGGCGGTGGTGCCGCTCGGCGGCCGCGTGGCCGGGTATCCACCAGCAGTGATCACACGGTGACAGGACAAACTCGATAACAACTCGATATCGGCCGGTAACACCGTAGTGATGGTCTGTCTCGCGATGGCGGTAAACCTCCAGGTCAGAGACCTGGAGTCAATGGAGATGGCAAGTGCCCCCGGCGGGATTCGAACCCGCACGTCAACCCTTTTAAGGGGTTTGCCTCTGCCATTGGGCTACGGGGGCGCCGCAATCATACGAAACAGACCATGCTTCCGAGGAGCACAACTTCGCATCAAGCGTCACAAGTGTGAAGCTTGCGGTGAAGTGATAGCGCTCCAGGGACTCTGTCCAAGAAGAGTAGACCGTCTAGATGGTCCAGTTGGTGCTGAATGCAGCGAGCTTCCACGGCATCCGCTTCGATGGTGACGGTCTCCCCGGATCCTGGCAAATGCCCATGTACGGTGATACGCGTCGCTCTCCGTACGTCGGCGGTCAGCCCGGGGATCGACGCGCACCCCTCACGCCCCTCGTCCCAATCGGCTGCCCCCGCGAGCCTGGGATTGACGAGGACGGTCTCTCCGGCCCAGGAACGACTCCTGGGGTGGCGACCGGCGTCAAAGGCGATCAGCCGCCAGCTGAGGCCGATCTGAGGGGCCGCCAGCCCCGTCGTGGCGGGCGTGCGGCGCAGGGTCGCCAGCAGATCGGCCGCGGCGGCCACCACCTCGGGGTCGCCCGGGTCCACGGGCTCCGCCACGGCGGACAGGACGGGATGCGGGGCGCCGAGCACGTCCCGCACGGTGCCGGCCGGTCTCGGGCCCCGCCGGTTCACAACAGGTCCGGTTCGACGGGACGGAAGGTGATGTCGGAGTCGAGGCTCGCGCCGACGGCCGCCAGCCTGCGCATGAGCGCGGCGACGTCGACGTCCTTCGGCAGCTCGACGTCCGCGATGAGCACGTACAGGCGGCCGGTGAGCCGTGTGCTCATGCCGGTGATGTTGCCGCCGTCCTCGGCCAGCACGGCGCTGACGGCGGAGACGATGCCGGGACGGTCGGGGCCGTGCACGGTCAGCACGTAGCCCAGCCCGCCGCCGTAGCCGCCGCAGAAGTGGCGGCGGGCGGCGATCGCCGAGGCGGTGACCACGAGATCGGGAGCACCCACCCGTTTGGTCAGCTCGGCGGGATCGAGGTCGCCCGAGACCAGGAGCATCATCGCGACGTGCCCGCCCAGCAACGTCATGGTCGAGTCCTGGATGTTCACCCCGCAGTCGGCGAGCGACCCGGTTACCGCGGCGATCACGCCTGGCCGGTCGACGCCCAGCACGGTCACCGCTGACAGACCCACCCGTGGCACCCCTTCCGCTTGCTCCATGGGCGCCGAGAACGCCCCGGCGCATGGATCGCCGGGGCGCTGCCGTACCCGAGCTAGCGGCGAGTCGTCGCCACCGCCGCCCTGAAGCCGTCGCGGGGGTGCTCCATCTCTCCCAGAGAGATCGTCTCTCGCTTGAAGAACAGAGCCAGAGTCCAGTCGACGACCACACGGACCTTGCGGTTCAGCGTCGGCACCCGCGACAGATGGTAGGTGCGGTGCATGAACCACGCAGGGAATCCGCGAAGCTTGACGCCATAGACATTGGCCACGCCCTGATGCAGGCCGAGTCCGGCGACCGATCCGACGTACTTGTGGCGGTAATCGACCAGTTCCTCGCCGCGGAGGTGGCGGACGATGTTGTCGGCCAGCACCTTCGCCTGGCGGACGGCGTGCTGGGCGTTGGGCGCGCAGTACTGGCCCGGGTTGGTCACGTCGGGCACCCCCGCGGCGTCGCCCGCCGCGAACGCGCCGGGCGAGCCCGCCACGGTGAGCATGGCCGTGGTCTTGATCCGGCCGCGCTCGTCGAGCGGCAGGTCGCTGTCGCCGACCACCGGGCTGGGCTTGACGCCGGCCGTCCAGACGAGCGTCTCGGCGTCGAACTCGGTGCCGTCCGACAGCACCACGTGGCCGCCCACGCAGGACTCGAGCCGGGTGTCGAGCTTGACCTCGATGCCGCGCTCGCGCAGCTGCTCCAGCGTCCACCGGCCCATCTCGGGCCCGACCTCGGGCAGCACCCGGTTCGTCGCCTCGACGAGCACCCAGCGGATGTCGGACGGCTTGATGTTGCGGTAGTAGCGGGTCGAGTGCTTGGCCATGTCCTCCAGCTCGGCCAGCGCCTCGACGCCCGCGAAGCCGGCCCCGACCACCACGAACGTCAGCGCCCTGCGCCGCACCTCGGGATCCTCGGTCGACTCGGCCACGTCGAGCAGGTGGAGCACCCGGTTGCGCAGCGCGATCGCCTCGCCGACCGTCTTGAAGCCGATGCCGATGTCGGTGAGCCCGGGGATGGGCAGCGTGCGGGAGATCGACCCGGCGGCCATCACGATCACGTCGTACGCGATCTCGCGCGGCTCGCCCTCGGCCGGCTGGAAGGTGACGACGCGCCCGGCGTGGTCGACCTTGGTCACGGTGCCGTTCAGGATGTGCGCCTGGGGCAGGACCCGCCGCAGCGGGGCCACCATGTGGCGCGGCGAGAGGTTGCCCGCCGCCGCCTCCGGGAGGAACGGCTGGTAGGTCATGTAGGACTGGGGGTCGATGATCGTGATGCGGGCTTCGCCGCCGCGCAGTTCGCTCCGGAGCTTGCGCTGCAGCCTGAGCGCTGTGTAGAGGCCGACGTAGCCGCCGCCGACGATCACAATGTGCTTGTTCATCCTGAGGCCCCATCCCTCGTGGAAAGTGCTTGTGAAAGCATTCACAAGCCTACGTCAAGGGCTCTCGAAGAAGCCAGCCGAGAGGCGGTGGGACGCGTCACACAGCCAGCGACCCGGCCCTGGAGAAGACGTCGTCCAGCATCTGGGCGGTGACGCGGCCGGTGAAGGTGTTCTGCTGACTGGGGTGGTAGCAGCCCATGAGCGTGACGGGCGACCCGCCGTGACGAACCTCCACCTCCACCCCGTGACCGAACGGCGGGCGGCTGCGCGGCAGCTCGTAACCCGCCTCCTTGAGCGCCGGCCACATGGCCTGCCAGGCGTAGCCGCCGAGCGCCACGACCACCCGTACGGTCCCGGCCACCAGCGCGATCTCCCTGGACATCCACGGGAAACAGGTGGCCTTCTCCTGCGGGGTCGGCTTGTTCGCCGGCGGCGCGCAGCGCACCGACGCCAGCACGCGGGTGCCGATCAGCCGCTGGCCGTCGCCCGCGTACGTGCTGGTCTCCTGCGCGGCGAGGCCGCACCGGTGGAGCGAGGCGAACAGCCAGTCGCCGCTGCGGTCGCCGGTGAAGATGCGGCCCGTCCTGTTGCCCCCGTGGGCCGCCGGCGCCAGCCCGACCAGCAGGATCCGCGGCCGCTCGTCGCCCCACCCGGGGACGGGACGGCCCCAGTACGTCTCGTCCGCGAACGCCCGCCGCTTGGTCCGCGCGACCTCCTCGCGCCACTCGACCAGGCGGGGGCAGGCGCGGCAGACGGACTGCGCGGCCGTG
The DNA here is from genome assembly GCF_040676845.1 of Nonomuraea sp. NPDC049504. Taxonomy (NCBI): domain Bacteria; kingdom Bacillati; phylum Actinomycetota; class Actinomycetes; order Streptosporangiales; family Streptosporangiaceae; genus Nonomuraea; species Nonomuraea sp. NPDC049504. The sequence goes on from NZ_JBFAPT010000009.1 coordinate 238,802, forward strand.
AGCTCCTCGATCGTGCCGGCGGCGGCGGCGATGCGTTTCACGTCGGCGGGGTCGAGGGCGACCGGGGTGTCAGCGGTCGCCGGGTCGTCGGGCCAGCCGGTGCCAGGAGGTACGAAGCTCATGACACCGATGGTGCCCGATCACTCGGAGCGCTTGGGCTCCGGCGTGGCGCTCGGGTCCGCTGCGCCCTCGGTGGGGCCCTCGGTGGGGCCCTCGGTGGGGCCCTCGGTGGGGCCCTCGGTGGGACAGGCGGACGGCGTCGCCGTGGCCGCTCCGGCGCCCTCCCGCCGGTCGATCAGCGGCAGCGGGTAGCGGTTGCGCACCGGCTCGCCGCACGACCTGTCGATCTCGAAGCCGAAGGACTCAGGCCGGGTGGTGAACGGCTTGCCGTCCTGGTCGTAGAGGTAGACGTCGGTCAGCGGGGTGCCGTCCTTGGCGTACGCCCGCAGGTTGGCCACCCCCTGGGCGCTGCCACCGCCCACCAGCAGCACGTTCGCGGCCGTCTGGACCTGCGGCGACGGGTCGGCGCCCGCCCCCGCGAAGCCCGCGAGCAGCGCCATGGCGGCCAGCGCGTTCGCGGCCACCGCGGTCAGCACGACGGAGCGCCCCCGTGGCCGCCGGCCGAGCCAGACCGAGGCGATGATCGCGAGCACCACGAGCGCCCAGTCTGGCGGGGTCGCGGGGACGAGCCTGGCCTCGCTCGACAGCATGAGGGTGGTGAGCATGCCCAGGGCGTAGCCGCGCAGCACCCACCAGCCGGGCCTCAGCTCGCGCAGGAAGCCCGCGAGACCGCTGCTCGAACCGGTGCGCAGCAGGGCGGCGCGGGCCCGGCTCAGGAGCGTGGGGGCGCGCCTGACGCCGCTCGCCCCGTAGGCGGCGGACAACTCGGCGGCGTACGCCTCGGGCGGGCCGAGCCTGGTGTCGAGCGGCAGGTCCGACTCGGCGGCGATCTCCGCCAGGTGGTCGTCGAGGTCCTCCAGCAGCTCCTCCCTGTCGGGATGGCCGGCCAGGGCCTCGCGTACGGCCTGTGCGTACTGGTCGGGGGTCATGGTCGTTCCTCCTTGAGCAGGGCTGCCATGGTGGCCGAGAAGGAGGCCCAGGTCTTGGCGGAGTCGGCGTACAGGCGCCGGCCGGTGTCGTTGAGCCCGTAGTACTTGCGGTGCGGCCCCTCGTCGGAGGCCACCACGTACGAGGTCAGCGCGCCCGCTTTGAACAGGCGGCGCAGGGTGCCGTAGACGGAGGCGTCGCCGACCTCGTCGAGCCCGGCCTCCCTGAGCCTGCGTACGACGTCGTAGCCGTAGCCGTCACGCTCGTCGAGCACGGCCAGGACGGCCAGGTCGAGCACGCCCTTGAGAAGCTGGCTGCTGTCCACGCGTCACACGGTACTGTGCAATGCACAGTAGTAGCAAACGGAAAAACCGGGCGGCTCCCGAAGGTGCCGCCCGGTTCAGCCGATCAGTACGGCGCCGCGCTCCTGGTCAGGCCAGAGGCGTGCCGCACTTGTCAGAGCGCGTCCCCGATCTTGGTCTCGGGTGCGGGCGCGGAGTCGGTCGGCATCTCCGTCGGCTTGGGCTCCGGCCTGCAGGGCGCGTAGCGGTCGCTGGAGGAGTCGCTGTTGTCCGGCCCGGTGACGGAGAGCGTCACCACGCCGCCCTTGGTGGCGTGGCCACTCAGAGCGGTGGAGAACCCGGGAATGACGATGGTGCCGCCGTCACGGCCGAAGTAGGTCGAGCCGTCACTGACGGTACGACCGTTGAGCGACCAGCGGTAGGTGACCCGGCCCGCACCGGTGGAGGTGACGGAGCCGCTGGCCCTGACTGAGCAGTCGGTGCCGGTCGTGGCGTGGGCGGAGGCGGAGATCTTGGTGTGCGGCTTCGGAGCCTCGTAGTCCTTGCACCAGACCTTGTAGTAGGCCCGGTTGGACGACGCGCTGTCGGGGCTCAGGACCTGCAGCTGCGCCCAGCCGCGCTGGCTGTGACGCGGGGAGATGCTGAGGCCGACCTTCCGCGAGTCGCGGACCTTGATCTTGCCGTAGTCGACGGCGTCACCGTTGACCACCCAGCGGTAACGCACCCAGGCCGGGCGCGAGGAGCTGATCACGCCGGTGAAGCCGATCCTGGCGCCAGGGGCGCAGCGACCGGCGTAGGAGCTCGGGCTGGCCCACGCGCGGGCGCTGATGGTGGGGTCGAGCTGGGTGCGCTCGACCTCCTTCAGCGACTGGCAGTTGACCGAGAAGTAGCCCTTCTTGGACGTGACCTTCTTCGGGCCGAGGACCTGAACGGCCTCCCAGCCCTTCTTGACGTCCTCGGTGAAGGTGATGGACTGCTTGACCGTGACGGTCTTGGTGCCCTTGCCCTTGACCGTGACGGTCTTGACCTTGCTCTTGGAGCCGTCGCCGTGCAGCCAGCGGTAGGCCACCTTGGTGGAGCCCTTGACCGGGACCTTGATCTTGGCCGAGAAGTTGACCTTGACCGGGCAGGACCCCTCGTAGGCGCCGGGCGCGGCCTTCGGCGTGGTGGCCGAGACCTTCGCCTTGGACGCGGGCTTGGCGGCCGTGGCCGCCTGGGCGGGCCCGGCGACCAGGCCCGCGGCCAGCGCCGCCAGTGCCGCGGTCGAGGCGCCGAAGGCAGCGGCCTTACGGGCTAACCCAACAGACATCATGTGAGAGTGCTCCATTCCGTGAGGGAAGAGACGCGCTCGGGAACGGTCGCCAAGCCTGCGCCTTTCGCGCACGGCGATATGGCAAAGCCCCCGTAATGCCCCTTTACCTAAGCACAATACAGATCGCACGCTCAACACGATCACGGATTATGAAATGTCCGGATTTCTTCAGCTATCGCGCTAGAGACCATGCCATTCCGTCGAGGATGTCGTGCTCACTCACGACAACCTGCGAAAACGCGAAACGACGGACGATGCGGTCCAGAATGAGAGCGCCGGCCCCGATCACGTCCACCCGGCCCGGATGCATCACCGGCACCTGCGCGCGTTCACCATGGGTCATCGCGAGCAGCCGCCGCGTCACCTCGTGCACCTGCTCGGCCGAAATGACCGAATGGTGGATGCGCGCCGGGTCGTAGTGAGGCAAGTCCTGCGCGATGCCCGACACCGTCGTCACCGAGCCGGCGAGGCCGACCAGCGTCTTCGCCCGGTGCACCGGCACCTCGGCCTCGACCCGGTCGAGCGCGGCCTCGATGTCGGAGACCACGGCCTCCAGCGCCGGCGCCGACGGCGGGTCGCCGGCGTCACGCAGGTGCCGCTCGGTCAGCCGTACGCAGCCGATGTCGACCGACAGCGAGCCCTCCGCATGCACGGAGCCGACCACGAACTCCGTCGAGCCGCCGCCGATGTCCACCACCAGGTAGGGGGCGAGCGGGCCGCGCGGCACCTCGGTCTCGGGCGACAGCCGGGAAAGGCCCCTGGTGGCGCCGGTGAACGACAGCTCGGCCTCCTCGGCGCCTGTCACCACCTCGGGCTCCACCCCGAAGATCTTCCGCACGCCGGTCACGAACTCCTGCCGGTTGGCCGCGTCGCGGGTCGCGCTCGTCGCCACCACGCGCGTCGCGACGGCGCCGTGACGCTCGATGAGCTCCTGGTATTCGCTCATCCGCGCGAACGTGCGCTCCAGCGCCTCGGGCGCCAGCCTGCCGGTGCGGTCGACGCCCTGGCCCAGCCGGACGATCTCCATCCGCCGCTCGACGTCGCTCAGCGCGTCGTCGCCGAGGTCGGCGATGAGCAGGCGTACGGAGTTGGTGCCACAGTCGATGGCGGCTACACGCATGGTCCGTCACTCCACCAGTCGGGGAGTGCGTCCAGCGCCTCCCTGCCGAACGGGTTGCTCCCGGGCACCGCCAGCTCGTGGGCCACGAGCGCGTGCAGGCACTTGACCCGCTCCGGCATCCCGCCCGTGCTCTGCATGTCACGCGGCAGCGGCGTCAGGCCCTCCTCGCGGGCCGCCTGGTCGCGCCTGGCCACGTAGTCCTCGTGAGCCGCCTGGTAGGCCGCCGCCAGCTCCGGCTCGGTCGCCAGCCTGGCCTGCATCTCCCGCATCAGGCCGGACCCTTCGAGCGTGCCGATGGCCGAGGCCGCCTTGGGACAGGTCAGGTAGTAAAGGGTCGGGAAGGGCGAGCCGTCGGGCAACCGCGGAGCGGTCTCCACCACGTCGGGGTTGCCGCACGGGCAGCGGTGCGCGACCGCGCGCAACCCTCTGGGCGGCCGTCCGAGCTGCTGCTCGACGACCTCGACGTCCTTACTGTCCAACACGTTCCCTTCCTGTCACCGACCCGCCGCTCGGCTGCTCCGTCGGTTCGCCGCTCGGCTCTTTCGTCGGCTGCTTCGTCGGCTGCTCAGTGGGCTTTTTCGTCGGCTGCTCAGTGGGCTTTTTCGAGGGCTGCTCGTGGGGGACGTCCTGCTGCCCCGTGACGGCCCTGCGGCCCGTGCCCTTGTCGGCGGCCTGCACCGACTCCCACAGCGTCTCGTACCACGGCGGCACCTGCGCAGGCTGCTTGACCGCCGCCTGCGCCCTGCCCTGCTCGGGCTCCATCACCACGTAGCACTTCTCGCCCGGCCCGCAGTAGTGCAGCCGCTCCTTGGCCGTCTTCTTGATCCAGTTGGGGTCGTCGCTCTGCCTGTCGCGGGCCAGCAACGCCTGCTTCTCGGCCTCGACCCTGGCCTTCTCCGCGCGCAGCTCCGAGATGCTGCGGCGCAGGCTGATGTATTCGCGGACAGGGTAGGCCAGGCTCATCGCGATCGCGCACACCACGACGGCCAGGATGGCCGCCCGCCCGGTGAGCTGCGGTCTCTTCGCCACTTGCTGCACACCCCCTCAAGTGCGGCTCGCGGCCGGAGAAATCGGGGTGCCGCGAGCCGTACTCGAAACTAGCGCCGGAAACGCGGGAACGCCGCGCGACCCGCGTAGCGGGCGGCGTCATCGAGCAGCTCCTCGATGCGCAGCAGCTGGTTGTACTTGGCCACCCGGTCGGAGCGCGCGGGGGCGCCGGTCTTGATCTGGCCGCAGTTGACCGCGACCGCGAGGTCGGCGATCGTCGTGTCCTCCGTCTCACCGGAGCGGTGGCTCATCATGCAGCGGTAGCCGCTGCGGTGGGCCAGGTCGACCGCGTCGAGGGTCTCCGACAGCGTGCCGATCTGGTTGACCTTGACCAGCAGGGCGTTGGCCGCGCCCTCGGTGATGCCGCGCTCGAGGCGCTCGGGGTTGGTGACGAACAGGTCGTCGCCGACGAGCTGCACCTTGCCGCCGAGCGAGGCGGTGATGGCCTTCCAGCCCTCCCAGTCCTCCTCGTCGAGCGGGTCCTCGATGGAGACGAGCGGGTAGTTGTCGACCAGGTCCTCGTAGAAGGCGATGAGCTCCTGCGCCGACAGGCCCTTGCCGTCGATCGTGTAGACGCCGTCCTTGTGGAACTCGGTGGCGGCCACGTCGAGCGCCAGCGCGATGTCCTCGCCCGGCACGTAGCCGGCCCGCTCGATGGCGACCAGGATGAGGTCGAGCGCGTCGCGGTTGGAGGGCAGGCTGGGGGCGAAGCCGCCCTCGTCGCCCAGGCCCGTGGCGTAGCCCTTCTCCTTCAGCACGCTCTTGAGCGCGTGGTAGACCTCGGTGCCCATGCGCACCGCCTCGCGGAACGACTCGGCCCCGATCGGCGCGATCATGAACTCCTGGATGTCCACGTTGGTGTCGGCGTGGGCGCCGCCGTTGAGGATGTTCATCATCGGCACGGGCAGCACGTGGGCGTTGGGGCCGCCGAGGTAGCGGAAGAGCGGCAGGTCAGCGCTGTCGGCGGCGGCCTTGGCCACGGCCAGCGAGACGCCCAGGATGGCGTTGGCGCCGAGCTTCGCCTTGTTGGGCGTGCGGTCCAGGTCGATCATGATCTGGTCGATGATCCGCTGGTCCTCGGCCTCGATCCCGCTGATCTCCTCCTGGATCTCATCGGTCACCGCCAGGACGGCCTTCTCCACGCCCTTGCCGCCGTAACGCTTGCCGCCGTCGCGCAGCTCGACCGCCTCGAACTGGCCGGTGGACGCCCCGCTCGGCACGGCCGCCCGGCCGGTGCTGCCGTCGTCGAGAACGACCTCGACCTCGACCGTCGGGTTGCCCCGGGAGTCGAGGATCTCGCGAGCGTATACGACCTCGATGGTAGCCACGGGATGCGCTCCTAAATCGAAAGGTGATATGCCATCAGAGCCTATCGGTACGGCTGCCCCGCGCAGGCTTCCAGGTCACGGCCGCCCAGCTCAGCCCGACGACTCCCAGGCCCGCACCCGGTCGCGGTACGCCCGCGCCGCGCTCCGCAGCTCCGCCTCGGCGTCCAGGCCCGCCTCGGCCGCCCGCCTGACGAGGTCGAACAGCTCCCTGGCCACCCCCTGGCCGACCGCCGCCGACAGCGACTCGGGCGCGCCCGCCCGCTCGGCCCTGCGCACCAGCTGGGCCGCGAGCGACAGGGCGGGCTGCCCCATCGGCACCCCGTCGAGCACCGACTCGGTGCCCTTGGCCGCTCGCTCGGCCGCCTTGATCGCCTCCCAGTTGGCGTTGACCTCGTCGGCGCTCTCGGCGCGTACGGACCCGAACACGTGCGGGTGCCGCCTGACCAGCTTCTCCACGATGCCGGCCGCCACGTCGTCGATGTCGAAGTCGCCCGCCACCCGCGCGTGGAAGACCACCTGCAGCAGCAGGTCGCCCAGCTCCTCGCGCAGCGCCGGATAGTCGCCCTGCTCGATCGTCTCGAGCACCTCGTACGCCTCTTCGAGCAGGTACGGCACCAGCGACTCGTGCGTCTGCTTGCGATCCCACGGGCACTCGGTGCGCAGCCGGTCCATCACCGCCACCAGGTCGAGCACCCGCGCGCCCGGCAGGTCGTAGGAGCCGGGCACCACCTCGATGACCGGCGGCTCGTCGAGCGAGAGCGCGGCGTGGCCGACGGCCCGCATGAAGTCCTCGCCGTCGTGCTCGGCCAGCCACACCACGGTCTCGGCGGCGGCCCGCCGCGCGAGCGCCGCCGGGTCGGGCTCGACGACCTCGGCCTCGATGCCGGCGTCGGCGAGATAGGGCAGGTGCGGGTGGTCGGCCGCGCCGGTCAGCACCGGGCCGGAGCGCAGCGCCTGCCACGCCTGATGGCTCAGCAGGCCCGGCGCGACCCTGGGCGAGGTGGTGACGACGATCAGCGGCACGGTCAGCCCTGCGCCTGGGGCGCCTGCTGGGTGGCCTTGCCGAACCTGCCGGTGTCGACGAACAGCGCCGGGTTCTCCTGCGAGCGCTGCTGGTTGAGCTGGCCGTAGCGCGGGTTGAAGACCGGCTTGATGGAGTTGAACTCCTGCAGCAGCTTCTCCTGCCCGGTCTGGCCGAACTGCTGCTGCAGCTTCGACAGGCCCACCATGGCCCGGCCGTAGTCGCGGGCGTCGGTCGGCGCGACGGCGTTGGCCAGCAGGTTGATCTCGGCGGACTGGTACTGGCCGGGCTCCTTGAGCACGGCGTCCACCTCGCTCTCGCTGACCCGCACGTTGTGGCGGGCCATGAGCTGCTTGGACACGGCCACGTTGACCAGCCGCTGCAGCACGGCCTGGGTCGCCGGCACGCCGAGCGCGGACTCGTCCAGCTGGGCGCGCTTGAGCGCGGCCACGTAGGCCTGGGTGTCATCGCTGAGCTTGTTCATGGAGATGCGCTCGTTGCCCACCACGGCCGCGGCTCCGGCCTGCATGGGCGAGGAGCAGGCGGACAGTGCCACGGCGGCCGCCGCGGCGGCCACAGCCACTCGTATCGACTTCACGTACGTCCCTTCCGACCAGAAAACCGCCGCTAGCTTACCCGGGCGGGTTCGAGGAACATGGCCTCGACCAGGTCACCACACCATTTGAGCAGGTCGAGATCGCGCAGCGGCTGCCCGCCCAGCGGTTTGGTCTTGGGCACCGGCACCAGCAGCGTCTCCGCGGCCTGCTTGTATATCGCCTTCTTGTAGAGCCGGTCGAGCCGCACCTGCTGCGACTCCTTGAGCCTCGCGGGGCCGAACTTGATGTTCTGGCCCTGCAGCGTGACGTCGGTGAGCCCGGCCGCGCGCGCCCTGATGCGGAACCGCGCGACCTCCAGCAGGTTCTCGACCTCCGCCGGCGGCTTGCCGTAGCGGTCGGTCAGCTCGGCGCGCACCTCGTCGATGTCGATCGGGGCGGCGATGGCCGCGATGCGCTTGTACGCCTCCAGCCGCAGCCGCTCCGAGGTGACGTAGTCGTGCGGGATGTGGGCGTTGATCGGCAGCTCGACCTTGACGTCCTGCTGCTCCTCCTGCACCTCGGCGCCCGACAGCTTGGCCTTCTGCTCCTGCACGGCCTCGGCCATCAGGCGGACGTACAGGTCGAAGCCGACTCCCGCGATGAAGCCCGACTGCTCGGCGCCCAGCACGTTGCCGGCGCCGCGGATCTCCAGGTCCTTCATGGCGACGTACATGCCGGCGCCCATCTCGGTGTGCTGCGAGATCGTGGCCAGCCGCTCGTGGGCGGTCTCGGTCAGCGGCTTCTCCGGCGGGTAGAGGAAGTAGGCGTAGCCGCGCTCCCTGCCCCGCCCGACGCGCCCGCGCAGCTGGTGGAGCTGCGACAGGCCGTAGTTGTCCGCCCTGTCCACGATCAGCGTGTTGGCGTTGGGCACGTCGAGACCCGACTCGACGATCGTGGTGGAGACGAGCAGGTCGTACTCGCGCTCCCAGAACCCGACCATGATCTTCTCGAGCTGGTGCTCGTTCATCTGCCCGTGCGCCACCGCGATGCGCGCCTCGGGGACCAGCTCGCGCAGCCGCGCGGCGACCCGGTTGATCGAGGCCACCCGGTTGTGCACGAAGAAGATCTGGCCGTCGCGCATCAGCTCGCGCCGGATCGCCGCGGCGATCTGCTTCTCCTCGTACGGCCCCACGAACGTGAGGATCGGGTGCCGCTCCTCCGGCGGGGTGAGGATCGTGGACATCTCGCGGATGCCGGTCAGCCCCATCTCCAGCGTGCGCGGGATCGGCGTGGCGGACATCGCCAGCACGTCGACCTGGGTGCGCAGGTGCTTCATCGCCTCTTTGTGCTCGACGCCGAAGCGCTGCTCCTCGTCGATGATGATGAGCCCGAGGTCCTTGAACCTGACCTCGGGGCTGAGCAGCCGGTGGGTGCCGATGACCACGTCGACGGCGCCGGTCCTGAGCCCGTCGAGGGTGCCCTTGACCTCGCCGTCGGTCTGGAAGCGGGAGATCGGCTTGATCGTGACGGGGAAGCTGGAGAAGCGTTCGGCGAAGGTGGACATGTGCTGCTGCACCAGCAGCGTCGTCGGCACCAGCACCGCGACCTGCTTGCCGTCCTGGACGGCCTTGAACGCCGCGCGCACCGCGATCTCGGTCTTGCCGTAGCCGACGTCGCCGCAGATCAGCCGGTCCATCGGGACGCCGCGCTCCATGTCGCGCTTGACCTCGTCGATGGCTTCGAGCTGGTCGCCCGTCTCGGCGTACGGGAAGGCGTCCTCCATCTCGCGCTGCCACGGCGTGTCGGCGCCGAACGCGTGGCCCGGCGAGGCCATGCGGGCGGAGTAGAGCCTGATCAGCTCGCCGGCGATCTCCTTGACCGCCTTCTTCGCCCGCGACTTGGCCTTGGCCCAGTCGGCGCCGCCCATGCGGTTGAGCGTGGGCGCCTCGCCGCCGACGTAGCGGGTGACCTCGTCGAGCTGGTCGGTGGGGACGTAGAGGCGGTCGCCCTTGGCGTATTCGATGACCAGGTATTCGCGGGTGGCGCCCTGGACCGTGCGCTGCACCATCTCGACGTAGCGGCCGACGCCGTGCTGCTCGTGCACGACGTGGTCGCCGACCTTGAGCTGGAGCGGGTCGACCATGTTGCGGCGGCGGGAGGGCAGGCGCCGCATGTCCTTGGTGGACGCCTTCTGGCCGACCAGGTCGAGGTGGGTGAGGACGGCGAGCCCCGGGGTGATGAAGCCGTGCTCGATGAGGCCGGTCGAGACGTGGACGACCTTCGGCTCCGGCGCCTTGTCGAGGTAGCGCCGCAGCCTGGCCGGGACGTCGACGCCCTTGAGCAGCTCGACCATGCGCTCGGCCGGGCCGTGACCCTCGCTGAGCAGCACCACGGCCTTGTCGTCGGCCAGCCAGCTCTTGATGTCGGCCAGCGCCTTGGCGGTGTCGCCGCGGTAGGCCTCGGAGTCGTGGGCGTCGAGCTCGACGCCCGAGCCGAACGGCGCCATCGACCACCACGGCTGGCCGAGCGCGTCGGCGTGCTCGCGGATCTCCTCCAGCGAGCGGAACGCGGCCGCGCCGAGATCGATCGGGGCCTCGCCGCCGGCCGCCGCGTTGATCCAGGAGGCTTCGAGGAACTCCTGCGAGGTGCGTACGAGCTCCTCCGCCCGCCCCCTGATCCGCTCGGGATCGCACACGAACACCGCGGACCTGACGGGCAGGTGGTCGAGCAGCAGGTCCATCTCCCCGGCCAGCACGGGCGCGAACGCCTCCATGCCCTCGACGGGGGTGCCGTCGGCGAGCTGGTCGAGCACCTCGGCCAGCGCCGGATGTTCCTCGGCCAGCTCCCGCGCCCTGGCCCGCACCTGGCCGGTGAGCAGCAGCTCACGGCACGGCGGCGCGAACAGCCCCTCCTCGGCCGCCTCCAGCGAACGCTGGTCGGCCACCTTGAACCAGCGGATCTCCTCGACCGTGTCGCCCCAGAACTCCAGCCGCAGCGGATGCTCCTCGGTGGGCGGGAACACGTCGAGCAGCCCGCCGCGCACGGCCACCTCGCCGCGCCGCTCCACCATGTCGACCCGGTGGTAGCCGTTGTCGACCAGGTTGCGCACCACCTCGTCGAGGTCGGCCTCGTCACCGGCCCGCAACCTGATGGGCTCAAGGTCGCCGAGCCCCTTCACGATGGGCTGCAGCAACGCGCGCACCGGCGCGACGACCACGCTGAGCGGCCCGGCGGCGGCGTCGCCCTTGACCGGGTGCGCCAGCCTGCGCAGCACCGCGAGCCGCTGGCCCACGGTGTCGCTGCGCGGCGAGAGCCGCTCGTGCGGCAGCGTCTCCCACGCCGGGAACACCGCCACCGACGCGGGCTCGACCAGGCTGGTGAGCGCGGCCGCCAGATCTTCCGCCTCGCGCCCCGTGGCGGTCACCGCGAGCACGGTGCGCTGGTCGTGCCCGGCCAGCGCGGCCACCCCGAAGGGCCGCAGCGCGGACGGCGCGATCAGCGCCACATCGCCGCCCTCTTCGAGAGCGGCGGTCAGCTTCGGGTCGGCGCGAACAAGGTCAAGTAGCCCGGAAAGACTCATCAGATACGCCCACAGCCCCACGACGGCAACACGACTACCCCCGGCCGGGTCAGGTCGCGGGGGTTCGTGACAAGCCTACTCGCCGTGAAAGCTCAGCCGACGCGGTAACCAGGCACGGAGGGCCAGCGTACGGTGAGGACCGTGGACGGCGCCTCCGCCCGCCACGAGTGGCCGACGCCCTTGCCCCACACCACATAGTCGCCCGGCTCGGCCAGCAGCACGCTGCGGCCGGGCAGCTCGACCCGGAACCTGCCGTTGATGAGCACCAGCAGCGCGGTGCGCACCTCGCCCTCGACCCAGACGGCCCGCTCCTCACCGGCCTCGTGCACACCCCACTTGATCTCGACGTCCTCGCTGTGTCTTGGGTCACCCGGGGGTTTGAAGTGACCGAGCAGCCATCCCCGGTCGAGGGCCGCGTCCACGCCCGCGTTCCCCACGTAAACCTCATCGCTCACGGGCCAGGACGCTAGCAGGGAAATGCCTAACTGATCCCACTCGGTTGATTACTGTAGGTGACATGTCTGAGGTGCGATCGGTCGCCCAGAGAGGCGACCTCTTCGGTCAGCGGCTCCGCGAGCACTGCGCCGGGCAGCCGATCCGGCGGCTCGACGTCCTGGTCGCCGGGTGCGCCCACGACGAGCCGCTGGTGCTCGACCACATCGAGACCAGGGCCATGGGAGCCGACGAGGACCTGCCCGCGGTCAGGAGGGTGGTGGAGGAGCGGGCCGACCTGGTCTCCTACTCACTCGGCGACCTGCGCTCGGTGCCGCTGCCGCCGCGCGGCTTCGACGTGATCCAGCTGTCGTTCCTGCTGGAGCGCGTACGCCACGCGGAGCTGGTCTTCGACCGGCTGCTGCAGTCGCTGCGGCCCGGCGGGCTGGTGCTGCTGCGGGTCCGCGACCGCCGCTCGGCCTACGGCCTGCTCGACCGCATCACGCCGGGCTGGCTGCGCCGGGTGCTGTGGCGGGCCGTCGTCCGTCCCGGCACGCCAGGGCCGCTGCCCGCCGTGTACGAGCCGCTCGCCTCCAGCGACGGCCTGCACGCGTTCTGCCTGAGCAGGGGCCTGATGATCACCGACGACGAGCGCACGACCAGCGGGCCCGCGCGCGCCCGCCGGCCGGGAGCCGCCGCGGTGGCGCTGGTGTCCAAGCTGACCAGCGGCCGCTACCCCGCCTCCCACGACGAGATCACCATGGTGATCAGAAAGCCCCAGCACCACTTCGCCCGCCTCATCTGACGGTCGTGACAGGTGCCGGGGAACGGCACACTGGTAGCGACCGTGCACACTCGAACAGTTGGGATGCAGATCGTGGAGTGGACCCCCGACCCGCGCGAGCTGGCCGACCTGGAGCTCCTGTTGTCGGGCGCGTACGAGCCTCTGACGGGGTTCCTGGGCCACGACGACCTGCACACCGTGCACGAGCGCGGCACGCTGGCCGACGGCACCCCGTGGCCCGCGCCCGTGACCCTCCACGTCCACGCCGACCTGTCCCCCGGCGACGAGGTCACCCTCCTCGATCCCGAGGGGCTGCCGCTGGCGGCGCTCACCGTGACCGGCCACGAGCCCGACGGGCTGACCTCGGGCCCGGTCAAGGCGCTCGGCACGCCCGAGCACGGCCCGTTCTCCCGGCTGCGGCGCACGCCGGCCCAGGTCAAGGAGGAGCTCGGCGGGCGGCCCGCGCTGGCCGTCACGATGCGGGGGCCGCTCGACGACCTGTCGGAGGTGGCGGCCACCGCCAAGGAGCTCGACGCGGTGATCCTGCTGCTGCCGCTCGCGTACGGCGAGGCCGGCCCCGGTGTCGTGCGCGCCGCGCTGCGCGCCAAGGAGCAGTTGCCCGCGGGCACGCTCGTCGTCCCGGTGCCGCTGGCGCCGCGCGACGAGCCGGAGATCGACCTGGAGCTGCGCGAACACGTCGCCGCCTCCTACGGCGCCGCCGAGCACCTCGCGGGCCCCGACCCCGTGCGCATCCCAGGCCCGCCCCACCGCCGCGGCCTGGTCGTCTTCTTCACCGGCCTGTCGGGCTCGGGCAAGTCCACGATCGCCCGCGGCCTGCGCGACGCGCTGCTGGAGCTGGGCAGCCGCACGGTCACCTACCTCGACGGCGACGTCGTGCGGCAGCTGCTGTCGAAGGGCCTGACGTTCTCCAAGGCCGACCGCGACCTCAACATCCGCCGCATCGGCTTCGTCGCCGCAGAGGCGGCCCGGCACGGCGGCCTGGCCATCTGCGCGCCGATCGCCCCCTATGCGGCGACCCGCGACGAGGTGCGGGAGATGGTCGAGTCGGTGGGCGCCGACTTCCTGCTCGTCCACGTCGCCACGCCGCTGGAGGAGTGTGAGCGGCGCGACCGCAAGGGCCTCTACGCCAAGGCCCGCGCCGGCCTGATCCCCGAGTTCACCGGCGTCTCCGACCCCTACGAGGAGCCCGACGACGCCGACCTGGTGATCGACACCACCCACCTGTCGATCGACGCGGCCGTCTCGCGCGTGCTCGACACGGTCAAGAGCGGCGGCTGGGTGCGCTGAGCGCTCTCAGGGCCGGGGCACGGGCGTCGAGCGGAAGTAGGGGTCGCGTGCCAGGCGGGTGAACGCCTTGTCGGCGCTGCCGTCGGAGTCGAAGCTGGTGTCGCCGCGCGGCGCCTGCGGCGAGTCGAAGTAGAGCAGCGCCTTGATCTGCGGGTAGCGCTTGATCTGGCGCAGCACGGTCTCGTAGAACGTGCGCTTGAACGAGCGGTCGTACGAGCGCTCGAACACGCCCCACTCCGCCACCATGACGGGCTTGCCGGGGAAGCGGGCCTGCATCCACCGATAGAAGCCCGACCATTCCGGATATTCCTTGCGGGTCTTGTTGACGAGGCCGTCGAAGTCCTGCACCCGGTCGTCGGCGTATGGGTCCATCGCCACCCAGTCGACCACGTCGTCACCCGGGTAGAGGTCTTCGAACCACGGCTTGGCCGCCCAGTTGGGCGCCCCCATGTACGTCATGACCACCACCGCGTTGCGCACGCCCTGCTGCCGCAGCCGCAGCACGACGTGGCGGAACATGGCGGCGTAGTCGGTGGCCTGCATGCCGGAGCCCGATCGGGCGTCGACGTCGTTCTCCGGCTCGTGGTGCAGGGTGAGGAAGAACCGCTCGGGGAACGTGCGTCTGATGTGGGCGGCCAGCCGGTCGATCCTGCGGTCGAGCCGGCCCGCGGCGATCTGCGCCCAGGTGTGGTCGAACGACGGCTTCCAGTTGACCATGAGCAGCCGCGGCCTCGCGGGGTCGCGCGCCAGCCTGACCTCAGCGGGCGTGGGGAACAGCTCGCGCTCGCGGTGATAGACGTGCAGCACGTCGGCCGCCGCGCCCATGCGCAGCTCGGCGCCGTGCAGCGCCTGCTCGATCGGCACCCCGGTGAACACCTCGGGCGCCATGCCCCACCAGGCGCCGCACGACGGGATCAGCTTGGAGGTGGCCGTGCAGGCGGGCGAGCCCGCCGCCTGCTTGGCCGCGGGGGCTTGAACCGGCGCCGGGACGGGCGAGCCCGCGGCGGTGGAGCAGGCGGCCAGCGCCGCCGCCAAAGCCACCAGAGTGCCGCCGGACGTTGCTTGTCGTGATATTCCCCGTAGCTGCAAAGTCTTCCAACCCCTTCGTCGAACGACTCCCGGCTCTCACACCTGAACCTTGCCATGTCATTCCTGGAACTTCAGCCAGTGTGAGAGTCTGCCCAGCTCGTGGCGGGTAAAGGCCCACTCCTTAAATACCGAAATATCGCCTTTTCGCGGCATTTCTTCGGCGGGTTATCCAGGAAAAATCTTGAAGTATTGAACCGGGGTGATCACCCTCCGCCCTATAGTGGGCGCACCACTTCGGCGGTGACGCGATGGCGCCAGGCGGCCACGCAACGTACACACTCAGGAGACCATCCCCCATGAGCTCCGGCACCGACCTGGACGCCCACCTCTCGCTGCTGCGCAGGCGGTGGCTGGCCCTCGTGGGCTGCGTCGTCGTCGGCGGCACGGCCGCGCTGGCGCTGCTGCGGCTCGTCCCCGCCGCCTACACCGCCACCACGCACGTGCTCGTCCAGCCGCTCGGCATCGGCGAACCGGCCAACCAGGTGACCGGCCGCCAGCGCGAGGCGCTCAACCTCGACACCGAGGCCCAGGTCGCCCAGTCGGCGGTGGTCGCCGCGCGGGCCGCCCGCACGCTGGGCGTCGACGCCGTCGAGCCGGTCGAGGTGGCCGTGCCGCCCAACTCCTCGGTGCTGCTGCTGTCGGTGACCGCCGCCGACCCCGACGGCGCGGCGGCGCGCTCTGCCGCGTACGCCGAGGCGTACCTCGCCAACCGCCGCGAGAGCGCGCTGACCGCCATGGCCAAGCAGCAGGAGGCGGTGCTGAGCAAGCTCAAGCACGTCAACGCCGGCATCGACCGGGTGATCAAGCAGGTCGCCGCGCTGCCCAAGGGCAGCCCCGAGCACACGATCGCCGTCCAGCGCCAGGGCGTGCTCAACCGGCAGGCCGCCGGCCTGGCCGTCAGGTACGACGCCCTGCGCACGGTCGCCGTCATCCCCGGCTCGATCATCAGCCAGCCAGTGCCGCCCGCCGCGCCCAGCTCCCCCAGCCTGCCCCTCTTCCTCGGCACCGGTCTCATGCTCGGCCTGCTGGCCGGCTCGGCCGCCGCCTACGCCCGCGACCGCCTCGACACCCGCCTGCGCACGCCCGCCGACGTCGAAAGGCTCACCGGCCTGCCCGTGCTCGGCGACCTGTCAGGCCCGCGCGAGCACGGCGTGCTGCACGACCTGGCGAGCGCGCTCGTCGCCGCCTGCCCCGGCAAGCGGCTGCTGGTCAGGTCGCTGCCCGCCGACCTCTACGCCTCCTCGCTCGCCGAGCCGCTGGCCGTGAGCGCGCCGCTGGTCGTGCTCGACGGCTCCGACGTCCGCGACCTGTCCAGGGCCGACGCCGCCGTGCTGCTCCTGGGGCTGGGCCAGGTCACCTCGGACGACGTGGTGGCGGCCACGCGCCGGCTGGCCCGCCACGAGGTGCCGGTCATCGGCGTCGTGACCGCCACCGACGCCGTCCCCTCGTTCGTGCCGCTGCTGGAGCCGCATCCGCCCGCCTCGCTCGGCAAGCTCGTCGCGACCGGCGAACTGCGGCTCGCCCAGAGCCCGCAGGAGGAGACGAGCCCCCTGCACGCGCTGCACCAGCGGCGGCCGGGCCGGCCGACGTGATCGGACCCGCGTGGCCCATCGCGGCGCTGCTGGTCGGCTACCCGCTCTGGTGGGCGCTCGGGTTCGGCGGGCTGGCGGTCGTGGTGCTGGCCGTGCCCATGGCGGTGCTGCTGTGGCGGCGGCGGCCGGTCAAGGTGCCGCGCGGGTTCGGGCTGTGGCTGCTGCTCCTCGCCGGCTACCTGATCAGCGGCCTGATGCTGGGCGAGTCGCCGCCGGGCACGTACGGCGAGTTCGGGGCGGGCCGGCTGATCGGCTACGGCATGCGGCTCGCGCTCTACTGCGCGGTCCTCGTCATGGTGCTCTACCTCGGCAACCTCACCGAGCGCGAGCTGCCGCAGCTCCGCCTGGTCCGGATGCTGGGGGTGCTGTTCGTCACCACCGTCGCGGGCGGGCTGCTCGGCCTGCTCCACCCCGGATTCGAGTTCACCTCGCCGGTCGAGCTGCTGCTGCCCGAGTGGATCAGCGAGAACCCGTTCGTGCGCAACCTCATCCACCCGACGGCCGCGCAGACCCAGAAGGTGCTCGGGTTCTCGCTGCCCAGGCCGGAGGCGCCGTACGAGTGGGCCAACGCCTGGGGCAGCAACGCGTCGGTGCTGCTGGTGTGGTTCGTGGTCGGCTGGTGGGTGTACGGGCGGGCGCGGCACAAGGTCTTCGTGGCCGTCGTGGTGGCGCTGGCGGCCGTGCCGATCGTCTACTCGCTCAACAGGGGCCTGTGGATCGGGCTCGGGCTGGCCGTGCTCTACCTGATCGTACGGGTGGGCGGGCGCACCAGGGCGGCGCTGTGCGCGGCGGTCGCGGCCGGGGCGCTGGCGTTCCTGCTCAGCCCGCTCGCGCCGCTGTTCGCCCAGCGGCTCGACCGTCCCCACTCCAACGACATCAGGGCCTTCACGGTGAGCGCGACCCTCGCCGCCGCCACCCACTCCCCCGTGATCGGCTACGGCAACACCCGCAACGCCACGGGCAACCACCGCTCGATCACCACCGGCAAGACCGGCTGGTGCCGCACCTGCGGGCACCCGCCGCTCGGCAGCGACGGGCAGCTCTGGCTGCTCGTCATCACGCAGGGGTTCACGGGGGCCGCACTCTACGTGGCGTTCTTCCTCGGCGCGATCCGCCGCCACTGGCGCGACCGCAGCCCGATCGGGCTCGGCGGGGTGCTCGTGATGGGGTTCGTGCTGCTCTACATGTTCGTCTACGACGGGCTCGTCACGCCGCTCAGCCTCTATCTCATCTCGTTCGCCCTGCTGTGGCGGAACGCGCAACCGGCCGGGGGAACGTCATGAGCGACGCCGCGGTGCGGCTCGGGTATCTCGCCGAGACCGTACGCCTGCTGTTTCCGGGCTCGGGCTCGCCCCGCCCGTACACCGTGCTGCCGCACCCCGCCGTGCCGCGCAGGCTGGCGCCGCGCCGCTGGTGGCACCTCGGGTCGCGGGTGGAGGTGCCGGTCGAGGGGTCGATCGCGGCCCACCTGAGCGAGGTGTTCGGGCGCCCGGTCGAGACCGTGCTCCACGTACGTCCCGCGCGCCGCGCCAACCGCAAGCCCATCCTGGAGGCCCGCGCGGACGGCCGGCGACTGGCGTTCGTCAAGATCGGCGACACCGACCGCGCCCGCCGGCTCGTCGCCGCCGAGGCCGCGGCCCTGCGCAGGCTGGCCGTGCTCCCCTTGCGCACGGTCACCGTGCCCGAGGTGCTGCACCACGGCGACTGGCGCGGGCTGTCCGTGCTCGCCCTGTCGCCGCTGCCGGTGCGCCGCGGCCGGGTGCCGGCGCCGCTGCTGCTCGATGCGGTCAAGGAGATCGCCGCCACCGGCGGGAACCGCCCGGCCTGGCACGGCGACCTCGCCCCCTGGAACCTGTGCCGGGGCCCCGGCGGGCGGCTGCTGGTCTGGGACTGGGAGCGCTACGAGACCGGCGTCCCGCTCGGCTTCGACCTGCTGCACCACTTCTTCCACCGGGCCCTGCGCGGAATGCGCCCGCCGGTCGCGGCCAGAGCCTGCGTCGCCCAGTCCGTACGCCTGCTCGCCCCCCTGGGCCTGTCGGGGGCCACGGCCAAGCGAACGGCGCTGCGTTACCTCATCGCGCTGGCCGACCGGCACGCCGCCGACGGTCACACGCCGCTCGGCCCGCCGCAGTCATGGCTCAACCCGGCCGTCGATCACGAGGAGTTGCTCCCATGAGGACGACGAAGCGCTCGGTCCTGTCGCTGTCGCGGGTCACCGGACGAGTCACCTCGGGTGCCCGCGTCCTGCCGTCGTTCCTGATCGTGGGCGCGCAGCGGTGCGGCACGACCTCGCTCTACCGGGCCCTGGCCCAGCATCCGCTGCTGCTCAAACCCGTGCTGCACAAGGGCGTCCACTACTTCGACGTGGCCTACTCGCGCGGCATGCCCTGGTACCAGGGGCACTTCCCGCTGCGGGTGGGCGCCGCGCTGCTCACCCACCGGTACGGCCACCGCCCCCAGGCGTACGAATCCTCCCCCTACTACCTGTTCCACCCCCTGGCCGGCCAGCGCATCGCCGCCGACCTGCCGGGCGTCAAGCTGATCGTGCTCGTCCGCGACCCCGTCGAACGCGCCTGCTCCGCCCACGCCCACGAGCTGGCCAGGGGCTTCGAGACGGAGTCCCACTTCGAGCACGCGCTGGAGCTGGAGGAGGGGCGGCTGGCGGGCGCCGAGGAGCGGCTGCGCGCCTCGCCGCACGCGCTGCACCACTCCCACCGCCACCACGCCTACCTGGCCAGGGGCCGCTACGCCGACCAGCTCGACCGGCTTGAGCCGCTGTTCGGCCGCGACCGCATGCTCGTGCTCGACAGCCACCGCTTCTTCGCCGAACCCGAGACCGCCTACGACCGGGTGCTGGAGTTCCTCGGCCTGCCGCACCTCGGCTATCCCGTCTTCGAGCGGTACAACCGGCGTTCGCTGCCGCGCCCGGTGCCCCGCGCGCTGGCGGCGAGGCTGCGCGACCACTTCGAGCCCTACGACGCGCGGCTCGTCCGCTGGCTGGACGGTGAGCCCTCGTGGCGGCAGTGATCGTCCGCAGGGGCCTCGCGGGGCTGTCCGGCGCGGCCTTCGGCGCGGTGGCGCAGGTCGTGCTCGTGATCGTGGTGACCAGGACCTACCCGGCGGCCGAGGCCGGCGCGTTCTTCACCGCGACCGCGCTGGCGCTGATGGCCGCCGGCATCGCCAAGCTCGACGCCGGCAACGGGCTCATCTACTTCATCGCCCGCGCCAGGTCCTACGACTATCGCGGCATCTCCGGCTACATCAGGGCCGCCGTGCTGCCCTGCCTGGTCGTGGCGGTGGCGGCCGGGATCATGCTGTTCCCCCGGCTCGGGCCCGCCGCCGGGCTGCTGCCCGTGATCGTGGCCGCCGACGTGCTGCTCGCCGCCGGGCGCGGGTTCGGGTCCGTACGGCCCACCGTGCTGCTCGACGGGCTGCTCGTGCCCGGGGGGCAGCTCGTGCTGGTGTCCGCCGCCGCGCTCGCCGGGGCCGGTGGCTGGTGGCTGCTGCCGGCGTGGGCGGCGCCGTACGTGCCGGTGCTGGTCGTCGCGGCCCTCTGGCTGCGCAGGCGGGTGGAGTGGACTCCATACCTGCCGGGGACGGCGCGCGACCTGTGGCGGCACACCGCGCCGCGCTCGCTCGCGGGTGCCATCCAGGCGGTCTTCCAGCGGGTGGACATCGTGATCGTGGCGCTGCTCGCCGGGCCCGCGCCTGCCGCCGTCTACACCGCCGCGACCCGGGTCAAGGTCGTCGGGCAGCTCGCCAACCAGGGGCTGGCGCAGGCCGTACAGGCGGGGCTGGTCAGGGCGCTGGCCGACGGCGAGCGGGAGCGGGCGCGCGAGCTGTACCAGGCCGCCACCGCGTGGCTCGTGGTGCTCACCTGGCCGCTCTGGCTCGCGTACGCGGGGCTCGCGCCGTGGCTGCTGCGCGTGTTCGGCCCCGCGTACGGCGCCGCCGCCCCCATCGCGCTCGTCCTGGCCGCCACGATGATGGTGGCGACCGCCTGCGGCATGGTGGACGTCGTGCTGACCGCCGCGGGCCACACCGGCGTCAGCCTGCTCAACCTGCTGGCCGCCATCGCCTGCACGGTGCTGCTCGATCTGGCGCTCATCCCGGCGTACGGGGCGCTCGGCGCGGTCGCCGGCTGGTCTGGCGGCATGCTGGTGAAGAACCTGCTGCCGCTGTGGCAGCTGCACCGCCGCTACGGGCTGCACCCGTTCGGCCGGCACACCCTGCCCGCGCTGCGCGGCTCGCTGCCGCGGCGGTCCGCATGACCGTGCTGGTAACCGGGCTGCCGCGCAGCGGCACGAGCTGGACCGGCCGGATGCTGGCCGCCAGCGGCGAGCTGATCTACGTCAACGAGCCGCTCAACCCCCAGCACCCGCCGGGCCGCTGTCCCGGCGTGCTCGCCGCTCAGGTGACGCACCGGTTCCAGTACATCTGCGACTCCAACTCCGCCTCCTGGCTGCCCGCCTTCCGCGACACGGCGGCGCTGCGCTACCGGTGGCTGGCCGAGCTGCGCGCCAACCACTCCCCCTACGACCTGGCCCGGCTGGTGCGCTACGGCACCGCGTTCGCGTTCGGGCGGCTCACCGGGCGGCGGGCGCTGCTGGACGACCCGTTCGCGGTGCTGAGCGCGGGGTGGTTCGCGCGGCGGCTGGGGTGCCGGGTGATCGCTGTCGTCCGTGATCCGGTGTCGTTCGTGGCGAGCTGGCAGCGGCTCGGCTGGTCCGTCTCCCTGGACGAGCTGCTCACCCAGCCGCTGCTCGTCCGCGACCATCCCGAGGTGCTGGAGCTGCGGGCGCTCGCCGGCTCGCCGGACCGGGTGGCCACGGCGGCGGCGCTGTGGCGGGTCACGACGGGCGTCCTGCGCCGCACTCCGGGCATCCTGGTCGTCTCGTACGAGTCGCTCGCCGCCGACCCGGTGCCCGGTTTCCGTGAGCTGTACGCGTACGCGAAGTTGCGCTGGTCCTCCGCCGCCGAGCGCCGCATCACCCGGGCCTGCACCGGCGACGGGCGGGCGGCGGCCTTCGCCTGGTCGGGGCTGTCGCGCACGGCCTACCGCCGCATGGACCCCCGCCTCGCCCTGGCGAACCCGGCCCGCGGCCTCTCCTCCGAAGACGTCGAGCGCGTCCGCGCGCTCACCCGGTGAGGCGGTGGGTCAGCCTCTTCGCCAGGCAGTCACCGAGCAGGCGGGCCGCGAACGGCAGGTCGTCCACGAGGTAGCGGCGCGCCAGCCGTCCCGGCTCGCTGACCAGCCGGTACGCCCACTCCAGCCCCGCCTGCCGCAGCCAGCCCGGCGCCCTGGCCACGGTGCCGGCGGCGAACGCGATGGCCGCGCCGCAGCCGACGTACCAGGCTTCGGGCAGTTCCCGCCGTAACTCGGTGATGAGGAGGTCCTGGCGGGGGAACCCGAGCCCGACGAACACCAGCCGCGGCGCCGCCGCCACCACCTTCCCCATGACCCTCGCCACCCCGCCGGGTGTGCCGTCGAACCCGTACGGCGGCGCGTGCGCCCCGCTCACCCGCAGGCCGGGGCAGGCGTCGGCGAGCCGGTCCGCTGCCCGGTGCACCACCCCGGGCGAGCCGCCGCCCAGCAGGTACACCGGCCAGCCCCGCTCGGCGGCCAGCCCGCTGAGCGACCAGATGAGGTCGGCCCCGGTGACGCGCTCGGGCAGCGGGGTGCCGAGCAGCCTGGCCGCCCACACCAGCGGCATGCCGTCGGCGACGACCAGATCGGCCGACCGGATGAGGGCCCGTAGTGCGGGGTTCGCGGCGGCGGCGCGGCAGATGTCCACGTTCGGGGTGACGATGCGCCCGCCCCGGCCTGCCCCCAGCGCCGTCCCCACCCGCTGGAGGACCTCCTCCTCGCGTACGGCGTCCACCTCGACGCCGCCGACCCGCACCCGCCCCGGCGTCGCCGGAGAGGGTGGTGCGGCCGTGATCGGCGCGGTCAAATGCCGTGCCCTCGCCGGTGCAGCGCCGCCAGCACCGCGGAGGCGGGGACGAGCCCGGCCGCCACCGCGGCGGCGATCGCGCCGCGCGGCTCCAGCGGGCGGGTGGTGACGGTGCGGGCGGCCCACCGCAGGGCCGCCCGCCGCTGCCCCAGCGCCGCGTGGCTGAAGGCCAGCTGGCCGTAGACCCGTGCCGCGCCGCACGGGTCCACGGCCAGTTCGGGGTGCCGGGCGAGCATCCACTCCAGCCCGGCAATGCGGTCGGCCCAGCGGGCCGCGTAGTGGGACCTCGCCCAGCGCACCAGCACAAGCGGCCGGTCGACGTGGACGAGCGGCCGCCGCTTGGCGGCGCGCAGGGCCAGGTCCCAGTCCTCGTTCTGTCCTGAGGGCGCGCTCTCGTCGGGCCGCAGCGCGCCGCGCCGGAAGAGGAACGTCGACGAATGCACCATCATCATGCGCGACCGGGTGAGGTCGGCCGCGGTCACCGTGTCGGTGCCGGCCAGCCGGGCGACCCGCCGCCGCCCGTGCTCCACCTCGATCCCGCAGCTCGCGAACTCGCCCCCGGCCCGCGTCAGCGCCTCCACCTGCGCCGCGAGCTTGCCCGGCCGCCACACGTCATCGTCGTCACAGAACGCGACCAGCTCGGTCTCACAGGCATCGATCCCGGTGTTCCGCGCCCCGGGCAGCCCCGATGTCCGCCGGTTCCCCAGTACCCGTGACGGCAACCCCCGCAACGACCGCCCCGCCTGAAGCGGGAGCGTTGAGTCGCCGTCGGTGACCACCACGACGTCGAGGGGGCCGGTGTACTGCTGGGCCAGCACCGCCTCCACGGCCTCGCGCAGCTCGGTGGGGCGGTCGCCGCGGGTGGGGATGATGACGCCGATCGAGGGGAGGCGGGTCATGCGGCCCCGCCGCCGTAGCCGTAGCGGGTGCGGAGGGGCCAGGTGAGCGCGTCGACCAGGCGGCGGTCGCGGCCGGGCAGGGCCGAGCGCCAGGAGTCGTCGCGGCGCAGCTCGACCTGCCCGACCCGGAACCGCATGGGGTTGCCCGAGGCCGTGTGGGAGGCGGTGAGCCAGGCGGTGCGGCCGTCGAGGAAGCCGGGCTCGGACAGGCCGAGCCGCCCGGCCAGCGACGTCAGGGCGGGGCCGGGGTCGGCGAGCAGGTCTTCGTACCGGATCCTGGTGACGCGTGCACCGCGCCGGGCGAGCAGCTCGATCGCGGCGTTCTGTGCCGACCAGTGCACGGCGGTGCGGGCGGGGCTCCACCGGGTCATCGGCCGCCCGTCCTCGGGCCGGTGGACGGTCCTGCTCCAGGAGTGGGCGACGGCGCGCGGGTCGCGTACGACGTGCACGACGTGGACGTCGGCTCCGCCGGCGACGAGGCAGCAGGCCAGTGAGGCGTGCTTGCTGGAGTCGATGACGACAGGAGCGTCGGCGGCGGAGTAGAGCCGCAGGTAGGCCCGGGTGTACTCGGCCAGGTCGGGATGGCCGATGCGGGGGATCCTGCGGGTGCGGTCGATGCGCCCGCGCAGGGCCAGCACGCGCTCGGCGAGCGGACGGGTCCACCCGCCGAAGGCCCGCTCCCCCACCCGCCGCCAGAAGGGGCAGGCGGGGAAGGCGGTGCCGCACCCGCACGGCTCACCGGCGAGCACCCCGCGCTCCCACAGATGCACCACTTCGCCGAGCGCCACCACCCCGGGCAGCTCACCGAGGAGCCGCTCAATCAGGGTGGTGCCGCTGCGGCCGAGGCCGCCCAGGTAGACGACCCTGGGAGTAGCGCGATCTGTCACGGAAGGCAGGGCTTTCGCATCGATGAATACCGAACGCGACGACCCTACAACCCACGGTAATCGTCAGGTCAAGGAACAGAAAAAGATCTACCTGGCCGAGTCGATGATCATGCCGGCGCCGACGGTGCTGTTGGTGGCCTCGTCGACCAGGATGAACCCGCCGGTCAGCCGGTTGCGCGCGTAGTCGTCGACGAACAGCGGCTGGGTGACCCGCAGCGAGACGCGGCCGATCTCGTTGAGCGCGAGCGCGGTCGCCTCCTCGTCGCGGTGCAGCGTGTTGACGTCGAGCCGGTAGTGCAGGTCGCGTACGAGCGCCCTGGCGGTCCTGGTGGTGTGCTTGATGGTCAGCTTGGAACGCGGTGTCAGCTTCACCCCGTCGGCCATCCAGCAGACCATCGCCTCCAGCTCCTGCGCCGACTGCGGCTGGTTGTTGGGCCTGGCGATCATGTCGCCGCGCGAGATGTCGAGGTCGTCCTCGAAGCGCAGCGTCACCGACATGGGCGGGAACGCCTCCTCCACCGGCCCGTCGAAGGTGTCGATCGAGGCGATGCGGGTGGTCAGGCCCGACGGCAGGTGCACGACCTCGTCGCCGGGCTTGAGCACGCCGCCCGCCACCTGGCCCGCGTAGCCGCGGTAGTCGTGGAAGGCGGGGTCGGTGGCCCGCTGCGGCCTGATGACGTACTGCACGGGGAAGCGCACGTCGGTCAGGTTGCGGTCGGACGCGATGTGCACGTTCTCCAGGTGGTGCAGCAGCGACGTGCCGAGGTACCAGGGCATGTTCTCCGACCGTGACACGACGTTGTCGCCGTTGAGCGCCGAGATCGGGATGAACGTCAGGTCGGTGACGTTGAGCTTGGAGGCGAACG
This sequence comes from Nonomuraea sp. NPDC049504, assembly GCF_040676845.1. Lineage (NCBI taxonomy): Bacteria > Bacillati > Actinomycetota > Actinomycetes > Streptosporangiales > Streptosporangiaceae > Nonomuraea > Nonomuraea sp. NPDC049504. The sequence goes on from NZ_JBFAPT010000009.1 coordinate 263,906, forward strand.
CGGTGAACTCCTCGCGGATCTCCTCGAAACGCTCCTGGGAGTAGTCGACGAGGTCCATCTTGTTGACCGCGAGCACGAGGTGCGGCACCCGCAGCAGCGAGGTCAGGAACGCGTGCCGCCGCGACTGCTCCAGCACGCCCTTGCGCGCGTCGATGAGGATGATGGCGAGGTCGGCGGTGGAGGCGCCGGTCACCATGTTCCGGGTGTATTGGATGTGCCCCGGCGTGTCGGCGATGATGAACTTCCTGCGCGGGGTCGCGAAATACCGGTACGCCACGTCGATCGTGATGCCCTGCTCCCGCTCGGCCCGCAGGCCGTCGGTCAGCAGCGACAGATCGGTGTATTCGGTGCCCCGGTCGCGCGAGGTCCGCTCGACCGCCTCGAGCTGGTCCTCGAAGATCGCCTTGGAGTCGTACAGCAGGCGCCCGATGAGGGTGGACTTGCCGTCATCGACGCTTCCTGCGGTGGCAAAGCGCAGAATGTCCATCAGAAGTAGCCCTCTCGCTTGCGGTCCTCCATGGCGGCCTCGGATGAGCGGTCGTCGGCCCTGGTGGCCCCCCGCTCGGTGATCCTGGTGGCCGCGATCTCCTCGATGATCGCCTCGACCGTCGTGGCCGTGGACTGCACGGCGCCCGTGCAGGTCATGTCGCCCACGGTGCGGTAGCGCACCACCGCCTCGAACAGCGGCTCGTCCTCGCCGCGCTGCACCACCTCGGAGTCGGGCAGCAGCATGCCGTCGCGCTCGAACACCTTGCGGGTGTGGGAGAAGTAGATGGACGGGATCTCGATGCCCTCGCTCCGGATGTAGTCCCAGATGTCCAGCTCGGTCCAGTTGGACAGCGGGAAGACCCGGATGTGCTCGCCCTTGCGGATGCGGGAGTTGTAGAGGTTCCACAACTCGGGCCGCTGGTTCTTCGGGTCCCACTGGCCGAAGTCGTCGCGGAAGGAGAACACCCGCTCCTTGGCCCGCGCCTTCTCCTCGTCGCGCCTGGCGCCGCCGAAGACCGCGTCGAACTCGTGCTCCTCGATCGCGTCGAGCAGCGTCGTGGTCTGCAGCCGGTTGCGCGAGGCGCGCCGGCCGGTGTCCTCGACGACGCGGCCCTGGTCGATGGAGTCCTGGACGCTGGCGACGATCAGCCGGGCGCCCAGCTCGGCCGAGCGCCGGTCGCGGAACTCGATGACCTCGTCGAAGTTGTGCCCGGTGTCGACGTGCATGAGCGGGAACGGGATCGGCGCGGGCCAGAACGCCTTCTCCGCGATGCGGAGCATGACGATCGAGTCTTTACCCCCGGAGAAGAGCAGACACGGACGCTCGAACTCGGCGGCCACCTCGCGCATGATGTGGATGGCCTCGGCCTCGAGCACGTCGAGCTGCGACGTCGTGTAGTCGCGCTGCAGCATGGAAGCTTCCTCCGGCGGGTCAGCGGTGCAGGTCGCGGATGCCGGCGAGCAGGGATGCCGCCAGCTCTGGTAGGGAAACCAGGATATCCGGTAGGGACGGGTCGGCTTGGTTGTAGGTCAGCTCGGAGCCGTCGATGCGGCTGGCGTGGGCCCCCGCGGCCAGCGCGACGGCGACCGGCGCGGCGGAGTCCCACTCGTATTGGCCGCCCGCGTGGACGTACGCCTCGACCTCGCCGGTCAGCACCGCGGAGATCTTGGCCCCGGCCGAGCCGATCGGCACGAGGTCGGCGCCGACGAGGTAGGCCAGCTTCTGGACGAACTCGGGCGGCCTGCTGCGGCTCACCGCGATGCGGAAGCGGCCCTTGTCGTAGGTGGGCAGCTTCGGCGGGTCGGCGGTCGTCAGCGTGCGGCCCTGGGACGGCAGCGCCACGGCGCCGGCGGTGAGCCGCCCGCGCTCCCACAGCGCCACGTGGACCGCCCAGTCGGCGCGCCCCTCGCCTTCGGGGGTCTGCTCGGAGAACTCGCGGGTGCCGTCGAGCGGATCGACGATCCACACCCGGTCGGCGCTCAGCCTGCGCGGGTCGAGCCGCTCCTCGCGGGTGGCCTCCTCCGACAGCACGCTGTCGCTGGGCCGCAGCCGGGCCAGGCACTCCATGAGATGGAGGTGGGAGGACCTGTCGCCCTCGGCGCGCAGCGCGGCGGGGTCGGAGTAGCCCACCCGCTCGCGCACCCGCAGCAGCCGCTCTCCTGCCTCGGTCGCCAGGTCTGCGGCGAGGGCGTGGTCGTCGCGAATCGTCATCAATATGCTCCTTGCCCGCGGGCGACGGCCGACCAAGTCTTCCACAGGATCTGGAGGTCCAACATGAGGGACCAGTTCTCTACATAGCGCAGGTCGAGACGGACAGATTCCTCCCACGATAGGTCAGATCGGCCACTGACCTGCCACAGCCCGGTCAGCCCAGGGCGTACGAGGAGTCGTCTGCGCACGTCGTCACCGTAGCGCGCCACCTCTTCAGGCAGCGGCGGCCGTGGGCCGACGAGCGACATGTGCCCGAACACGACGTTGATGAGCTGAGGCAGCTCGTCGAGTGAATGGCGGCGCATGAACGCGCCCAGCGGCGTGACCCGCGGGTCGTTCCTGAGCTTGAACAGCACGCCGTCGCGGTCGCTGACGAGAGTGACCTTCTGCTGCTCGGAACCGCGCCGCATCGTACGGAACTTCACGATCGTGAACAGCCTCCCGTCCCTGCCCACCCGGGTCTGCCGGAACAGCGCCGGGCCCGGGCTCGTCGCGCGTACGGCCACCGCCAGCCCGGCCAGCAGCGGCGCGAGCAGCACCAGCAGCGCGAGCGCCACCAGGCGGTCGAAGACGTTCTTGACCAGCTGCCGGGCACCGGCCAGCTCGGGGTGCTCGACGTGCAGCAACGGCATCCCGGCGACCGGCCTGATCATGGTACGCGGCCCCGCGACGTCCATCAGCGCCGGGGCCACCACCAGCTCGGTGAGCGTGCGCTCCAGCCGCCAGGCCAGCCGGCGCAGCGCCTGCCCGTCCATCTCGGGGCAGGCCAGCACGGCCACGGTGTCGGCGTCGTGCTGCTCGACCGCGAGCGGCACGTCGCTGAGGTCGCCGGCCACGGCCACGTCGGCGACGCGCTGCCCGTGGTGCCCGCCGGGCAGGCAGGCGGCGACGACCTGCATGCCGTGGTGGCGCTCTCTGCGGAAGAGCCGGACCAGCTCGACGACGGAGGCGGCGTGGCCGACGGCGACCACGCGGCGCATGCACGCGCCGGCCGCCCTGCGACGGTGCAGGTTGCGGCGCAGCGCGTAGCGTGCGGCGAGGGTGAGCAGGGTGACCAGGGGCAGCGCCAGCACGACGTAGCCGCGGGCGACGTCGGTCTTGGTGACGTAGGAGCCGATGGCGGTGGCGGCGGTCAGCGCCACGCCGGCCTGGACGACCCGGCGGAACTCCTCGGGACCGTCGCCGAGCATGCGCGGCTCGTACGCCCGGTTGAGCGCCACGGCCCCGCACCACACGACCGGCAGCACGAGCGAGACCAGGAGATAGGGAAGGACGTAGGGGGTGGGCCCGCCGAACCTGACGGCGAATGCGGCCCCGGCTCCGAGGCCGGCGCCGCACAAATCGCCCAGCACCGCCCACAACCGATATGTACGCACCCAGGAGCGCGTGCGCGGTGCTGCCTTCCCCCAGCAGCCCCCATGGCCGGTCCTCACAGCCATGAGCCCCTCACCGCGCACGCGTGCCTCCAGGTGACCACTCCTGAACGGACAGTGACCGATCGTAGCCGCGCTACGTCCCCGGAACCGGCGAACGAAGCAATGAGACGATCAGCGAGGAGGGCCGGAAATGTGGAGATCAGCCCGGTGGAAGTCGTTCTGGGTGGCCTCGAGGCCGCGGGTCATCAGCGACTCGACCACGTCGGCGGCCCGGTCGACCAGGAACGGCAGATCCTTGCGCTCCATGGTGGCGAAGTCTCTGAGCACGAAGGAGGCCGGGTCCATGCGGCCGGGCGGACGCCCGATGCCGAAGCGCACCCGCAGGTAGTCGCGGGTGCCGAGGACCTTGGTGATGGACTTGAGCCCGTTGTGGCCGTTGTCGCCGCCGCCCAGCTTGGCGCGCAGCGCGCCGTAGGGCACGTCGAGCTCGTCGTGCACGACGATCAGCCGCTCAGGGCCGATCTTGTAGAAGTCGCAGAGCGCCTTGACGGGCCCGCCGGACAGATTCATGTACGTCAGGGGCTTGGCCAGCACGGCTGCGCGCGTCTCGCACACCTCGGCCCTGCTCTTGTGCGCCTTGAACCGCCCGCCCGCCCTGGCGGCCAGCTCGTCGAGCACCATGAAGCCCGCGTTGTGCCGGTTGCCCGCGTATTCGGGCCCCGGATTGCCCAGTCCGGCGATCAGCCAGCGATCCATGAGAGTCCCCTCACAGCGGAACGGGACGGCTCGAGTCCGGCCGCCCCGTTCACGAATGAACCCGTCGCTACTCGGCGGCGGGAGCCTCCGCGGCCTCGCCCTCGGCGGCCTCGCCCTCGCCTTCACCCTCGGCGGCGGCCTCGACCGGCTTGTTGATGACCTGCAGCACGACGGCCTCGGGGTCGGCGGCGAGCGTGCTGCCCTGCGGGAGCCGCAGCTGCGCGGCGGTGACGACGGTGCCGATCTCCAGGCCCTCGACGTCGACCTCGACGCCGGTGGGGATGTGGGTGGCCTCGGCCTCCACGGCGATGGAGACGAGCTGCTGGTCGAGCAGGCCGTCGGAGTGCACGTCGCCGGCCGTGGTGACCGGGATCTCGACCGTGACCTTCTCGCCGCGGCGGACCAGGAGCAGGTCGACGTGCTCGACGAAGCCCTTGATCGGGTCGCGCTGGACGCCCTTGGGCAGCGCCAGCTCGTCGACGCCGTCACCCTGGAGACGGATCAGCACGTTGGGCGTGCGCAGGGCGAGCAGCACCTCGTGGCCGGGCAGGGTGAGGTGCTTGGGGTCGATGCCGTGCCCGTAGAGAACGGCGGGCACCTTGTCGGCGCGGCGGATCTTGCGAGCGGCGCCCTTGCCGAAGGTGGTGCGCTCTTCGGCGGCGATACGTACTTCAGACACGACATCTCCTAGGGATGTGAGTGTGGACGGCTTGGTCGCGCGCTCTCCCTCACCCGCCCTAGCGGAAGGCGTTACGAGCGCAACCTGTTCAGTCTAAGGGGCTCAGCTGTCTCCCTCGAACAGACTCGTGACCGAGCCGTCCTGGAAGATCTCGGTGATGGCGCGCGCGATCAGCGGCGCGATGGACAGCACGGTGAGCTTGTCGAAGCGGCTCTCCTGCGACAGGGGCAGCGTGTTGGTGACGATGACCTCGGAGATGCGGGAGTTCTTCAGCCGGTCGACGGCCGGGTCGGAGAAGACCGCGTGGGTGGCCGCCACGATGACGTTGGTGGCGCCCTGCTCGTAGAGGGCGTCGGCGGCCTTGCAGATGGTGCCGGCGGTGTCGATCATGTCGTCGATGAGCACGCAGGTGCGCCCGCGCACCTTGCCGACGACCTCGCTGACCTTGACCGAGTTGGCGACGTCGAGGTCGCGCCGCTTGTGGATGAACGCCAGCGGCGTGCCGAGGGTGTCGGCCCAGCGCTCCGACAGGCGCACGCGGCCGGTGTCGGGCGAGACGACCGTGGTGTTGGCGAGGTCGAGCTTGTTCTTGAGGTAGCTCTCCAGCACCGGCATGGCGAACAGGTGGTCGACGGGGCCGTCGAAGAAGCCCTGGATCTGCGAGGTGTGCAGGTCGATCGACATGAGCCGGTCGGCGCCCGCGGTCTTGAACAGGTCGGCGATCAGCCTGGCCGTGATCGGCTCGCGGCCGCGGCCCTTCTTGTCCTGCCTGGAGTAGCCGAAGAACGGCATGACCACGGTGATGCGCTTGGCGGATGCCCGCTTGAGCGCGTCGACCATGATGAGCTGTTCCATGATCCACTTGTTGATGGGCCCGGTGTGGCTCTGGATGACGAAGGCGTCACATCCGCGTACGGACTCCAGATAGCGGGCGTAGATCTCGCCGTTGGCGAAGTCGATGAGTTTGGTGGGGGTAAGGGAGACGCCGACATGCTCGGCGACCTCCTCGGCCAGCTCCGGGTGTGCCCGCCCGGAGAAGAGCATGAGGTTCTTCTCCCCGGGCTGCTTGATGCTGGTCACTCGCTGTTCTCCTGCTCTCGCTCGGCCAGCGCCCGTTGGGCGGCCGCGGCCGACTTCGTGCCCGCGCGCCTGCGCAAGACCCATTTCTCGATGTTGCGCTGCCGCGCTCGTGCAACGCCGATGGCGCCGGGGGGTACGTCGTCGACGATGGTCGAGCCGGCGGCGGTGTAGGCGCCGTCGTGGACCGTCACCGGAGCGACGAGCATGGTGTCACAGCCGACGAATGCGCCGTCGCCCACTGTGGTGTGGTTCTTCTCCACTCCGTCGTAGTTGACGAAGACGGTGGAGGCGCCGATGTTGACGTCGTCGCCGATGGTGGCGTCGCCCGCGTAGGACAGGTGCGGGACCTTGGAGCGTTCGCCGACCTTGGTGTTCTTCATCTCCACGAAGGTGCCCGCCTTGGACCTGTGCCCGAGCACGGTGCCGGGGCGCAGGTAGGCGTAGGGACCGACGTTGGCCTCCGGGCCGATCTCGGCGTGGTCGCAGACGGCGTTGCGCACCACCGCGCCCGCGCCGACGACGGTGGAGGTGAGCGTGGTGGCGGGCCCGACCTCGGCGCCGGCGCCGATGACGGTCTCGCCGTGGAGCTGGGTGCCGGGGTGGACGACGGCGTCGGCCTCGATGCGGACGCCGACGTCGACCCAGGTGCTGTCGGGGTCGATGATCGTGACGCCGGCGCGCATGTGGGCTTCGAGCAGGCGCCGGTTGAGGATCTTGCGGGCGGCGGCGAGCTGCACGCGGTCGTTGACGCCCTCGACCTCGACGTGGTCGGCGGCGACGCACGCGCCCACGCGGTGGCCGTCGCGGCGCAGGATGGACAGGACGTCGGTGAGGTATTCCTCGCCCTGGGCGTTGTCGGTGGAGACGCGCTTGACGGCGTCGGCCAGCAGCAGGCCGTCGAAGGCGTAGATGCCGGAGTTCATCTCCTTGATCGCGCGCTGCTCCGGCGAGGCGTCCTTCTCCTCGACGATCTCCAGCACGGCGCCGCCGTCGTCGCGGATGATCCGGCCGTAGCCGGTCGGGTCGGGCACCTCGGCGGTCAGCACGGTGACGGCGTTGCCCTCGGCGGCGTGCCGGTCGAGCAGCCCCGCCAGGGTCTCGGTGCGCAGCAGGGGCACATCGCCGTAGGTGACGAGGACGGTGCCGGAGATCGTGCCGACCTCTTCGAGCACCGTGCGTACGGCGTGACCGGTGCCGCGCTGCTCACGCTGGACGACGGCGCGCGCGTCGGGGCTGGTGGCGGACAGATGGCCGCCGACTCGTTCGAGCGCGTGGCCGATGACCACGATGAGCCGCTCAGGGTCGAGGTCGCGGGCGGCGCCGAGCATGTGGTCGACCAGCGCGCGGCCGCACAGCTCGTGCAGGACTTTCGGGGTCTGGCTCTTCATCCGGGTGCCCTCGCCGGCGGCGAGGACGATGACGGCTGCCGGGCGCGGCACACTCACGGACTGAGGCTCCCTGTGACTGGACGGATCAGGGCGTTCGGTACGTCAACCGCACCGCTGCACATTGTGCAGCTACCCCCCCGACACCGTGAGGATACCTGGCCTCCCCCCGAACTTCTCTCCGGGGGGAGCACCTCAAGGCTCCCGGAAGAGGACTCGAACCCCTACAAAGTGGACCAAAACCACTTGTCCTGCCGATTAGACGATCCGGGACAGCTCGGACACGTGATGTCCGGCACTCCCCTACGATACCGACCCCGCGCGCCGCCGCGCGCCCGTATTCCCCTCTCGCCCGCCCCATAACAGAGCCACCGCAGGGGCGCAAGACACGGATCCTCCGCTACTCGTCCGGCCCCGCTTCACGTTCTCGACATTACGGGCTTAGCTCTTCCGAACCTACGCTGGCGTAGGTTACGGTTGCGTAGCCCGGACATTCAATCTCATACATGCCGTCGGAGGTAGCCCATGACCGTTGTCGCCGAGCGCTCCACCCCTGCCCCCAAGCCGGAGTTCGAACCAGAACCCAAGTCAAAGTCGGAACTCGTCACCTTCGGCCTGGTGGTCGGCCTGCCTCTCGTCGCGATCGCCGCGGCCGTGCCGCTCGCATGGGGATGGGGACTCGGCTGGACGGACATCGCCATCGCCTTCGTCTTCTACGTCGTCTCCGGCCTCGGCGTCACCGTCGGCCTGCACCGCTACTTCACGCACGGCTCCTTCAAGGCAAAGCGGCCGCTGAAGATCGCGATGGGCATCGCGGGCAGCCTGTCGCTGGAGATGTCGGTGCTCGACTGGGTGGCCACCCACCGCAAGCACCACAAGTTCTCCGACAAGGAGGGCGACCCGCACTCCCCGTGGCGCTTCGGCCCCGGCTTCAAGAACATGGCCAAGGGCCTGCTCTACGCCCACATGGGCTGGCTGTTCGAGAGCGAGCGGACCAACAGGGAGAAGTACGCCCCCGACCTGTGCAAGGACGATGACGTCCGCAAGCTGCACAAGTGGTTCGGCGCCCTCGCGCTCACCTCGATCCTGCTGCCCGGCGTGCTGGGCATGCTGTTCACCTGGTCCTGGCAGGGCGGACTGACCGCGCTGTTCTGGGGCTCGCTCGTCCGCATCGGCCTGCTGCACCACGTCACCTGGTCGATCAACTCGATCTGCCACGTCTTCGGCGAGGAGGACTTCCAGGTACGCGACAAGTCGCGCAACGTGTGGTGGCTGGCCATCCCTTCCTTCGGCGAGTCCTGGCACAACCTGCACCACAGCGACCCGACCTGCGCCCGTCACGGCGCGCTCAAGGGCCAGATCGACCTGAGCGCCGGCCTCATCCGCATCTTCGAGAAGCTGGGCTGGGTGTACGACGTCCGCTGGCCGACGCCTGAGCGTCTGGCGGCGAAGCGCATTGCCTGACGATCAGCCGATGAGCGGCGGCACGGCCGTGGCCGTCATTATGGAAACCGTGACCGAACCCCGATCTCGCAGGCGCATGTCCGGTAGCGAGCGAAGAGAGCAGCTGATCAGCATCAGCCGCACCCTCTTCGCGGAGAAGGGGTTCGACGGGACCTCTATCGAAGAGATCGCAGCTACCGCACAGGTGTCGAAGCCCGTGGTGTACGAGCATTTCGGTGGCAAGGAAGGCGTCTACGCGGTCGTCGTGGACCGCGAGATGCAGAAGCTCCTCGGCATGATCACCGAGGCGCTGTCGGCCGCTCATTCCCTGGTGAAGCTGGAGCGGGCCGCGCTGGCCCTGCTCCGCTACATCGAGGAGAGCAGCGAGGGTTTCCGCATCCTGGTCCGCGACTCCCACGCCGCGTCGGGCACCGGCACGTTCGCCAGCCTGATCAGCGAGATCGCGAGTCAGGTCGAGGACGTGCTGGCCGACGAGTTCGCGGCCAGGGGCTACGACCCCAAGCTGGCCCCCATGTACGCCCAGATGCTGGTCGGCATGGTGGCGCTGACCGGGCAGTGGTGGCTCGACGTGCGCAAGCCGGGCCGCGAGGAGGTCGCGGCCCACCTGGTCAACCTGGCCTGGAACGGCCTGACCGCGCTCGACGCCAACCCGTCGCTCACCGTCTCGGGGCGCGCCCTGGCGGCCAAGCCGCGCGCGGCCAGCGAGAAGGAGCTGCGCGAGCTGGAGAAGGCCCGCGAGAAGGAGCTCAAGGAGGCGGAGAAGATCCGCCAGCGGGAGCTCAAGGAGGCCGAGAAGGCCCGCGTACGCGAGCTGAAGGAGCGCGAGCGGCTGCTGAAGGAGGCGGAGAAGGCCCGCGAGCGGGAGGAGAAGATCCGCCAGCGGGAGGCGCGGCTGGCCGAGCGCGCGGCACGGCTGGAGCAGGTAGATCATCCGGAGTGAGCCTTGAACGGCGCGGGCACCCGGGGTGACGATGGTGTGGAGCTGGGCCGACCCTCTGGGGTGAGCCGTTGCGGCGACGTTAACGTGCTGTTCAACCGAACGGGGCAACATACGCCATATGTCCGCGGAACCGTTCCCGTCTGTCCATGACCTGCCCCTCCCGCAGGAGCGGTTCCTCAACCGCGAGGAGAGCTGGCTCCAGTTCAACGAGCGGGTGCTGGCACTCGCCGAGGACCCCTCGCTGCCGCTGCTCGAACGCGTCCGCTTCCTCGCGATCTTCGCGAGCAACCTCGACGAGTTCTTCCGCGTCCGGGTGGCAGGCATGAAGCGGCGGATGGCGACCGGCCTGCTGCTGCGGACCAAGAGCGGGCTCAAGCCGCAGGAAGAGCTGATCAAGATCGCCGCGGTGGCCGACGGGCTGGCCAGGCGGCACGCGGAGGCCTATCACCGGCAGATCCGCCCCCAGCTCGCCGCCGAGGGCATCGAGATCGTACGCTGGGCGGATCTCGGGCGCGAGGAGCGTACGGAGCTGCGCAAGCTGTTCAGGGAGCGCATCAGGCCGGTGCTGACGCCGCTGGCCGTGGACCCCGCGCACCCGTTCCCCTACATCTCCGGGCTCAGCCTCAACCTCGCCGTCCTGGTGCGCAATCCGGCGACGAACCACACGGTGTTCGCCCGGGTCAAGGTGCCGTCGCAGCTGCCCAGGTTCGTCCAGGCGTCCAAAGACCGTTTCGTCCCTCTCGAAGATGTCATCGCCGCGCACCTCGGGCAGCTCTTCAAGGGCATGGAGATCGTCCAGCACCACGTCTTCCGCGTCACCAGGAACGAGGACCTCGACGTGGACGAGGACGTCACCGAGAACCTCATGCAGGCTCTGGAGAAGGAGCTGCTCAAGCGGCGCTTCGGGCCGCCCGTGCGGCTGGAGGTCGAGGACAGCATCACGCCCGAGGTGCTGGCGCCGCTCATCGAGGAGCTGGAGCTGGCCCCGCACGAGGTCTACCGGCTGCCTGGCCCGCTCGACCTGTCGGGCCTGCACGCCATCGCCGACCTCGACCGGGGCGAGCTGTGCTACCGGCCGTTCGTGCCGGCCGAGGTGATCAACGCCGAGGACGACGTCTTCGCGATCCTGCGCGAGCGCGACGTGCTGCTGCACCACCCGTACGACTCCTTCGCCACCAGCGTGCAGCGCTTCATCGAGGTCGCCGCCGAGGACCCCAGGGTGCTGGCGATCAAGCAGACCCTCTACCGCACCAGCGGCGACTCCCCCATCGTCAACGCCCTCATCGACGCCGCCGAGGCCGGCAAGCAGGTCGTGGTGGTCGTCGAGATCAAGGCCCGCTTCGACGAGCACGCCAACATCTCCTGGGCGCGCAAGCTCGAACGCGCCGGCTGCCACGTCGTCTACGGCGTGGTCGGCCTGAAGACCCACTGCAAACTGGCCCTCGCCGTCCGCCAGGAGCCATCGGGCGAGCTGCGCCGCTACTGCCACATCGGCACCGGCAACTACAACCCCAAGACCGCCCGCCAGTACGAGGACTTCGGCCTGCTGACCGCGGACCCGCTGGTCGGCGAGGACGTCACCGACCTGTTCATCCACCTGACCGGCTACTCCCACCACTCCGCCTACCGGCGGCTGCTGGTCGCGCCCCACTCCATGCGCAGCGGCCTGATGGCCAGGATCGAGCGGGAGATCGCCCACCAGCGGGCCGGGCGGCCCGCGCGGATCCGCATCAAGACGAACTCGATGGTGGACGAGCCCATCATCGACGCGCTCTACCGGGCGTCCAGGGCCGGCGTGCAGGTGGACATCTGGGTACGCGGCATCTGCATCCTGCGGCCCGGCATCCCCGAGCTGTCGGAGAACATCAGGGTCCGCTCGGTCCTGGGGCGCTTCCTGGAGCACTCCCGCGTCTACGAGTTCGGCCTCGGCCGCCGCCCCGAAGTGTGGATCGGCAGCGCCGACATCATGCGCCGCAACCTCGACCGCCGCGTCGAGGCCCTGGTCAAGGTGACCTCGCAGCAGCACAAGGCGTACCTGATGGAGCTGATGGACCGCGCCATGGACGAGGAGACCAGCACCTGGTGGCTCAACTCCGACGGCACCTGGACCCACCACCCCGGCGCGGACCTGCAGAGCCACCTCATCGGCACGCGCCGCTGGAGGACCGTTGACGACTGACGACCTCATCAGGGCGGCGGGCGCGGTGATCCTGCGCGGCTCGTCCGAGGTGGCCCTCGTGCACCGGCCGCGCTACGCGGACTGGACGTTCCCCAAGGGCAAGCTCCACCCTGGCGAGCACGTCGTCGCCGCCGCCCTGCGCGAGGTGCGCGAGGAGACCGGGCTGACCGTCGTGCTCGGCCGGCCGCTGCCGCCCGTCCACTACCGCAGCTCCGGGCGGCTCAAGCGGGTCGACTACTGGGTGGGGCGGGTGGCCGACGACGCCGGACTGATCCCTGATGACGAGGTCGACGAGCTGCGCTGGGTGCCGGTGGAGGAGGCGGAGGGGCTGCTGTCGTACACGTGGGACGTCGCGCTGCTGCGCTCCCTCGGTGACGCGCCGCTCGACACCGTGCCGCTCGTGCTCGTCCGGCACGGCTCGGCGGGCTCGCGCGACGAGTGGGACGGTGACGACGAGGCCCGCCCGCTCGACGAGCGCGGCGCCGCCCAGGCCGCGGTCCTCGCCGCCGTGCTGCCCGCCTACCGGCCCGGTCGTCTCGTCAGCTCGCCCAGTGCCCGCTGCGTGCAGACGCTGGAGCCGTACGCGCGGGTCGCCGGGGCCGCGATCGAGGTCGATCCGCTGCTCAGCGAGGAGGACCAGGACCCGCGCTGGACCCCTGAGCTGGTGGCCGCGCTGCCCCCGCACGCCGTCGTGTGCAGCCACGGCAAGGTGCTGCCCGGCCTCGTCCAGGCGCTGGCCGGGCAGGACGTACGGCTGCCCAAGGGCGGCCTCGCGGTGCTGCACCGGGCCGGCGAGCGGGTGGTCGCCGTCGAGCAGCACGCAACCTGACGGCCACAGCGGCACGCGACCTGACGATCACAGCAGCACGCGACCTGACCGCCACAGCGGCACGCGACCTGACGGTCACAAAACCTTCGCGACCGCCTTGCAGGTCTTCTTCCACACCTTGGGGAAACCGGCGTGCGCGCGCTCGGCGGCCCCGCGTTCGATGCCGATGAGCAGGCCATAGGTGAAGGTGTCCGCGCCGGCTTCCCTGGCGCGCGCGGCCTCCTCGGCCAGCAGCCCCTGGGCGACCACGCCGTCCTGGTACGCGCCCAGCGCCTCCTGGACGTCCTCCGCCGGCCCGGCCAGCTTTCCGAGACCCAGGGCCTCTGCGGTGTAACGGGCGCGTTTGGCCGCCTTGCGTACGTCGTGCATGGCGACCTCGCGGCGGGCCGGGTCGTCGATGGCCTGGGCGCGGTCGTACGCGCGGGTCACCCGCGCCCATGTGGCTGCGGCGATTTCAGGCAGTTCTCTTTGTGCGGGCCTGTCCGCCGCCTCGCCCCACTCCGGGGCGGCGACCAGGGCGTCCAGGTCGTCGAGGAGCCGGTAGTAGCGCTCGTCGCTGAGTGTCTCCCTGATCCGCCCGTACGCCTGCCGCTCGCGTTCTCGCAGGTCGTCGCCCAGCCGGGTGCGGACGGGGCCGACGACCAGCTCGGGCGCGAGGCCGTCCAGCTCCTTCGTGAACCTGGCCCTGATCACCTCCAGGTCGCGGGCCTCGCCGAGGACGTCGCCGATGCGGCGCAGCTCGTCCTGGATCGCGCGGGTGCCGGTCACGACGGTCCTGAACGCCTTGAGCGCGCTGCGCAGCCGCCGGGCGGCCACCCGCATCTGGTGCACGGCGTCCTCCTCGGCGCGGCGCACCCGCGGGTCCTGCGCCAGCAGCGCCTGAACCTGATCGCGCAGGTACGCGAGCACGACCTCGCCGGCGCTGCCCGGCTTCGTGGCGGCCGTGGTGATAGGGACGGGTTCGAGCAGTTTCGCCAGCTTGCTGCCTGCCTGCGACGGGGTCGCGCCTGACTTGCGCAGCCGCTTGCCGACCTTGGCCAGCAGCTTCTTCGTGCCGCCCGCGAGCAGCTCGGCCTCGACCTCGCGCCAGCGCACGACCTTGGGCTCGTCCCCGAGCACGGTGCCCTTGACGCGGTCGTCGGCGATCTCCACGAGGGCGGCCCCGTCCTCGTGCAGCACGGTCACGTTCCTGCGGGTGTCGAGCTCGGCCACCGGCACCAGCTCGGCGCCGCGGGTGTAGCCGCGGACCAGCTCGGCCAGCTCGGCCGGGACCGTCTTGCGGCTCAGCGGGCGGGTGATCTCCTGGCGGACGCCCTTGGCCTGGGGCAGCTTCAGATGCCAGCCCGCGTCGGCGCCGCCGCGCCGCCGCCTCAGCGTCACGCCGCGGGCGGCCAGCCGCAGATCCGGAGTGTCGTAGTAAAGGGCAACGAGATGCCGGCTCTCCGGGCCCGTGACCTCGGCCAGAGCGCTGAGGTCAGGGAGCTCGTAGTCCGGAGAGACGTCGAATTTGTCCTCTATCTCGATGCCCACCGCACCTCGCAAAAGTCCGGTCCAGCACCATCATGCCACTTCACGGGCCGTGTGGCCGCTTCGTCACTTCTGCACCACCACGAAGATCCGCCGGAACGGGAACGGCGTCCCGTAGCTCCGCGCCGGGTACGCCTCGGCGAGCAGTTTGCCCAGGTCGTTCTTGAACCGCCGCTGCTCGTCCTGGTCGAGCCGGTCCAGGATCGGGCGCAGGGCGGTGCCGGAGACCCAGTCGAGCACCGGGTTCTCGCCCTGCAGCATGTGCACGTACGTCGTCTCCCAGGCATCCACCATCGAGCCGCCCTGGTTGAGCAGGTCGACGTACTCCAGCGGTTCGCTCACCGGCGCGCCCCGCGTGAAGCCGCCGAGCCGGTCGGACCAGGCGCGCGAGTCGCACAGCTCGCGGATGGCGACGTGGCTGGGCGCGTCGAAGTTGCCCGGCACCTGGAAGGCCAGCCAGCCGCCCGGGGCCAGCCCCTCCATCCAGTGCTCCAGCACCGCGTGGTGGTCGGGCACCCACTGCAGCAGCGCGTTGGAGACGATCACGTCCACGGGGCGGTCGGGGCGCCAGGTGGAGGCGTCGGCGACCTGGAACCTGACGTCCGACCCCAGCTTCCTGGCCTTGCCGATCATCGCGGGCGAGGAGTCGAAGCCCTCGATCGTCGCATTGGGCCAGCGACTGGCCAGCTCGACGGTGAGTTCACCACTGCCGCAGCCCGCGTCCACGACATAATCGGGCTCGACCGCCCCCACTCTGGAGATCAGCTCGATGAACGGCCGCGACCGCTCGTCCGCGTAGACCGCGTATGTCACAGGGTCCCAGATATCTCTTGACATGAAGATAATTGATATCGAGAGAGATATCTCGATGTCAAGACAGTACACTTGTGTGTCATGACGGAGGATGCTAGAGACGAGGTCGATCGCCTCGTCGCGGCGTGGCGGACGGAGCGCCCCGACCTCGACGTCGAGCCGCTCCAGGTGCTCTCAAGGGTGTCACGGCTGGCCAAGCATCTCGACCGTGCCAGGCGGGCCGCGTTCGCCGAGCACGATCTGGAGCCGTGGGAGTTCGACGTGCTGACCGCGCTGCGGCGGGCCGGCAAGCCGTACGAGCTGAGCCCCGGCGCCCTGTTGCGGGCCACGTTGGTGACGTCGGGCACCATGACCAACCGCATCGACCGCCTCGCGCAGGCCGGTCTCGTACGCCGCCGCCCCGATCCCGAGGACCGGCGCGGCGTGCTCGTCTCACTGACGGAGACGGGGCTGGCACGAGTGGACGCCGCGTTCTCCGACCTGTTGCGGCGCGAACGGGAACTCCTCTCGGGCCTCGGTCCCGCCGACCAGCGCACCCTCGCCGCCCTCCTCCGCACCCTCCTCACCCCCTTCGACTCCCCCCTCTGACCCTTCGCGCGCCGAGTCCCTCGGACCGGCCGCCTTTCATAGTCAGATGATCGATATATATTGATCGTATGAGACAGATGCAGGAGCCGACCTTCCTCATCCTGACCGCGCTGGCCGCCGGGCCACAGCACGGATACGGCGTCATCACCGACGTGGAGCGCATCTCCGACGGCCAGGTCCGCCTGCGCGCCGGCACCCTGTACGCCGCCTTCGACCGGCTCCAGGCAGAGGGCCTGATCGCCGAGGACCGGGAGGAGATCGTCGACGGCCGGGTACGCCGCTACTACCGGCTGACCGGCGACGGCGCGACGAGGCTGGCGGCCGAGGCCGAGCGGCTGCGCAGACACGCCGCAGCAGCCACCCAACGCCTGCGCGCCATCGGCGCGGGAGGGCCGGCATGAGCCCGTTGGAAGCCCGCTACCGACGGCTGCTCGCCTGCTACCCCCACGACCACCGGGCGCGGCACGAGGCGGAGATGGTGGGGGTGCTGCTGGCGGGGGCACGCCCAGGCCAGACCCGTCCTGACCTGGCCGATGTGGCCGACCTGCTGCGGGGCGCGGTGCGGGTGCATGTCCGGCGGGCCTTCGGGCCGGACTCGGCGAGCGCCTGGCGCGACGGGCTGGCCGTCGCCGTGGGGCTGTGGCCGTTGCTGATGGCGGTCGCCGAGATGGCGACGGTGTCGCTGCGGTTCGCAGAATCCCTGCGCTGGGGCACGGCCTTCCTGGCGGAACCGCGCTCGATCTGGCTCCTGACCGCGCCTGCCCTGATCGCGGCCCTGCCCGCGCTGGCCGTGCTGTCCGGCCGCCGGCGGATCGCGGTGCTCGGCGTGGTCGCGTTCGCGCTGTATCAGGCCGGCCCGATACCGGTTGCTGAGCTGAGCCTGGACCGCCTGCTCTTCCCGAACTACGGCCTCCTCGTGCTGGCCGAGACGGTGGCGCTGGCCATCGCCTTCATGCCGGCGACCCACCGCGCGCTCCGGATGGTCCCCCGGCACGCTCTCCTGCTGTGGGGGGCGCTCGCCCTGGTGGGGCTCATCGCCAGCAAGGCCATCGTGCGCGCGCGCTGGGTGGACGCGATCGCCGACCACGTCCTCACGTCGTGGAAGCCGGTGCCGTGGCTGGTGGTGCTCGCGCTGGCGGCTGGGTACGCGTGCCGCTCCGCCGTGGGACGGCGAGCGGCGCTGCTGCTGTTCGTGCCCGCGGCGGCCCTGGGCGACCTCGGCGACCTGCCGTTCGTCCCCACCTCAACGGCCCTCGCACAACTCGGCTGCACAGCCCTGGCCTTCACCGCTGCGGCCTGGCTGGGCAGCTCCCGAAGGCGGGCCCCCGCCTGAGAGGCGGGCGGGGGCTCGCGTTTCTGCGTGGTGTCAGTCGCCCAGGCGGTCGGCCACTTCGAGCCACTCCGCCTCCACCGCTTCCTTCTGGGCTGCGATCTCGCGGAGTTCGGCGTCGAGCGAGCCAAGCTTGGCGTAGTCGCTGGCCGCTTCCGCCATGGCGGCGTGCAGCCGGGACTCCTGGTCGCTGAGCTTGTCGAGCTGCCGTTCGAGGCGGTTGAGCTCCTTGCGGAGTTCGCGTTCCTCCTTGGCCGACAGCCCGCTCGGCGCACCCGGGGCGCTCGGCTGCGGGGCGGCCGGCTCGGGGGCCGCCGTTGGAGCGCCCAGCCCGAGCCGGGCGGTCACGGCCGTGCCGGCGGCGCGGCGTTCGAGGTATTCGTCCACCCCGCCCGGCAGCAGCGACAGCTTGCCGTCGCCCAGCAGCGCCACGCACTTGTCGGTGATTCGCTCCAGGAAGTAGCGGTCGTGACTGACCAGGATCAGCGTGCCAGGCCAGGCGTCCAGCAGGTCTTCCAGCTCGTTCAGGGTCTCGATGTCGAGGTCGTTGGTGGGCTCGTCGAGCAGCAGCACGTTGGGGTCGTCCATCAGCAGCCGCAGCAGCTGCAGCCGCCGCCGCTCGCCGCCGGACAGGTCGCCGACCACCTTCCACTGCGCCTCGCCACGGAAGCCGAGGCGTTCGAGCAGCTGGGAGGCGGTCCACTCGCGCTTGCCGACCTGGAGGTACTTGCGGATCTCCTCCACCGACTCCAGCACGCGCCGCGTCGGGTCGACCTCGGCCAGCTCCTGCGACAGGTGCGCGAGGCGTACGGTCCTGCCCCTGACCACCCGCCCCGAGTCGGGTTTGATCGTGTCGGCCAGCAGGCGCAGCACCGACGACTTGCCCGACCCGTTCACCCCGATCAGCCCGATCCGGTCACCCGGCCCGAACTGCCACGTGAGGTGGTCGAGCACGAGCGGGCCCGCACCGGGGCCGCCGGCGTGGAGGGTGACGTCTTCGAGGTCGTAGACGGTCTTGCCGAGCCGGGCCGCCGCGAAGCGCATCAGCTCGACGGTCTCACGCGGCGGCGGCTCGTTCGCGATCAGCGCCTGGGCGGCCTCGATGCGGAACTTCGGCTTGGACGTACGGGCGGGCGGGCCGCGCCGCAGCCAGGCGATCTCCTTGCGCATGAGGTTCTGCCTGCGCTCCTCGGCGGCCTGGGCGATGCGGGCCCGCTCGGCCTTCGCCAGGACGTAGGCCGCGTATCCGCCCTCGTAGCGCTCGACCCGGCCGTCCACGACCTCCCACGTACGGGTAGAGACCGCGTCGAGGAACCACCGGTCGTGCGTCACGACCACCAGCGCGCTCTTGCGGTCGGCCAGGTGCCCGGCCAGCCACGCGATCGCCTCGATGTCGAGGTGGTTGGTGGGCTCGTCGAGCATGATCAGGTCGTGGTCGTCGATGAGCAGCTTGGCCAGCGCCGTACGCCTGCGCTCGCCGCCCGACAGGTCGCCCGTCCTGGAGTCGAGGTCAAGGTCGCCGATCAGGTTGGTGAGGATCTCGCGTACGCGCTGGTCGCCCGCCCACTCGTGCTCCGCCAGCCGGCCGAGGACCGTCTCGCGCACGGTGCTCGCCGGGTCGAGGGTGTCCTGCTGCGACAGCCAGCCCACGCGCAGGCTGCGGTTGTGGGTGACGCGGCCGCTGTCGGGGCGTACGGTGCCCGCCAGCACGGACAGCAGCGTCGTCTTGCCGCCGCCGTTGCGGCCGACGACACCGATGCGATCGCCGGCCTCGACACCGAGCGAGACGTCGGTGAGGAGCGGCTTGGGGCCGTAGGCGTGGGAGACGGACTCGAGATTGACCAGGTTCATGGCCTTCCCAGGGTATCGGCTTCCCGCCCGTCTCCTCGCTTCCTCCTCGTCCGCCCCCAACCTCGCCATTACACACCGTTGCTTTTCGACTCCTCCGCGTTACCATCATGGGTGACCGGTGTGACCTTCCCCGGCTTCCCCCCGATCACGGAGTGCCGCATGGAGCGAACGGTTCTGGTCGCCGTCACCGAACGTCCCGATGCCGACTCGGCGCTCGCCGAGCAGCTCCGCCGCGTCTGCTCCGCGATGGACGAGCTCGGGCTCCACGTACGCTGGACCCACCGCGACCACGACGCCCTGGCGGTGACCGGATCGGACGCGTCGCTCACGGCGGTGCTGGCCTCATGGGACGCGCCCGGCGCCGAACACCTGCTGGGCGCCGTCGCCAAACGGTTCCGCGGGCTGCCCGTCTTCCTGATGGCGCAGGAGCAGGAGCTTCCGCTGTGGGTCTACGAGGTCATCCACGGCTACGTCTACCCGCTGGAGGACACCCCGCGGTTCATCGCCGGGCGCATCGCCCACGCCGCCGACCAGTACGCCGAGAAGATCCTCCCGCCCTTCTTCGGTGCGCTCCGCCGGCTGCAGGACCATCATCACTACTCCTGGCACACCCCCGCGCACGCCGGGGGCGTGGCGTTCCTCAAATCGCCTGTGGGCCGGGCATTCTTCGACTTCTACGGCGAACGGCTGCTGCGCACCGACCTGTCCATCTCGGTCACCGAACTGGGCTCGCCCCTCGACCACACCGGCCCCATCGGCGAAGCCGAGCGCAACGCCGCCCGCGTCTTCGGCGCCGACCGCACGTTCTTCGTGGTCAACGGCAACTCCACGGCCAACCGCGTCGTCGGCCACCACGCCATCGCCCGCGACGACACCGTCCTCGTGGACCGCAACTGCCACAAGTCGGTCCAGCACGCGCTCGCCATCAGCGGCGCCCGCCCGGTCTACCTCGTGCCCGAGCGCAACGGGCTGGGGCTGGCCGGTCCCATCCCGCCCGCCGCGCTGGCGGCGGCCGCGCTCAGGGCCCAGGTGGCCGCCCATCCCCTCGCCTCCGGCGACCCGACCTACGCGGTGATCACCAACTCGACGTACGACGGTGTGTGCTACGACGCGGTGCGGGTCGGCGAGCTGCTGGGCGCCAGTGTGCCTCGCCTGCACTTCGACGAGGCATGGTTCGCCTACGCCCGGTTCAACCCGCTCTACGCCGGCCGCTACGGCATGGCCGTCGACGAGCACACGCTGCCCGGTCCCGGCCGTCCCACCGTGTTCGCCACCCAGTCGACGCACAAACTGCTGGCGGCGCTGTCGCAGGCCGCGATGCTGCACGTCCGCTCCTCGGAGCGGGCGCCGGTCGACTACGACGCGCTCAACGAGACCTACCTCATGCACGCCTCCACGTCGCCGCTCTACCCGATGATCGCCTCGCTCGACGTCGCGGCGGCGATGATGGACGGCCCGTCGGGAGTGTTCCTCACCGGGGAAGCGATCACCGAGGCAGTCCGGTTCCGGCAGGCGATGACGCGCCTGGCCGCCCGCATCCGCGACGACGGCACGCGGGCCTGCTGGTTCTTCGGCGTGTGGCAGCCTCCCGTCGTCACCGATCCGCGCACCGGGCGCACCGTCCCGTTCGCCGACGCCGACCCGGCCCTGCTGTGCTCGGAGCCCCGATGCTGGACGCTGGAGCCGGGCGCCGGCTGGCACGGGTTCGACGGCATGTCCGAGGGCTACTGCCTGCTCGACCCGATCAAGGTGACGATCACCTGTCCGGGCGCCGATGCCGCCACCGGCACGCTCGACTGGGGCATCCCGGCCCGCGTCGTGGCCGCCTACCTGCAACGACGCGGCATCGTGGTGGAGAAGACCGGCGACCACACGTTGCTGGTGCTGTTCTCGATGGGGATCACCAAGGGCAAGTGGGGCACCCTGATCGACGCCCTCACCGACTTCAAGAACGCCTACGACGCCGGCCTCCCCCTGGCGGAGGTCCTGCCCGGCTTCGGCCCGCCCGCGATCTCCCTGCGCGAGCTCTGCACCCTGGTCCACGACAAGCTGCTCGGCTCCGAGGTCGGCAAGCTCCTCGACCAGGTCTTCACCTTCCTGCCCGAGCCCGTGACCACGCCGGCCGACTGCTACCAGGCCATGATCCGGGCGCGCACCGAACGTGTCCCGCTGAGCCGCCTGCCGGGCCGGGTCGCCGCGGCCCCGGTGGTCGTCACTCCACCGGGCATCCCCATGCTGATGCCCGGCGAGGCGACCGGTCCCGCCGACGGGCCGCTGCTGGCCTACCTGCGCGTCCTGGAGGACTTCGACCGGACCTTCCCCGACCTGGCCACCGACATCCACGGCGCCCATCGCGACACCGACGGCCGCTACTGGATAGAGGTCCTCAAGCACTGACCGCGCAAGCGGATCAGACCACACAGGGCCGGGTCACGGGGGGTCTCGTCATGCGGGGTCGGGTCACACGGGGTCGGACCGCCCGAGGCGGGTCACGCGGGGTCGGGTCACGCGGGGTCGGGTCACACGGGACCGGACCGCCCGAGGCGGGTCACGCGGGACCGGACCACGCGGAGCCGGATCACGCGGGACCGGAGCACCCCGAGCCGGACCACGCGGGTCAGATCAAGGTCGCCCCGTGAACGGGGCCGTGGGCGGCGACGGCGGTGTGGGCGGCGCCCGTCGTAGTCAGGCTGTGGGCGAGATCGCGGGCGTGGGTGGCGTCGATGGCGAGGAACGCGCACGTCGGGCCCGAGCCGGAGACGATCGCGCCCAGGGCGCCGTGCTGGCGGCCGGACTCGAGCGTGGGGGCGAGCTCGGGGCGGAGGTTGAGCGCGGCGGGCTGGAGGTCGTTGCTCAGATGGGTGCCGAGCGCGTACGCGTCGCCGGTGCCGAGCGCCTCCATGAGGGAGTCGTTGAGCGTCGGCCACGGCACGTCGGCGTCGGAGGCCGCCCGGAGCCGGTCGCACTCGGCGTACACGCTGGCCGTCGACAGACCCCCATTGGCCAGCGCGAACACCCAGTGGAACGTGCCCCCGGTGGGCAGCTCACTCAACTGCTCACCGCGCCCGGTGCCGACCGCCGTGCCGCCGATCAGCGAGAAAGGGACGTCGCTGCCGAGATCACCGGCGATCTCCATGAGATCGTCCATGGGCAGCCCCAGACCCCACAGCTCGTTGCAGGCGACCAGCGCACCCGCCGCGTCGGCGCTGCCGCCCGCCATGCCGCCCGCGACGGGGATGCTCTTGTGGATGACGAGTTCGGCGCCGTAGCTGCGACCGGCGTGCTTGGCGAGGGCGCGAGCGGCTCGGATGGCGAGGTTGCTGTCGTCGGTCGGCACCTGGTCGGACCACTTGCCGTTCACCTGGACGGTGATCCCCTCCGACTCCTTGGCCACCACCTCATCGAAGATCGACACGGCATGGAAGACGTTGACCAGGTCGTGGTAGCCATCTTCCCTGAGCGGGCCGACAGAAAGCTGCACGTTGACCTTCGCGGGCACACGTACGGTCACCGAACTCATCGATCTTCTGCCACTCTCATTACTTGCCGGGGTCAAGGACACTCGATGTTATCGGGGCGCGGAGCCCTGACATGCGGTTCTCGAAATATGACGCCGGCCTCTGCCGCCTCCTCACCACAGAGAGTCAAGTTGGTCACCATTTCCCCTGATCCCCCTGCTTGATGAGGTGCGCCCTCTTTCCGCCGCCCCTCCGGAAGGGTCGGAGCGTGCTCCCCAGCGCATCGCGGTAGCCCCGAACGAACCGCAGCACGCCGCGGGGCACAAGGCGGTCGCACCGGACGAACCGCAGCACGCCGCGGGGCACAAGGCGGTCGCACCGGACGAACCGCACGCCCGGGGCACGAGGCGGAGGTTGGACAGGGTTTCCGCGCTTTGCCAGGGTGAGTGAGTGCGTCGGGGTGATGGCTGCTCGGGTGAGGAGTGGTGGACGTGGTGACGGTGGTGGAGGTCCCGCAGTGGCGGGGGTCGGGCGCACCCACGGCGGAACGGCTGAAGGAAGGGGCACGACTGCTCGCCGACATGGTGGGAGCCGGGCAACGGGTACGGGTGACGGTGGAGGACGACCTCGTCACCACGGCGGCCCGGGTGCGTACGGCGCTTGAACAGGCGTCCGAGGACTTCGTGGTCACCACCGGCGGAGACTGCGGGGTCGAGCTGGAGCCGGTGGCGGCGGCCCGCCGACGCTACGGAGACCGGCTGGTGGTCGTCTGGTTCGACGCCCATGGCGACCTGAACACCCCTGCCTCCTCGCCCTCCGGCGCCTACCACGGCATGGTCCTGCGCGCCCTCACCGGCGACGGCCCCGTGGGCCTGGTGGCCGACGACCCGCTGACGCCACGCCAGATCGTCCTGGCCGGAGGGCGTGACCTTGACGCCGCGGAAGAGTCGTTCATCGAGGCCGCCGGGATCCGCCACGTCCCAGGGCCGGACGCAACGGCCCTGATCGAGGCCATCGAGCTCTGCGGCACTGAACGCCCCCACGAAGGCCCCTCCGGAACGGCACCACCCCACGAAGGCCCCTCCGGAACGGCACCACCCCACGAAGGCCCCTCCGAAGCGGCACCACCTCACGACGCCGACCTGACAACGCCACAGCGTCAGGACACGACGGCACGCGACGCGCGCACCGGGATCACGGCATCGCGACGGATGACGGCAGGGGGCGACGGCACCGTTGTGTATGTGCACATCGACTTCGACGTGCTGGATCCGGAGATCTTCACGAGTGTGGGATCGCCGGCACCCGGTGGGTTGCGACCCGAGGAACTCCTTTCGCTGGTACGTGCGGTGGGCGAGCGGTTCGACGTCGTGGGGCTCGGGCTCATGGAGTACGAGCCCGCTCGTAAGGAGGATCAGGAGCTGCTGTCCTCTCTGGTGACGGACCTGGTGGCGGCCTGCGGCCCCGCGTGAGTCCTTGGAGACACCCGACCGTCTTGGAGGCACTCGACGCCTCAGGCGCGCCGACCTGTTCGAGCCGCCAGCCTGGCGAACCGCAGGAGCGGCCCGAGCACCAGGCCGCCGCCGCCGAGGAGCCGCCGGAAAACCAGGCGTTGTAGTGGACGGACGGAGGAGCGAGGATGATCGAACGTGCCAAGGGGCGCCAGCGGCCACACGGCCCCGGCAGCCGACGACCGTGTGACTCGCCCGGTAGCCGACAGCCGCGTGAGAAGCTGACCGCACCCGGCTCCCCAGACAGAAGCCGGCCGACCGCGCCCCGCTCCCCCGGACCGAGGCCAGTTGACCACACCCGCTCCCCCCAGACCGAAGCCGGATGACGCCACCCGCTACCCCCATACCGAGACCGGCCGGCCGCACTCCGTTATCCAGACCGAAGCCGCAGGGGCGGCACCCCGCTGCCTCCCTCCAACCGAAGCTGGATGGCGGTGCGTGGCGGGTGAGTCGGGTCGGGGTGTGCCGTGAGCGCGTGGGGCTGAGGGCGGGGGTCAGCCTGGGCGGACGGCGCCTCTGAATGTCGCGCGGTAGTAAGGGATGTTGAGGAAGCGGGTCTTTCTGACCACGTCGCCGGTTTTCGGGGCGTGGATCATGAGGTCGCGGCCGAGGTAGAGGGCGACGTGGGTGGGGGCGCCGGTGCCGCCGCCGAAGAAGAGCAGGTCGCCGGTGCGGCGGGCGGCCAGCGGGATGCGGCGGCCTTGGCGGTATTGGGCTCCTGTGTAGTGGCTGAGGCGCACGCCGGCTCTGGACCAGGCGTAGAGGGTCAGACCGCTGCAGTCGAAGCCTCGGGTTCTCGAGCCTCGGCCTATGCCCAAGGTGGGGCCTTTGGAGGAGCCTCCGCCCCAGGAAAAGGAGACGCCCAGCTGGGTCAGGGCGGCTGCGGCGGCGATCTGTCCTCTTGTCAGGGCCTTCTTCGTGGCCGCCGCTTGGGCGGGGGTGGTGGCGGTGGTCAGGAGGGCTATGACGAAGGAGATGAGCAGGGCGGGGTGGAGGGTGAGCCAGAGGAACACGGAGTGCTTGGTCATCGGTGCCTCCCAGGGCGAACGGGGGTGGGAGGCCAGGATGCGAGGCTGATCGGGGTCAAGATTGGGCCGAACGTGGTTCTGGGGACAGCGGGCGCGAGGAGGGTCAGCCTGTGGATGCGGCCGTGGACCACCGATCGGAAGCCGGGATCGGTCGTGGCTCTCGCGCCACCCGCAACACCGACCTCGCCACCAGCGAAGCCGCACAACCGCGAACCCATTGGCTCGGCGGCGGACGACACCAACTCGACCCCCGACGACACCAGTGCGGGCACCGGCGGTGTTGGTTTCGGCTTCCAGCGAGGTGGGTGGTCGGCCTCCGATGAGGTGGGCGGTCGGCTTTCCAGCGAGGTGGGTGGTCGGCCTCCAGTGGGGTGGGTGGTCAGTGCCCAGTGGGGTGGGTGGTCGATGTCCAGTGAGTGGGTGGTCCTGTTACCGAGGGAACTGCGGGGCGGGTTTCTGGCGGTGAGGGTGGCGGGACGGGGAGATCGGGGGGGCGGGGGTTCCTCGGCGTTCGACGGACGTCCAGTTGGGACCGGTTTGTTGGGGTTGGGGTGATATGACGTGCAAGCGGCATATCGGCGAGTTCCAAGTGAACGGCAAGGCAGATCACCGATGCTGCTTGCGGAGCATAATGATCTTCTGCGGACAAAATGACCTAAAGGAGAACGACCTCGCGCGGCGAACGACCGCGCCTATCACGCGACGGTGAACCGCCCGCGCGATCCCGCGCGATCCCGCGCGCCCAGCGACGACCTCGCCCGGGGCCCGCGTGCCGCTCTGGAGGAGCGGGCCCAGCCGCCCACCCGGGCACGTTCGACCCTTGCTCGAAAGAAGGACATATGAACACGGATGCGACGGGCGCGAACCGCCCTCTCACTGGCCTGCCCGGCCGGCTCCACGAGGCCCTGGAAGCGCAGCGCCGGCGCACGCCCGATCGCGTCGCCGTCGTCGCGGGCACGAAGCGGCTCACCTACGCCGAGGTCGACCGCATGGCCAACGGGGTCGCCAACGCTCTGAAGGCACGGGGCGTCGGGCGCGGCGACCTGGCGGGGATCTGCCTGGACCGCGACGAGTGGCTGGTGCCCGCGCTGATCGGGGTGCTGAAGGCGGGCGCGGCGTACGTGCCGCTCGACCCGGCCTACCCGGCGGAGCGGTTACGTTTCATGGCCGAGGACTCCGGCGCGCAGGTGGTGGTCACCTCGGCCGTCAAGCGCGACACCGCGTCCCTGACCGGCGCCGCCACCGTGCTCGTCGACGACACGACGCCCGCCGAGCACGGCCCCGAGGTGCCGGGCGAGCCCAGTGACGCCGCGTACGTCATCTACACCTCAGGCTCCACCGGCCGGCCCAAGGGCGTGGTCGTCGAGCACCGCAACACCCTGAACCTGGTGCGCTGGGAGGCGGCCAACTACACGGCAGAGGAGTTGAGCGGCATGCTGGCCGGCTCCTCCATCTGCTTCGACGCCTCGATCACGCAGATCTTCACCCCGCTGTCCGCGGGCGGGACCGTGATCATGGCGGACAGCATCCTGACGCTGCCCACGCTGCCGGCCCGCGACGAGGTGCGCACGGTCTTCGGCGTACCGTCCGCGCTGTCGGTGCTGCTGCGCGAGCCGCTGCCGGAGGGCGTGCGCATGGTGCTGTCCGGTGGCGAGCGGCTGACCGCCTCCCTGGTCGAGCGCGCGTTCGCGAACCCGGGCGTGCGCCGCGTGCTCAACATGTACGGCCCCACCGAGTGCACCACCGGCAGCACCATGTACGACGTGCGCCGCGGCCACGAGGGCGACCCGCCGCTGGGCGGCCCCATGGCGAACGCGCTGCTCAGCATCCGCGACGCCGACGGCGGACCGGTTGCGGACGGAGAAGTGGGCGAGCTGTGGATCGGCGGCCCCGGCGTGACCCGCGGCTACCTGGGCCACGAGTCGCAGGCGTTCCGCACCGAGCCGGACGGCTCCCGCGTCTACCGCAGCGGCGACCTGGTCCGGTGGGTGGACGGCGAGCTGCGGTACGTGGGCCGCGCCGACGACCAGGTCAAGATCCGCGGCTACCGGGTGGAGCTGGGCGAGGTCGAGTCGGCGCTGGAGCGTCACCCCGACGTGCGCCGCGCGGTCGTGCTCGCGCACACGGACGACGACGGCATCGCCTACCTCGTCGGGCACGTGGAGGCCCCGGACGTGAGCGAGCCCGAGCTGCGCGGCTGGCTGCGTGACCGCCTGCCCGACCACCTCGTCCCGGCCAGGATCGGCGTGGCCGACGAGCTGCCGATCGCCCCCATGGGCAAGGTGGATCGCGCGGCCCTGCCCAAGCTGCGTCCCGCTCGTACGGGGAGCGAGGCGCCTGTCGCGCCGCGCACGGACGACGAGCGCCTGGTGGCCGAGGTGATCGCGGACGTGCTGGGCCTGCCCGAGGTGGGCGTGCACGACCGGTTCGCCGACCTGGGCGGGCACTCGCTGGCCGCCGCCCGGGTGGTGATCGAGCTGTCCCGGCGGCTCGGGCACACCGTGCCGCTGGCCTCGTTCCTGATCGAGCCGACCGCGGCCGGGCTGGCGGCGCGCCTGCGCGAGCCAGGCTCGGCGCCGCTGCGGCGGACCGGCGCGACCCGGCACCCGCTCACCGCCGCGCAGCGCGAGTTCTGGACGCTGCGCCAGCTCCACCCGCACAGCCCGGTCACCACAGTGTCGGTCCGGCTGCGCGTGCGCGGTCTCGGCGGGAGCGCGCCGCTGCGCTCGGCGCTCGACGCGGTCCTGCGCCGGCACGAGACCCTGCGCAGCACGGTCTCGGTCGGCGAGGACGGCCTCCCGTACGCGGTCGTGCACCCGCCCGTCGCCGTCCCCCTGGTCGAGCACCCGGCGGGCGCTGACCCGGTGAAGGTGGCGCGGACGGCGGCGGAGCACGTGTTCGACGTGACGAGCGAGGTGCCGCTGCTGCGCGCGAGCCTCTGCCCCGCGGGGGACGACGTGGCCGAGCTGGTGCTCGTGACCGATCACCTCGCCTTCGACGGCGGTTCCGTGGGCGTGCTGATGGAGGAGCTGGCCGCCGAGCTGGCGGGAGAGAACGTTCCCGAGCCCGCGGTGCAGCTCGGCGACGTGGCGGTACGCGAGCAGGAGGACCGGCCCGACCTTGAGCGGCTGCGGGAGTTCTGGCGGGACGAGCTGGCGGGCGCGCCGGTGGCGGGGCCGCCGCCCGCCGATCTGACGACGGGCCGGGTGATCAGGGCGCTGCCCGAGGAGTTCACGGACGACGTGGCGGCGCTGGCGCGAGCGTGCGGCACGACCCCGTACGCGGTGTACCTCGCCGCTCTCGCCCTGGCCGCCGGAGAGGCCGACACGCTGGTCGGCATGGTCGCGGCGCGGCGCGCCGAGCCGGAGCTGGCCAGGATCGTCGGGCCGCTCATCGACACCGTGCCGGTACGGCTGCGGCCGGACGCCGCGCCGACCTTCCGCGACCTGGTCAGGCAGGCCGGGGAGGCCGCGACGCGGGCGCTCGTGCATCAGGAGATCCCGCCCGCCGAGCTGCCCCGCTCCCCCGTGCTGCTGGCCATGCAGCACGCCGAGGTGCCGGTGCGGGCCGGCTGTCTCGACCTGCTGACCGAGGTGGGCTCAGGCGCGGCGGTGCACGAGTTCAGCGTCCTCGTCAACCGTACGGTCGAGGGCTCCGAGCTGCACCTGGAGTACGCGGTCGCGCTGCTCTGCAGGGAGACGGCCGAGGCGTACCTCGACCGGCTGCTGTACCTGCTGCGGCGAGCCGTGGCCGAGCCTGACCAGGGGATCGCCGCGTTCGAACGGGTCACCCCGGACGAGCGCGCCGCGCTGCTGGCCCGCGCGGCCGGGCCGCGGCTGCCCGACGACGTGCCGGCGGTGCCGGTGGCGCTCGCCGCGCACACGACGGGGACGGCGGTGGTCGGTCCTGACGGCGCGACGCTGAGCCACGCCGAGCTGAACGACCGCGCCGACCGGATCGCGGCCGGGCTGCTCGCGCACGGGGTGTCTCGGGGGGACGTGGTCGGCGTCCGCGTGCCGCGTGACCTGATGGTGCCCGCGGTGCTGCTGGGCGTGTGGCGGGCGGGAGCGGCGTACCTGCCGCTCGACCTGGACCACCCGGACGAGCGCCTGCGCCTGCTGGCCGCGGACGCGGGCGCCCGCGTGGTGCTCACTCGCGGCGAAACGCCCTCAGAAGTGCCATCTGAAGCGCCCTTCGAAGCCGACGCGTCTCAAGCGGGCGCGTCTCAAGCGGGCGCGTCTCAAACGGGCGCGTCTCAAACGGGCGCGTCTCAAGCGGGCGCGTCTCAAGCGGGTGCGTCTGATGCGGTACTGGACGGGCCGGTGATGCTCGATGCGGATCGGCTGGCGGCGGGTCCCCATGCGGACCTGCCCGAGGTCGGTGCCGAGGATCTGGCGTATCTCACCTACACCTCCGGCTCCACCGGCGCCCCCAAGGGCGTCGAGGTCACCCACGGCGGCCTGGCCGCACTCGTGGCCGGCATGATCCAGACCCTCCGGCTCGGCCCGGACGACGTACAGCCCGCGGTCTCGCCGCTGAGCTTCGACGCCTTCGCCTCCGAGCTGTGGAGCGTCCTGACCGCCGGCGGCACGTCCGTGATGGTGGACAGGACCACGGCCGAGGACGGGCACGCGCTGGCGGAGCTGATCACCACGAGCGGGGCCACGGTGGTCGACCTGGTGCCGACGTCGTACCGGATGCTGCTGGCGGCCGGCTGGACGGGCGGCCCCGGGCTGCGCGCCGTCGCCGGCGGTGAGGCGCTGGACCCGGCGCTGGCCGAGCAGATCCTGCCGCGCGTCGGCGAGCTGTGGAACGCGTACGGCCCCACCGAGACCACCGTCACCTCGACGCTGCACCGGGTGCGCCCGCACGAGGGCGACCGGGTGCCGATCGGCTCGCCGATGCCGGGTGAGCGGGCGTACGTGGTGGACGCGCACCTGCGGCTGGTGCCGCCAGGGGCGGTCGGCGAGCTGCTGCTGGGCGGGGCCGGCGTGGCGCGCGGCTACCGGGGCAGGCCCGACCTGACCGAGGCCGCCTTCGTGGCGGACCCGTTCACGCCGGGCGGCCGCTGCTACCGTACGGGCGATCTGGCGCGCTGGCGGCAGGACGGGACGCTGGAGTTCCACGGCCGCCGCGACCACCAGGTGAAGGTCCGCGGCTACCGGATCGAGCTGGGCGAGATCGAGGCCGTGCTGCGCGAGGTCACCGAGGCCGCGGTGACCGTGGCGGGCACGGAGGCGCACGCCCACCTGGTCGGCTACGTCACGCCGGAGACGGCGGACCTGGCCGCGATCGAGCGGCACGCCCGTTCCAAGCTGCCCGGCCACATGGTGCCGCGCCGCTGGGTCGCCCTGCCGGCCCTGCCCACGCTGTCCAGCGGCAAGGTGGACCGCTCCGCGCTGCCCGAGCCTGACACCGGCCCCGACCCGGCACGGGTCGCGCCGGCCACCGACGCCGAGCTGCTGGTGGCCGCCGTCTGGGCCGAGGTGCTCGAACGGCCCGAGGTCTGGGCGGGCGACGACTTCTTCGCCCTCGGCGGCGCCTCGTTCGCCGCGACCAGGGTGGCCGCGCGCCTGCGCGAGATGTTGCAGGTCGCGGTGCCGGTGCGGTTGTTGTTCGACCGCCCGGTGCTGGCCGGCTTCGCCGCCGCGCTTGAGGAGCTGCTGGCCGCTGAGCTGACGGAGGGGAACGAGGGATGACCGAGGTACGTGAGGACCGGATCGCCGGCCTGGTCCGGTCCAGGCTCGCGGCCGCGCTGAAGCAGGCGGAGAAGGCCCCCGGCATCCCGGCGACGTCGGCCACGGACATGCCGCTGTCGCCCGCGCAGGAGCGGCTGTGGTTCTTGGCCCAGCTGGAGCCGGACACGGCGGCGTACAACGTGCCGCTGACGCTGCGGCTGCGCGGCCCGGTGGACGTCGACGCCCTCACCGGCGCGGTCGCGGACCTGGCGGAGCGGCACTGGATCCTGCGCGGCGTGATCGAGGACGGCCGGGTACGCCCCGTCGGTGACGTGCACGTGCCCGTCGTGGACCCGGCTGACCTGGAGCGCGAGCTCAATGAGCACGCCTGGCGGCCGTTCCGGCTGGACGCCGAGCCGCCCCTGCGCGCGACGGTGTTCCGGGTCGCCGGCGACGAGTGCGTGCTGGCGCTCACCCTGCACCACATCGCCACCGACGCCTGGTCGGAGCGCGTGCTGCTGGACGACCTCGCCCGCCTGTACGCCGCCCGCCTCGGCCTGGAGCCGCCCCCCGCTCCTCCCGCCCTGCAGTACGCGGACGTCGCCGCGTGGGAGGCCGACCGGCCCGACACCGACCTCGACTGGTGGGCCGGGCACCTGGCGGGCCTGCCGCCGGTGCTCGACCTGCCGCTCGCCCGCCCGCGCCCGCCCGTCCCCGGGTGGGCGGGCGCGGCGGTGCCGGTCGAGGTGCCGGCGCCGCTGGCGGCGAAGGTGCGCGCGGTGGCGGGGACGTCGCCTTTCATGGTGTTCCTGGCCGGTCTGCAGGCGTTGCTGAGCCGCCTGTCCGGCGTGGACGACATCGCCGTGGGCGTGCCGCACGCGGGACGTCACCACCCCGACGCCGAGCGGGTCGTCGGCTGCTTCGTCAACACGCTGGTGGTGCGCGGCGACACCGCGGGCGATCCGACGGGCGCCGAGCTGCTGGCGCGGGCGCGTACGGCGGCGCTGGACGCGTACGCGCACGCCGGCACGCCGTTCGAGCGGGTCGTGGAGCGGCTGCAGCCGGACCGGAACCTCGCGGTCACGCCGCTGTTCCAGGTGATGCTGAACGTCTACGAGACGGGCGCGCCGGTGTCGCTGCCCGGGCTGGAGGTCGAGGCGGGGACGACGGCCGCGCCGACCGCGAAGTTCGACCTCAACCTGGAGCTGGGCGACGACGGCACCGGCTTCTCGGGCGAGTTACGGTACCGGACCGACCTGTTCGACGAGGCGACCGTGCGGCGCCTCGTCGCCTGGTACCTGGAGCTGCTCGACGGCATGCTCACCGACCCCGGCGCGCCGGTGCGGCTGCCGGCCGGCGACGACCTGCGCGGCCCCGCCACGAACCTGACCGTGGACGTGCCGCTGCACGCGCTGGTCGAGCGGGTGGCCGACGCCCGCCCCGACGCGGTCGCGGTCGGCTCGCTCAGCTACGCGGAGCTGGACCGCCGCGCCAACCAGGTGGCCCATTGGCTGCTGGCGCGCGGGGTGCGCCAGGACGAGCCGGTCGGCGTGCTGCTGGAGCGGCGGCCCGAGCTGGTGGTCGCCATGCTCGGCGTGCTCAAGGCGGGCGCCGCCTACCTGCCGCTCGACCCGGTCTACCCGGAGCGGCGCAACGAGGCGGTGGTGGCCGACGCCGGGGCGCGGATCGTGCTCACGGACGCCGAGCTCGCCGCCGCCGCGGACGGGTCGCGCGAACGTCCCGACGTGGCCGTACGGCCTGAGCACCTGGCGTACGTGATCTACACCTCGGGCTCGACCGGGCGGCCGAAGGGGGTCGCGGTCGAGCACCGGCACATCACGCACTACCTCGGCGCGGTGGCCGAGGCGCTCCCCGAGGGGCTGACCTCGTTCGCGCTGGTGTCCACCGCCGCGGCCGACCTCGGCATGACGAACGTGTGGTGCGCGCTGACCACGGGCGCCACTCTCCACCTGATCGACCACGAGACGGCCACCGACCCGGCCGCGTTCGCCGCCCGCCTGGCGGCGCACCCGGTGGACGCGATCAAGATGGTGCCCAGCCAGCTCGAACTCCTCGGCACCGCCGCGCTGCCGCGGAAGCTGCTGATCCTGGCCGGTGAGGCGGTGCCGGCGGACCTGGTGGCGCGGGTCCGCGAGGCGCGGCCCGGCCTGGAGGTGCAGATCCACTACGGCCCCACCGAGACCACGGTGTCGGTGCTGGCCTGCGACGCGAGCGAGAGCGCCCCCGGGCGGGCGCCGTTGGGCCGGCCGCTGCCCGGCGTGGTGTGCCGGGTCGCCGACCGGTCGGGGCGGGCGCTGCCGGCCGGCGTGCCTGGCGAGCTGTGGATCGGCGGGCCCAGCGTGGCGCGCGGCTACCTGGGCCGCCCCGACCTCACCGCGGAGCGCTTCACCGATGGCTGGTACCGCACCGGCGACCGCGTCAGGGTGACGGGTGACGGGCTGGTCGAGTTCCTGGGCCGGATCGACGACCAGGTGAAGGTCCGCGGCTTCCGCGTCGAGCTGGGTGAGGTCGCCGCCGCGCTGCGTGCCCTGCCGCAGGTCGCCGAGGCGTACGTGCAGCCGGTCGGCGCCGGCCTGGAGCGGCGGCTGGCCGCCTGGGTGACGCCGGCGACGGTGAACGTGGCCGAGGTGCGGGCGGCGCTGCGCGAGCGGCTGCCCGACTACATGGTGCCGGCCGCGATCGGCGTGCTGGAGGCCCTGCCGCTCACCCCGAACGGCAAGGTGGACCGGGCCGCGCTGCCCGAGCCCGAGGCGGGGCCCGCGGTGCGGGTGCCGCTGGGCACTCCGGCGGAGCGCCTGGTGGGCGAGGTCTGGACCGACGTGCTCGGGCTCGCCGAGGTGTGGGCGGACGACGACTTCTTCGCGCTCGGCGGGCACTCGTTCGCGGCGACCCGGGTGGCCGGGCGGCTGCGGGAGCGGCTGGGCGCGGCGGTGCCGGTGCGGCTGCTGTTCGAGCACCCGGTGCTGGCCGACCTGGCCGCCGCGCTCCCCCGCCCGGCCGGCGCCGAGCGGGTGCGGCGGGCGCCGGTGGACGGCCCGGTGCCGCTGTCCGGGGTGCAGGCCAGGCTGTGGTTCCTGGCGCAGCTCGAACCGGACAGCAGCGCGTACAACGTCCCCGTGGCGCTGCGGCTGCGCGGCCCGCTGCGGGTGGAGGCGCTGCTGGGCTCGGTACGCGACCTCGCCGAGCGGCACCACGTGCTGCGCAGTGTGGTGGACGCCTCCGGAGCCGAGCCCGTGATGGTGGTACGTGACGCCGGCGAGGTGCCCGTGTCCACCGCCCGCGTGACCCGGCCGGAGGTCGGGGACGTGCTGGCCGCGCACCTCGCGACCCCGTTCGCGCTTGACCGCGAGCCACCGATGCGCGCGGTCCTGCTGGCCGTGGATGACGCGGGAGCCGATGCGGGGGATGACGGCGAGCACGTGCTGTCGCTCACCTTCCACCACATCGCCACCGACGCGTGGACGCGCGGGCTGCTGCTCGACGAGCTGTCCAGCCTGTACGCCGCCCGCCTCGGCCTGCGCCCCCCGCTGGCCCCGCCGCCCGCGCAGTACGCCGAGGTGTCGCCGGTCCCCGACCCGGCCGACCTGGACTGGTGGGCCGGGCACCTGGACGGCGTGCCGCCGGTGCTCGACCTGCCCACCGACCGCCCGCGCCCCGCCGTTCCCGACCCCGGCGGTGCCGCGCTGGACCTGGAGCTGCCGGCCGCGCTGAGCGAGCGAGTCAGGGCGGTGGCCGCCGCGTACCGGTCCACGCCGTTCATCGTGCTGCTGGCCGGACTGCAGGCGCTGCTGGCGAGGCTGTCGGCGAGCGCGGACATCGCGGTCGGCGTGCCGGTCTCCGGCCGCGACCACCCCGACACCGAAGGGGTGGTGGGCTGCTTCCTCAACACCGTGGTCGTACGGACCGACGTGGGCGGCGACCCGACAGGCCGCGACCTGCTGGCCCGCGCGCGGGAGTCCGCGCTGGGCGCGCTCGCGCACGCGGGCACGCCGTTCGACCGGGTGGTGGACCGGCTGCGACCGGAGCGGAACCTGGCGGCCACGCCGCTGTTCCAGGTGATGCTCAACTACATCTCCGGCGTGGCCCGGCCCGAGCTGCCGGGGCTGGAGGCGTCCGAGATCCAGCTTCCTGAGCTGACCACCAAGTTCGACCTGAGCTGGCACGTCGTGGACGAGGGTCCTGGCGCGCCGCTGCGGGGCGGGCTCGCGTACCGGACGGACCTGTTCGAGCCTGGTACGGCGGACAAGCTGACCCGCTGGTACGTCTCCCTGCTCGACGGGCTGCTCGCCGACCTGGACGCGCCGGTGGGCGCCGTGCCGCTGGAGCCGGTGACCGGGCCTGTCGTGGACGGAGGGCCGCCGCCCGAGCCGCCCGCCGGGGCGGTGCACCACCTGATCGAGCGCTGGGTGGACGAGACCCCCGGCGCCCCCGCGGTGGTGGGCGGCGACCGGGCCCTGACGTACGGGGAGCTCGAGTCGGCCGCGAACCGGATCGCGCACTGGCTCCTGGACGCCGGGGTACGCGCGGACGAGCCGGTCGGCGTGCTGCTGGAGCCGGGGGCCGACCTGGCGTGCGCGTTGTTCGGCATCCAGAAGTCGGGCGGCGGCTACCTGCCGATGGACCCGGCGTACCCGGCGGCGCGGATCGCCGCGATGCTGGAGACGGCCGGGGTGCGGGCCGTGGTGACGGTGAGCGAGTTCGCGCCGCTGATCGGGGACGGCAGGCGGGTGCTGGCGCTCGACCGGCTGCCGTCCCTGCCCGACACCCGCCCCGAGGTGGACGTACGGCCCGAGCACCTGCACCACGTGATCTTCACGTCAGGGTCGACCGGCACGCCCAAGGCGGTGGCCGCCGAGCACGGCGGCGTGCTCAACTACCTGGGCGGCATGCTGCCGCGCATCGGCGTGCCGGGCGGGTCGTTCGCGGTGGTCTCGACGCCCGCCGCCGACTTCGGCCTGACCTGCGTGTTCGGCGCGCTGACCACGGGCGGGACGGTGCACCTGGTGCCGCGCGAGACCGCGATGGACCCGGCGGCGTTCGCCGGCTACCTGGCCGAGCACCGGGTGGACGTCGTCAAGTGCGTGCCGAGCCACCTGGAGCTGCTCGCCTCGGGCGGCGACCTGGCCGCCGTGCTGCCGCGCGAGCTGCTGATCCTGGCGGGCGAGGCGTGCCCGTGGGACCTGGTGGAGCGGGCCAGGGCGGCCCGGCCAGGGCTGCGGCTCCAGAGCCACTACGGTCACACCGAGTCCACGATGATCTGCCTGGTGTGCGACACCGAGGAGATCCCGGCCGACCGGCGGACCGGCATCGTGCCGCTGGGCCGTCCGCTGCCCGGCGTGTACGGCCACCTGGTGGACGCGGCGCTGCGCCCCGTGCCGCCGGGGGTGCCCGGTGAGCTGGTGGTCGGCGGCCCCGGCGTCACCCGCGGCTACATCGGCCGGCCCGAGCTGACCGCGGAGCGGTTCGTCCCCGACCCGCTGACCGGGGACGGACGCTGCTACCGCAGCGGCGACCTGCTGCGCCTCACCTCCGACGGGCAGATCGAGTTCCGCGGCCGGGTGGACGACCAGGTCAAGGTCCGCGGCTACCGCGTGGAGCTGGGCGAGGTCACCACAGCGCTGCGGGCGCTGCCCCAGGTCGCCGAGGCCGTGGTGCTGCCCGTCGGCGAGGGCAGGGCCAGGCAGCTCGCCGCGTGGGTGACGCCCGCGACCGTGGAGGCCGCGGCCGTACGCTCGGCGCTGCGCGAACGGCTGCCCGACTACATGGTGCCGGCGCACGTCGTGGCGCTCGACCGGCTGCCGCTCAACCCGAACGGGAAGATCGACAGGGCCGCGCTGCCCGAGCCGGTGGCGGAGCAGGCCGCGTACGCGCCGCCGTCGACGCCGAACGAGGAGCTGGTCGCCGGGGTCTTCGCCCAGGTGCTCGACGTGGAGCGGGTGGGGGCGGGCGACGACTTCTTCGCCCTCGGCGGCGACTCGTTCGCCGCGGTCCGCGCGGTCACCCGGATAGGCCGCGGGCTGCGGGTGATCGACCTGTTCACCCGGCCCACGGTGGCCGATCTGGCCGCGTTCCTCGGCCGCGAGGACGGCGCCGAGGAGCGGGGCGGGCTGCTGCATCGCCTGGGCGGCGGGCGGACCAGCGAGTTCACGCTGGTGTGCGTGCCGTACGGCGGCGGCTCGGCGGTGGTCTACCAGCCGCTGGCCAAGGCGCTGGGCGACCGGGTGGAGGTGCTCTCCGCCGAGTTGCCCGGCCACGACCCCGCCCGCCCCGACGAGCCGCCGCTGCCGCTGGAGGAGCTGGTGGACGTGCTGGCCGCCGAGGTGGCGGCGAGCGCGTCGGGCCCGGTCGCGATCTACGGCCACTGCGTGGGCTCGGCGGCCGCCGTCGCGCTCGCGCGCCGGCTGGAGGCGGACGGCGTGCCCGTGCTGGGCGTCATCGCCGCCGCGAGCTTCCCCGCCGCACGGCTGCCCGGCGCGATCAGGCGGCTGTTCGGCGGCGACCGCTTCGTGTCGGACCGGATGTTCCGCGACGCGCTGCGCGCCTCGGGCGGCCTGCTCGACGACATGGACGAGGACGCCAAGCGCACCGCCGTACGCGCGATGCGGCACGACGCCGACCAGGCGCAGGAGTGGTTCACCCGGGAGCTGGCCGGCGAGGGTGCGCCGCTGCGCGCCCCGATACTCAGCCTGGTCGGTGAGCGTGACCGCGCCACCGAGCTGCACGAGGAGCGCTACGCCGAATGGGCCGCGTTCTCGCCCCGGGTGGAGCGGGCCGTGCTGCCCAGGGCCGGCCACTACTTCCTGCGTCACCAGGCCGAGCCGCTGGCCGCCCTCGTGCTGGAGCGCCTGACGCGCTGGTCGGCGGGCGCACTGCCCGATCCGGTACGCCCGCCGGAGCGCACCAGGCTGTGGCCCTTCTACACGGTGGCGGCCGGGCAGATCGTCTCGGGCCTCGGCACTGCGCTCAGCTCGTTCGCGCTCGGCGTGTGGGCCTACCAGCTCAGCGGCGAGATCCTGGACCTGGCGCTGGTCACGATGCTGGCGCAGATCCCGGCCGTGCTGCTCACCCCGCTGGGCGGCGCGCTGGCCGACCGGATCGACCGGCGCAAGATCATGCTGGCCTGCGACGCGCTGTCCGGGCTCGCCATGGTGGCGCTGGTGCTGCTGCTGATGACCGGCGAGCTGCGGTTCTGGAACGTCTGCGCCATCGTGGGCGTGACCTCGGTCGTGACGGCGTTCCAGCAGCCCGCGTGGCTGGCGGCGGTGGCGCAGCTGGTGCCGAAGCCGTACCTGCCGCAGGCCAACGCGCTGGCGAACGTGGGCTTCGGCATCGGCAACGTGGTCGCGCCGCTCGCGGGCGGCGCATTGATCGGCCTGTTCGGGCTGTCGGCGGTGGTGGCCGTGGACGTGGCCACGTTCGTGGTCGGCGTGGTGACGCTGCTGCTGGTGCGCTTCCCCGACCGGCTGTTCCACCGGCGCGAGGAGACGTTCACGGCTGCGCTCACCGGCGGCTGGCGGTTCCTGCGCAGGCGGCGGCCGCTGCTGGTGATGGCGCTCTACTTCGCGGTGGTGAACTTC
Source organism: Nonomuraea sp. NPDC049504 (assembly GCF_040676845.1). Taxonomy (NCBI): domain Bacteria; kingdom Bacillati; phylum Actinomycetota; class Actinomycetes; order Streptosporangiales; family Streptosporangiaceae; genus Nonomuraea; species Nonomuraea sp. NPDC049504. Next base: position 302,176 of record NZ_JBFAPT010000009.1, read on the forward strand.
TGCACCGCCCTCATGTGGGTGCTCGTCACCCCGGTCGTGCTGTCCATCGGCGACTCGGCCGACCTGGGCGTGGTGACCGCCGTCGGCGGCGTCGGCGCGGCCCTGGGCACCGGCGTGGTGCTGGTGTGGGGCGGCACCAGGCGGCGGGCCACCGGCATGATCGGCTTCGTCGCCGGGTCGGGGATCGGCGTCGTGCTCATGGGCGTGTGGCCGGTCGTGTGGCTGGTCGCGGCCGGGCTGTTCATCCGGCTGGCGTGCATGAGCATCGGCAACGCGCACTGGCTGTCGATCATCCAGGTCAAGGTGGGCCCCGAGCTGCAGGGCCGGGTGCTCGCCGTGAACATCATGATCGCCACGGCCATGCAGCCGATCGGCTTCCTCGCCGCCGACCCGCTGGCGGAGTGGGCCGGGCGGTTCACCGACGGGCCCGGCGGAGGCGCGGGGGCGGTGCTGCTGGCCAGCGGCGTGTTCCTGGTGGCGTGGGGCCTGCTGGGGCTGCGCTACCGGCCGCTGCACCACCTGGAGGACGTCGTCCCCGACGCCGCGCCGCCGTCCGAGGCCGCGGCCGACCTGGACGCCATCCAGGAGAGGGTGCTGAGCGCGTGAGCGTGGAAGACGTGCTGCGCACGACGCTGGTCACCGCCGCCGACGTCCGGGCGGCGGCGGCCCGCATCGCGCCATACGTGCGGCGCACCCCCCTGCTGCGGCTGCCCGGCGAACGGCTCTGGGTCAAGCCGGAGAACCGGCAGCCGACCCGCTCGTTCAAGGTGCGCGGCGCGGTCAACGCCGTCGTCCGGCTGGCCCGGCAGGGCGTACGGCACGTGATCGCGCAGTCGTCGGGCAACCACGCCCAGGCCATCGCGTACGCGGCGGCCGAGCAGGGGCTGCGGGCGACCGTCGTGCTGCCGGACACCGCTCCCGAGCTGAAGGTGAGCGCGGCGCGCCGGCTCGGCGCCGAGGTGGTGATCGTGCCGCCCGCCCTGCGGGAGGAGGCCTGCCTGGCGCTGGCCGACCGGTTCGGCGCCACCGTGATCGGCTCCGACGCCTTCGACGTCATCGCCGGGCACGGCAGCGCGGGGGCCGAGGTCGTCCCCGACCTGCCGGACGCGGGGTCCGTCCTGGTGCCCGTCTGCAACGGCGGGCTGCTCGCCGGGATCGCGGTCGCGGTCAAGGCCGCCGACCCGGCGATCCGGGTGATCGGCGTCGAGCCCGAGCTGGCCGCCGACGGGGCGGCCAGCTTCCGGTCGGGTACGCGGACGGCGTGGCCGGTGGAGCTGACCTACCGCACGCGGGCCGACGGGCTGCGCGCTCCCGTGCTGGGGGCGCTGGCCTGGGAGCACATCCACCGGTACGTGGACGACATGGTGACCGTGACCGAGGACGCCATCGGCGCCGCCGCCCACCTGCTCCAGCGGGAGCTGGGGGAACGCGCCGAGCCCAGCGGCGCGGTCGCCACGGCCGGCTACCTCGCCCACCGGGCACACCTGCCGCCTGGACCGGTCGTCGCGATCCTGTCGGGCGGCAACGTCGCGACCGGCACGGCGCCGGCGGCCCTTTCGGGGGGCGACGTCGCGACCAGCGCGGCGCCGACGGCCCTGCCGGGAGGCGACGTCGCGACCGGCGCGCAGCCACTGATGCGGCCTGAGGTCGTCGAGCAGGGTTAGGGACGGTGCTCGGCTATGCGCGCGAAGGCGTGGACGTCCAGCTGCTCGCCGCGGGCTGAGGGGTCCACGCCGGCGGCGCGGAGGGCGCGTTCGGCGTCGGCCGGGCTGCCGGCCCAGGTCGCCAGGGCGGCGCGGAGGGTCTTGCGGCGCTGGGCGAAGGCGGCGTCCACGGCCTCGAAGACCTCTTCGCGGGTGGCCGTCGTGGGCGGCGGGTCGCGGCGGACCAGGGACACCAGCCCTGAGTCGACGTTGGGGACGGGCCAGAAGACGCTGCGGCCGACCGGCCCGGCCCTGCGCACGTCGGCGTACCAGGCGGCCTTGACCGACGGCACGCCGTACACCTTGGAGCCGGGGCCGGCCGCGAGGCGGTCGGCCACCTCCGACTGCACCATGACCAGCCCCTTGCGCAGGGACGGCAGCACCTCCAGCAGGTGCAGCACCACGGGAACGGCCACGTTGTACGGCAGGTTCGCCACCAGCGCCGTGGGCTCGTGGCCGGCCAGGTCGTCGGGTGTGACCTTCATCGCGTCGGCGTTGACCACCGTGAGGTCACCGGCGGGGGCGCGGTCGGCGACCGTGAGCGGGAGCTGGGTGGCGAGCACCGGGTCGATCTCGACGGCGACCACGTGAGCGGCCGACGGCAGCAGCGCGAGGGTGAGCGAGCCGAGGCCGGGCCCGACCTCTATGACCACGTCGTCAGGGGAGAGATCGGCGACGCGGACGATGCGCCGGACCGTTCCGGCGTCGATCACGAAGTTCTGCCCGAGCTTTTTTGTCGGACGAAGATCTAGCTTGTCCGCCAAAATACGTATTTCTGCAGGGCCCAACAGCCTCATCATCCAACCAGTCTCCCGCATCGAAGAACGTGTGATGGCGTACGGGGAGATCAAAGGAGAGGATGGCGTGGAACAGGAAGGAACGTCCCTCATGGAGCCAACGGGCGCCGCGCCGCTCCGGCCGACCGACTTGCGGGAGATCGGGCCGTACCGGTTGCTGGGCCGACTCGGCGAGGGCGGCATGGGGACCGTGTTCCTCGCCCGCGCGCCGACGGGGCGTTTCGTCGCACTCAAGGTGGTGAAGGCGGAGTTCGCCAACCAGGAGGGGTTCGCGGCGCGCTTCCACGCCGAGGTCGAGAACGCCCGGCGGGTGGCGTCGTTCTGTACGGCCCAGGTGCTGGACAACGGCAACACCGGCGACGGGCGGCCGTACATGGTCACCGAATACATCGCGGGCACTCCCCTGTCCGCGCAGATCACGAACTACGGGGCGCTCGATCCCGGGCCGCTGCACGGCGTGGCGCTGGGGGTGGCGGCGGCGCTGGCGGCGATCCACGTCGCCGGGCTGGTGCACAGGGACCTCAAGCCGGCGAACGTGATCCTGTCCATCTCCGGGCCGCGCGTGATCGACTTCGGGATCGCGCGGGCGCTCGATCGTGAGACGGGGTTCACGATGTCCGGCGAACTGCTGGGCAGTCCGGGGTGGTGGGCGCCCGAGCAGGTACGCGGGGAGGCCGTCAGTCCTGCGGCCGACATCTTCGCGTGGGGATGTCTGGTGGCTTACGCCGGGAACGGGCGGCATCCGTTCGGGCGCGGCGACCCCATCACGCTCGCCACCCGCGTGCTCAACAACCCGCCCGACCTGGGAGCGCTGCCCGCGCCGCTCAACGAGCTGGTACGCCGGGCCACCTCCATGGACGCCGCCCTCCGGCCCAGCGCCCAGGACCTGCTGATCGCGCTGGTGGGCGGCACCGCCCCCGCCCCCACGACTGCTGCTCCGGTCGCCGACCCGCCGACGCTGGTGGCCACCGAGATGCTCGGCGAATGGGAGCCCCCGCAGAACGTCGTCAACGAACCCGACATCACCGCCACCTTTACCACCCCACCCCCTAGCGACGCGACCGGGGTGAAGGGTGGGGCGGTCGCCCCAGAGGCCGTTACGGGGCCGGGCAGCGACTCAGGGGTCCCAACCGGACCGGGCGCCGGCTCGGGGGCCGTTACCGGACCGGGCAGCGGCTCAGGGGTCGCGACCGGGCCAGGTGCCGGCTCGGGGGCCGTTACGGGGCCGGGCAGCGGCTCGGGGGTCGCCACCGGGCCGGGTGCCGGCTCGGGGGCCGGCAGGCAGCGGGGGGTTCCGCCTGCGGCCTCCGGCGCCGGTGCGGCGGGTCCCTCGCCGAGCGCGCCCGAGCACGACCAGGCGTCCATCGAAGAGCGGGCGCGCCGGGAGGAAGAGGCGGCCAAGGAGGAGCTGGCCCGCTGGAAGGTGCCCGGCCAGACAGAACCCCCTACGGGTGCCGGGCGGGTGCTGGGGCTCTTCTCCTTCGGCAAGCGGTCGCGTGGAGCCGGCCAGGAGGACGGTGCGCCCTCCCAGCCAGGCGCCGACCAAAACGTCGGGACGGCGCGGGGAGGCGGCGAGTCAGCACCGGCCGGTGAGCCGGCGGGGGCCGGTGGGCCCGCGCAGGGCGATGGGGCCCCGTCCCGGAGCGGCGGAGCCGCGTCGGACAGCGGGCCCGTCCCGCGCGGTGAAGCCAGGCAAGGCGGCGGACCCCTGCCGGGCGGTGAAGCCAGGCAAGGCGGCGGACCTCTGCCGGGCGGTGAATCTCTGCCGGGCGCTAAGCCTCTGCCGGAGGGTGTTCTGCCTGGGCGGAGATTAAACGCGGAGACCCTGCCTGGGACGCGGGCTCCCCTGGGTACGCCCGTCGACGAGCCCGACACGCTCAACGGGACCCGCGCGCCGGGTACGCGGTGGCTCATCGCCGCTGTGGCGGCCGTGGCGGCGATCGTGGTGACGGTGGCGGTGCTGATCGCGACGTCCGGGCGCAACACGCCCATCACCGCGAACCAGGCCGCTCCCTCCCAGGTCGCCGGCAGCGCGAAGCCCAACGACGTGGGCCGCAGGTTCGCGCTCGGCCCGAACTTCGACGACCCGGTCGCGATCGTGGCGGTGGCGCCGGAGTGCGGGCTGAAGACGTACCAGGACATGTCTGCCGCCAAGGGACAGCTCTGCGTGGTCCGCTGGACGATGATCAACCCGGGCGGCGAGCGGCGCGAGCTGGTCCAGCCCGTGGTGACGATGGTGGACGACCGGGGCGCCGAGCACGACGCGGCCGCGCTCACGCTGCCCCCGGCCATCCTGCCGGGCGGGCGGCTGGACAGCGCGTTCGTGTTCGACATGGCGGCCTACCGCAGGCCGGTGACGATGACGGCGACCATGCTCGAGAACGGGCAGCAGATCGAGGTGGCGCTGGGATGATCAGGGCGTTGGTGCCGCTCATCGGGCTGCTGGCGGCGATGACGGGAGTTCCGGCCGTGGCCGGCCCGGCCGTGGCCGACACGGCCGCGTGCGCGGGCGCGGCGGACTTCGACGGTGACGGGGTGGACGACGTCGTCGTCGGTGACCCGTTCGGGGACGAGCAGAAGGGGGCCGTGCACGTCCTGTCGGCGGGCAAGGTCGTGCCGGTCGCGGTGCCGGGGCCGGCCAAGGGCGACGGGTTCGGCTGGTCCGTACGTCTGGCGCAGGTCAACGGCGACGCCTGCGCCGACCTGGTGGTCGGGGCCCCGTACGCGGACGTGGACGGCGTCGAGGACGCCGGCGCCGCGTACGTGATCTTTGGCGGCCAGGCCGCTCCCCCGCTCCTCCTGACCGCGACGCAGCCGCAGCGGTTCGGGCACTTCGGCTGGTCGGTGGCGGCCCGGGGCGACCTGGTGGCGATCGGGGCGCCGTACGAGGACGAGGGGGACCTGCCCGACACCGGCGCCGTGTACGTGCGCAAGGGCGCGGGCGAGCTGCGCCGCATCAGCCAGGAGAGCGTGGACGTGCGGGGCAACAGCGAGGTCGGCGACCAGTTCGGCTGGTCGCTGGCGTTCGGCCCGGAGAACGCGCTGGTCGTCGGCGTCCCGTACGAGAACGACGACGGCCTGGGCCGCCAGGTCGAGGACGGGAAGATCGACTCGGGCTCGGTGGTGTTGATCGACGACGTGCTGGCCGCGAAGCTCGCCTCGGTCAAGATCGACTCCCCGACCGGCGCCTCGGGCGACCGGTACGGCTACGCCGTCGCCTACGCCGAGGGCTCCGGGTACGCGATCAGCTCCCCAGGACCCGGCTACGTCGACCTGCTCGGCCCCGACAGGAAGCCCGTGCGGCGGGTGGAGCAGGGGGGCAAGGAGGCGTTCGGGTTCTCGATGGCGGCCTCGGCGGACGGCCGGCTGGCGATCGGCGCTCCCTACGGGGGCGGCGTGCGGGTGGTCTCCTGGAAGGACGCGGAGGAGGACCGGCGGCTGGAGGACGCGGACGGGCTGTTCGGCTCGGCGGTGGCGTTCAGCGGCAACAGGCTGTACGTGGGCCAGCCGGACGCCCGGCCGTACGGCCGGGTCGCGGTGGCGGGCAGGAACGCCGAGACGCTCCAGCCGCTCCAGCCCGCGAAGGGCGCCGACTTCGGCATCTCCCTCGCCGGCTGAAGCGCCCCTTGTCAGGAGCCCCCGCCGGTCGACCGGCGGCGGGGACCAGGCAGGGAGCAGACCGGGAGCAGACCGGGAGCAGGCAGGGAGCAGGCAGGGAGCAGGCGGTGGTCAGGTGGTGGGGAAGAGGCGGTCGCCGCAGGCCGGCCACTGCCCCTGCCACCGCCCGCCCACCTGCTGGTAGAGCACCTGAGCCCGGTACGTCTGCTCCTCCTCCGGCCACTCCGACGGCAGCCCCATCCCGCCCACCGACTCCCACACCGGCAGGCTGAACTGGTACATCCCGTAGTAGGGCCCGTCCGCGTTGTACGCCAGCGGATCCCCGTGCGACTCGCAGTGCGCCAGCGCCTTCCAGTCGAGTTTGACCACGTCGCGCGGAATCGGCACGGCACGCGGCGGGGTGACCGTGATGACCGTCCCGTCCTTGGGGAAGCTGTCGAGCGGCGGATCGACCAGGTAGCCGCGCCGCACCGGGATGCCCTGCCGGCGCAGCACCCCGCGCACGGTCCGCGCGGTGGTGCGGGAGGTGCGCCTGGTGTTACCGGTCATCACGTGCACCTTGCGCCGCGTGTAGAAGGTCAGGGACATGCCTTCGAGCGGCACCTCGTACGCGGGCGGCGCGGACAGCCGGCCGGCGGCGGGGGTCAGGTCGAGCTCGGCGAGGGCGTCGCCGACGTTGGTGGCGGTGACGAGGTGCCTGCTGGTGTGGCCGTCGAGGGTCAGCGTGATGGGACGCGCGCGGCGTACCTCGATGGTGGCGCCGTCGGTGACCTCTTTGTGGGCGGCGGGACGTACGACGTCGCCGAAGCCCAGCGACACGCCGGTGTCGTCGAGCACCTCGCCGACGGTGACCGCCATGGCGTGGACGGGCCTGCGCTCGCCGTCCACGATCACCGTCACCTCTTTGACGAGCAGCGACACGGTGACGAGCGCGCCGACGGCCACCGCGCCTGCCGTGCAGACGACGGGCGTCCACGGGGAACGCCACGGGAGCGGCGGACGGGGCGCACGCCTCTTTCCTCGCAACGGGGCCACCTCCGAGTAACCGGAAACGGCCCGAACGCTAGCGGGGGCGGCGCGGGCGCCCGGAAAGCTTCACCGAAAGATGGTCACCACTCGCCGAAGACCGTGATTCCGTTGCCGCTGATCGCCTCGCACAACCGGTCAGGATGGACGTTCTTGACCTCGGCGAGGCAGCGCAGGGTGAGCGGGATGAGGTAGGGCGCGTTGGGCTTGCCGCGGTGCGGGACCGGCGGCAGGTAGGGGGCGTCGGTCTCGACCAGCATCAGCTCGGCGGGCGCGACCGCGGCGGCCTCGCGCAGGTAGGAGGCGTTCTTGTACGTCACCGGCCCGGAGAAAGACATGAAATATCCGGCCTCGGCGCACTTTTTGGCCATCTCGGCGTCCCCGGAGTAGCTGTGGAACACCACGACGTCCGGCGCCCCCTCGGCGGCCAGCACCTTCAGCACGTCGTCGTGCGCCTCGCGGTCATGGATGACCAGCGCCTTGCCCGTCCGCTTGGCGATCTCGATGTGCGCGCGGAAGCTGGCGTGCTGGTCGTCCTTGCTCGCCCAGTCGCGGTAGTAGTCGAGCCCGGTCTCGCCGACGGCCCGCACCTCGGGCCGCCCGGCCAGCGCCTCGATCTCGGCGAGCACCTCAGGGGTGGCCGCGTGGGCCTCGTTGGGGTGGATGGCCACCCCGGCGTGGACGTCGTCGTGCCCGGCCGCCGCGTCGGCGTTCCAGCGCGAGGAGGCGAGGTCGTAGCCGATCGTGACGAGCCGCGTCACCCCGACCGCGCGGGCGTCGGCGAGAATGCTGCGCACGCTGGCCTCGGACGCCTGCGCGGCCTGCGCCACCGGGTCGCCCGACGACGCCTGCCGGTTGCCCACCATGATGTCGAGGTGGCAGTGGCTGTCGAAGACGGGCGAGGAAAGCGGCTCAGGCGCGGCGGGAAGCTTGCTCACGGGATCTACGGTAGCCCCCGCCGCGCGGCGCCGATCAATCGGCCAGCCGGGCCAGCTCCTCGTCGACGACCTTCGGGTCGAGCTTCTTGAACAGCGGCGACGGCGGCGCGAGCGGGATGCCCGGCTTGATCGGCCGGTGCTCCCAGCGGGCGGCGCCGTCGTATTCGCCGGTGATGACGGGGTAGGGCGTGCCGCCGTCCTCGTCGACCTCGCGGATCTCCGGCATGCCGGACCACACGCCCTCGCCGCCCAGCATCGCGTGGACCTTGTTGGAGGAGCCGGGCAGGAACGGCGTCAGCATGGTCTTGGCGTCGTCGACGACCTGGAGGGCGACGTGCAGGATCGACTTCTGCCGCTCAGGGTCGTCCTTGAGCTTCCACGGCTCCTGCTCGGCCAGGTATCTGTTGGCCTCGCGGACGACGTCGAACGCCTCGGTGATGGCGTTCTTGAAGCGGGAGCGGCCGAGCTCGGCGCCCACGGGCCCGAACGCGTTGCGCGAGCGCTCCAGCAGCGCCCGGTCGGCGTCGGTCAGGTGGCCCGCCTCGGGCACCGCCCCGAAGTTCTTCGCCGCCATGGAGATCGACCGGTTGACCAGGTTGCCCCACGCGGCCACCAGCTCGCCGTTGTTGCGGTTGACGAACTCCTGCCAGGTGAAGTCGGTGTCCTGGTTCTCGGGGCCGGCCACGGCGATGTAGTAGCGCAGCGCGTCGGCGTCGTAGCGGGCGAGGAAGTCGCGGACGTAGATGACGACCTGCCGCGAGGAGGAGAACTTGCGGCCCTCCATGGTGAGGAACTCGCTGGAGACCACCTCGGACGGCACGTTGAGCGCGCCGAGCGAGCCCGGCGAGCCGTCACGGGCGCCGATGCCGTTGTAGCCGAACAGCATGGCCGGCCAGATCTCGGCGTGGAAGACGATGTTGTCCTTGCCCATGAAGTAGTAGCCGCGGGCGTCGGGATTCTGCCACCACTGGCGCCAGGCGTCGGGGTCGCCCGAGCGCCTGGCCCACTCGATGGAGGCGGACAGGTAGCCGATGACCGCGTCGAACCACACGTAGAGGCGCTTGTTGGGCTGGTCGCGCCAGCCGTCGAGCGGGATCGGCACGCCCCAGTCGAGGTCGCGGCTGATGGCCCGGGGCTGCAGGTCGCCGAGCAGGTTGAGGGCGAACTTCAGCACGTTGGGCCGCCACTCGCCCTGCTTGGACTGCAGGTAGGAGCCCAGCACCTCGGCGAAGGCGGGCAGGTCGAGCATGAAGTGCTCGGTCTCGACGAACGTCGGCGTCTCGCCGTTGATGCGGCTCTTGGGGTTGATCAGCTGGATCGGGTCGAGCTGGTTGCCGCAGTTGTCGCACTGGTCGCCGCGCGCGCCGTCGTAGCCGCAGATGGGGCAGGTGCCCTCGATGTAGCGGTCGGGCAGCGTGCGGCCGGTGGACGGCGAGATCGCGCCCATCGTGGTCTTCGGGAAGATGTAGCCGTTGGCGTGGAGGCCCTTGAAGATCTCCTGCGTGACGGCGTAGTGGTTCTTCGTCGTGGTCCTGGTGAACAGGTCGTAGGACAGCCCGAGCCCGGTCAGGTCTTCGGCGATGACGCGGTTGTAGCGGTCGGCCAGGTCTTTGGCCGACACGCCCTCCTTGTCGGCCTGCACCTGGATGGGTGTGCCGTGCTCGTCGGTGCCTGACACCATCAGCACCTTGTTGCCCGCCATCCGCTGGTAGCGGCTGAAGACGTCGGACGGCACGCCGAATCCGGACACGTGCCCGATGTGACGGGGGCCGTTGGCATAGGGCCACGCAACGGCGGTCAAGATGTGCTGGGACATGGTTCCAAGCCTACGGGGTCGTTGGCGATCGTTTGTTCCGCGACTCCCCCTCGCGAAGGGGGCACGCGCGGGCCGGCGGAGCCTGGTGGCCCCGCCGGTGTGCGCGGGCGCATCTAGTGCTTGGTGGTCTCTTCGAGCGAGAGGTTGGCGGCGGCCTCCTCGGCCGCGGCGGCGGCGTTGTCGACGGAGGTCTCGCGGGTGCGGCGGATGCCCAGGATGCTGATGAACAGCGCCGCGAAGATGGTCTGGAAGCTCATGACGAGCGCGGTCGCCGACGGCACGACGATGCGCAGCGACTCGCGCGGGTCGAGCTCGCCGAAGCTGCGCACCTTCCAGTGGACCAGCGACATGACCAGGCCGACGAGACCGGCCAGCGCGAGCAGGCCGCCCGCGATGAGGCCCTTCTCCAGGCTCACCATGTCGATCAGCCGCCTGATGCGCGGCGACTCGGGCAGGAAGCCCTCCTCTGCCGCGTAGACCTTGGTGAAGACGGCGAACAGCGCCGCCTGGAACCCGATCACCACCAGGGCGGACGAGCCGACCAGCGTGTCGACGTCGAAGGCCAGCTCGCCGATCTCGACCGGGCCGAACGTCAGCGCGGTGCCGGCCACCAGGCCGATCACCATCATGAGCACGCCGGGGTAGAAGAACAGCCACTTGGGGCTGTAAAGGAGCAGGAAGCGCAGGTGGCGCCAGCCGTCGCGCCAGGAGCGCAGGTGCGGCGGCCTGGAGCGGCCGTCGGGCGAGAGCGTGGTCGGCACCTCGCGTACGTCGAGACCCGACAGCGTCGAGCGGACCACCATCTCGGAGGCGAACTCCATGCCCCCGGTCTGCAGCTGCAGCCGCAGGATGGAGTCGCGGCGGAAGCCGCGCAGCCCGCAGTGGAAGTCGCCGATCGCCGAGGGGAAGAACAGCCGCCCGATGAACGACAGCACCGGGTTGCCGAGATAGCGGTGCAGCGGCGGCATGGCGCCGGGCGCGATGCCGCCCTTGAAACGGTTGCCCATCACCAGGTCGGCGCCGTCGCGCAGCTGCTCGACGAACGGCAGCAGCGCGGTGAAATCGTAGGAATCGTCGGCATCGCCCATGATGACGTATTTGCCGCGAGCCGCCCGGATGCCGCCCATGAGGGCGTTTCCGTAGCCCTTCTCATCGACATGGACCACGCGGGCACCGGCGTCGCGGGCGAGCTGCTGCGAGCCGTCCGTGCTGCCGTTGTCGGCGATCAGGACCTCGCCCTCGATGCCGTGCTCCTCCATGCACGCCAGGGCCTTGCGCACACAGACTTCCACGGTCTCCGCCTCGTTGAGGCAGGGCATGACCACCGTCAGTTCCACGTGTCTACCCTTCAGTTAAGGCTCTTCCAGTGAACCATGATGCCCTGAACGTGACGGTGGTCGGGCACGGACCCGGAAACGACTGGCATTCTTTACAACATGGTGAGCGTCGCGGAGATTACCCCTGTGGACCACTCCGCCGCAGGTCGGGCAGCACGTCTGCTGTCCATGGTGCGCAGGCATCGGGTGTTCGCCGCGGCCTTCGGCGTCGGTGCCGTGCTGCGGCTGATCACCATGCTCGGCTACGGGCCTGCCATGTGGTTCAACGACTCCTACGAGTACGTCTCGGTGGCGCTGCACCCGCGGCCGCACCCGATCAGGCCCGACGGCTACAGCTTCTGGCTGATGCTGCTGCAGCCGTTCCACAGCTTCTCGCTGGTGGTGTTCACCCAGCACCTCATGGGCCTGGCCACGGCCTGCCTGATCTACGCGCTGCTGCGGATCAAGTTCAGGCTGCCGAAGTGGGGCGCCACGCTGGCCGCCGCGCCGGTGCTGTTCGACGCCTACCAGATCCAGCTCGAACAGCTCGTGATGTCCGACACGCAGTTCACGCTGCTGGTGGTCGGCGTGATCACGCTGGTGCTGTGGAAGCGGCGCCTGTCGTGGAAGGCGGGCGCGGTCGTCGGCTTCCTGCTGGCGCTGACCTGGCTGACGCGCTCGATCGGGCTGCCGATCCTGGCGCTCGTGGTGCTCTATCTCATCGTCAAGCGCACGGGGTGGCGGCCGATCGCGGCGGTGGTGACGGCGTGCGCGGTGCCGGTGATGGCGTACATGGGGTGGTTCGCCTCCGCGTACGGCAAGTTCGCCATGACCAACAGCGACGGCCTGATCCTCTACATGCGCACGGCCATCTTCGCCGACTGCAACAAGATGGACATCGACAAGTACAAAGAGGTCCAGCTTCTGCTGCTGTGCATCAACGACCCGGTCAATCAGCGCAAGGACTACGCACAGTGGTACCTGTGGGGGCAGGGCAACGGTGACGGCACCGGCACCGGCGAGGTGCTGCACCGGTGGGGCGCCAACAAGAAGTGGAGCGAGATCACCAACGACGCGGCCAGCGCGTTCGCCACGCGGGCGATCCTGTCGCAGCCCGGCGACTATCTGAAGGTGGTCGCACGCGACTTCTTCCGCTCGTTCCACTGGGCGAGGCCGCGCTTCCCCGACGAGTCGACGTACAACATGTACCAGTTCAAGCCGTACGTCGAGATCGACGGCAACGGGCAGCCCAAGCGGCTGCCGAAGTGGTCCTCCTACGCGGGCGGCCGCACCGACACCGACGCGTTCGCCTACGAGCAGGGCCCGCCCGAGACGCGCGTCGTGCACCCGTGGGCCGACATCATGAGCGGCTACCAGAAGGTCTTCTACCTGCGCGGCATCATGCTCGGCGGCATCCTGCTGATCGGCCTGTACGGCGTGGTCGTGCGCTGGCGCAAGTTCGGCGGCCCCGTGGTGCTGCCGTGGCTGGGCGCGGTGGGCCTGCTGCTCGCGCCCGCGGCGACGGCCGAGTTCGACTACCGCTACGTGTTGCCGGCCGTCCCGCTGGCCTGCATCGCGGCGGCGATCACGCTGCGCCGCGGCGTCACGTGGGCGAACTGGTCGAAGTACTCACCCAAGAGGAGAGCAGCATCCGCGCCCAATACTGCGCGTAGCTGATGGTCTCGGCGCTCAGCACGGGCTGCAGCCACCAGAAGTTGACGAGCACGATGAGCGCGAACGCGCCGACGACGGCGGCGCCGACGGCCCTGCGGGCGGGCGGCGCGTCGCGCCTGCCGATGACGAGCCCGGCCACCAGCACGACGGCCAGCACCATGAACGGCAGCACGGGCGCCATGTAGAACAGGTACATCGTGCGGTTGTCGGCGACGGCGTAGTAGAACCACGGCAGCCAGCCGGCGGCGTAGGTGAGCAGCACGGCGCCCGCCCGCCAGTCGCGGGTGGCGGCGTACCACGCGACGAGGGCGACGAGGGCGACGGCGGAGCCGTACCAGAGGGCGGGGGTGCCGACGCCGATCACGGCCTGGGCGCAGTCGGCGGCGCCGCAGCCGGACTTCTCGCCCTCGTAGAAGAAGGCGACGGGGCGCAGCAGCAGCGGCCACGACCACGGCTCCGACATGTACGGATGCGGCGTCTCCAGACCGCTGTGGAAGCCGAGGACCTGAACGTGGTAGTCGAGCCAGGAGCGGACGGAGTCGAAGGCGAAGAACAGCGGGTTGCCCGAGGAGGTGGCCTGGTCCCAGTTGCGCCCCCAGCCGCGCGAGGTGGCGAACCAGCCGCTCCACGAGGCCACGTACGTCAGGGCCGGCACGAGGGCGAAGGCCCCTGCCGCGCCCGGCCCGTCGTACGCCAAAGTCCCCCTGTACGCCTCGCGCGCCCCCAGAGCCCGCCTGGCCCCGGCGTCCCACACGAGCGACAGCAGCGCGAAGGCCAGCAGGAAGAAGACCCCCGACCACTTGACCGCACAGGCGGCGCCCAGGCACACGCCGGCCGCGAGCCGCCAGGGCCGCAGCCCCAGCCGGGGCCCGCGCAACAGCGCGGCGTCATATCGGCCGGCCAGCCGGGCCCGCATGTCGTCGCGGTCGGCCACCAGGCAGGCGAACCCGGCCAGCACCCAGAACGCGAGGAAGATGTCCAGGATCGCCGTGCGCGAGAGCACGAGGTGCAGGCCGTCGAGCGCCAGCAGCAGCCCGGCCAGGCAGCCGAGCAGCGTCGAGCGGGTCATCCTGCGCGCCACCCTGGCGAGGATGAGGATGGTCAGCGTGCCGGCCACCGCCGCCGCGAAGCGCCAGCCGAAGGGGTTCATGCCGAACATCCACTCGCCGGCCGCGATCATCCACTTGCCGAGCGGCGGGTGCGCCACGAAGGACGCGCAGTCGTCGGGCTGCGGGCACTGCTTGAAGATGTCGAGGTTGCCGGCCAGCAGCCGCCGGTCGGCGATGGGGTTCTTGGCGTCGCCGAGCATGGTGCGCTCGACGCCCTCGGCGAGCAGCGAGTAGGCGTCCTTGACGTAGTAGGTCTCGTCGAAGACGACGGCCTTGGGCCTGCCGAGGTCGATGAAGCGGAGCAGGCCGCCGAAGACGGCCACCGCGAGCGGCCCCAGCCAGCCGGCGAGCGCGCCACCCTGGAACGGCGGCACCAGCCGGCCCGGTGATAACCCCCAATTACGCACCCTGCGCACCTTACGGGGTGGGGGTCTTCCCGTGCACGAGGTCGTAGAGCTCCCGCTTGGGCATGCCCGCCTCCTTGGCCACGCCGGCGACCGCGGCGTTGCGCCGCTCCCCCTCGGCGACCCTGCGCTCGACCTCCGCGACCAGCGCCTCGGGGTCCAGCTCGACGTCGCCCGGCACGTGGCCGGCGACCACGACGGTGATCTCGCCCTTCACACCGCCCTCCGCCCACGCGGCCAGCTCGCCGAGTCCGCCCCTGCGGACCTCCTCGTACGTCTTGGTCAGCTCGCGGCACACCGCGGCCCTGCGGTCGGGCCCGAACGCCTCGGCCATCGCCGCCAGGCTGCTCGCCAGCCGGTGCGGCGCCTCGAAGAAGACCATCGTGCGCTCCTCGGTGGCGAGCGCCTTGAGCCGGCGGGCCCGGTCGCCCGGCTTGCGCGGCGGGAAGCCCTCGAAGCAGAACCGGTCGCTGGCCAGGCCGGAGATCGCGAGCGCGGTGGTGACGGCGCTCGGCCCGGGCAGCGCCGTGACTGGCACGCCGGCCTCGACCGCGAGGCTGGTGAGGCGGTAGCCGGGGTCGGACACGCCCGGCATGCCCGCGTCGGTGATCACCACCACCGTGCGGCCCTGCTTGAGCGTCTCCAGCAGCTCCTGCGCGCGGCCCGCCTCGTTCTGGTCGTAGTAGGACACCACCCGGCCGGTCAGCTCGACGCCGAGGTCGGCCGCGAGCCTGCGCAGCCGCCTGGTGTCCTCGGCCGCCACCACGTCGGCGCCCGCCAGCGCGTCGCGCAGCCGTGGGGAGACGTCACCCACCTGACCTATGGGGGCTCCTGCCAGCACCAACCTGCCGTTCCCTGTCACCTGACCATTGTGGCAGGGCATCCCAATTAGACCGTGTTTCTTGGGTAACCACCGCTCTGGGGCCCGTACGATGTCCGAATGGCGGTGACCGATTCTCCGTACCAGGCCTTCGAGCAGCCGAAGGACCCAGGCCCTTCCGAGGCTCGGTCCGTACGCGATCGTGTCGTGCCTCCCATGCGGGGCAGCGTGCTCTGGGGATGGATCGGGCCGCTGCTGGTCACCCTGTTCGGCGGGATCCTGCGCTTCCTGCAGCTCGGCGACCCCAAGGCCGTGGTGTTCGACGAGACGTACTACATGAAGGACGCCTTCTCGCTCATCACCCACGGCGTCGAGCACGTCACGATCAAGGACGCCGACAAGACGATCATGTCCGGCGGCACCGACATCTGGCAGGCGTGCGGCCAGCAGATCGACAAGTGCGCCTCCTACGTCGTGCACCCGCCGCTCGGCAAGTGGATGATCGGCGCCGGCGAGTGGATCTTCGGGCTCAACCCGTTCGGCTGGCGCTTCGCCGCCGCCCTCATCGGCACGCTGTCCATCCTCATCCTCGCCAGGGTCGCCCGCAGGATGACCCGCTCCACGCTGCTCGGCTGCTTCGCGGGCCTGCTGCTGGCGCTCGACGGCCTGCACTTCGTGCTCTCGCGCACCGCGCTGCTCGACATCTTCCTGATGTTCTGGGTGCTCGCGGCGTTCGCCTGCCTGGTGGCCGACCGTGACCAGGCGCGCGAACGGCTGGTCACCTGGTACGAGCACTCGCCCGTCTCCGTGTACGGCCCGTCGCTGGGCATCAGGTGGTGGCGGATCGCGGCCGGGGTGTGCCTGGCCTTCGCGATGTCGGTCAAGTGGTCGGGGCTGGCGTTCCTGGTGGCGTTCGCGGCCATGTCGCTGCTGTGGGACGCCGGGGCCCGCCGCGCGCTGGGGCTGCGCCGGCCGTACGTCGGGGCGTTCAACAAGGACCTGCCGCAGGCGACGCTGGCCTTCGGCGTGGTGCCGTTCGTGGCGTACATGGCGACCTGGATCGGCTGGTTCGCCACCGCCACCGGCTACGGCCGCAACTGGGACCAGGCCACCTCGTCGGGCAACCCGCTGTTCTTCCTGGTCGACTCCATGCGCTCGTGGATCCACTACCAGTGGCAGGTCTTCACCTTCCACAGCGGCCTGGAGACCCCGCACAACTACATGTCGGAGCCGTGGTCGTGGCCGCTGCTGCTGCGCCCCGTCGCCTTCTACTACGAGGGCAAGAAGGGCGGCTGCGGCGCCACCGACTGCTCCGAGGCGGTGCTCGGCGTCGGCACGCCGGTGATCTGGTTCGGGGCGCTGGCCGCGCTGGTGGCCCTCATCGCGTGGTACGTCTCCTCGCGCGACTGGCGGGCGGGGGCGGTGCTGCTCAGCTACGCGATGGGCTGGCTGCCGTGGTTCTACTTCGCCATCGCCGACAACCGGACGATGTTCCTGTTCTACGCCATGCCGATGGTGCCGTTCATGGTGCTGGCCATCACGTTGTGTGCGGGGCTGCTCATCGGGCCCGCCACGCCGACGGCCTCCGGCGCCATGCCGTTGCGGCGTACCGTCGGGGCCGCCGTGGTCGGCGCGTTCACGTTGCTCGCGCTGATCAACTTCTGGTGGCTGCATCCCGTACTGACCGGCGAGTTGCTCTCGTACACGGAGTGGAAGGCCCGCATGCTCTTCGAGAAACGGTGGATATGATCACGTTACAGTCGGCCCGATAGGGATTTCTTAGGTAGTCGCTGTGCAAGACCCAATACGCACCGGTTTCGGTCATCGTCAGGCCCGGGGTCGATACGGCAAACTTCGAGGCATGAGTGCACCGGATGTCACCGCCCTTCTCGCCGAGTTGGAGCGATCTCAGCCGGATCTGGCCGAGGAGGCCAGGACCGCCGTCGAATGGTTGACGGGTGGGGAGCCACTGGAGACGGTGACCCAGCTCGACGTCTGCGAGTTCCTCTGGTACACGTTGCCGCTCAAGGTCGGGCCGCAGGGTGGCGACCACGAGCGGCTGGCACGTTCGCTGGGGCAGCTGCTCCGGCTCGGCGGCTTGGACCGTTACGCCGAGTTGTGCGTGTCTCCGACCACCGTCCAGATCCTGCGCACCTACGCCCGCGAGGGCGAGGACGCCGGCACCAGCGCCTACCAGCAGGCCCTCGAGGCCACGGGCGTGCTCCCGCCCGACGTTCCCGAGCTGCAGTGGAGCATGATCATGGGGCCTGAGGAGCTGGGCGCGCACATCGCCTGCTCAGCGGCCCTTGAGCTGGCCATCGTGGCCGGCGAGGACGTCGACCGCACCGCGCTGACCCGGCGGTGGCTCACCGAGCCGCGCTCCGACCTGGGCGGCGACAGCTGGCTCAACCGGGTGCACGGCGAGCGGCTCAACCGCTGGGTGCTGGGCCGCGGCCCGGCGCGGCGGGAGCTGGCGCAGCCGTTCGAGGTGCGGCTGCACGCGCCGGTCTCGCCGCAGCCGCTGCCCGCCCTGCACCGGCTGCTGTCGGTCGCCGCCTCCGGCGAGACGCTGCCGCTGCGGCTCGCGCCGTCGCCCGAGGCGCTGCGGCTGCGCGATCTGGCCGAGCGCGAGCTGGGCGCGATCCGCCGCGACGGCGCCAAGCTGTCGATCACCGACTACGGGCTGCGGCTGCTGCATTCGAGGTCGGCCATGTGGTCGGCGGTCACCCGGCTGCTGCTCGCGCGGGGTGAGCACGAGTTCGAGGTGTCGGCCAGGGAGGCCGCGCTGATGCTGCTCGCCGACGGCACGCTGATGTCGCCGGCCAAGCTGATCGGGCGGGTGGCGGAGGTGGTGGGCGGCGAGGGCTGGCATCCGGCGACGAGCGTCGAGGACGTCACGGGCCCGGTGACCGACCTGGTTGCCCAGCTCACGGCGCTGGGGCTGGCGTTCAGCGACGAGCTGGCGGTGCGGATGGACCGCCCCGGCCAGCTCGCGGCGCTGGCGGCGCTGCGGGCCCACGCGCTGCGGCCGAGGAAGTACGTCAGCTCCGGGTGACGACCCCTGGCATCTGGGCAAATACTCCGAGTAGTTACGATTGTCGGGAAATGCCCTATGTCGGAGGGGGACCGTCATGGAGCTGTTCCCGGCCATGCCGCTGGCGGAATGGACCGAGGCAAAGGAGACCTTCCACAGGTTCGCACAGATCGTAGGAAAGATCAGGCTGGCGTCGAGCAACCGGCGCAACCACTGGTGGCAGGTGCCGTTCCACCCGACCGGGCGCGGGCTCACCACCCGCCCCATGGGCGGGCTCGGCGAGCAGCCGCTGTTCTGCGTCGACTTCGACCTCGTACGCCACCGCCTGGTCATCGACGTGTTCGACGGCCGCAGCGCCGAGTTCAGCCTGATCGGCAGGAGCGTCGCCTCCTTCTACGAGCGGCTCTTCGAGACGCTGGCCGGGCTGGGGATCCGGCCGGAGATCTGGGCGGTGCCGTTCGACCTCGGCGACGACACGCCGTTCGCCGAGGACACCCTGCACGCACGCTACGACCCGATGCTCATCAACCGCTACTGGCGGATCCTCTCGCAGGTCGTGCAGCTGCTCGACCGGTACGCCGCCGACTACGCCGGCAAGACCAGCCCCGTCCACCACTACTGGCACACCTTCGACATCGCGGTGACCAGGTTCACCGGGCGGGTCGTCAAGGTCTCGCCGGAGACCGACCCGGTCACGCGGGAGGCGTACAGCTGGGAGGTGATCAGCTCGGGGTTCTGGTTCGGCGACAAGGAACGCCCCTGGCCGGCGTTCTACTCCTACACCGCGCCCGAGCCCGAGGGGCTGGCCCGCGAGCCGCTGCGGCCCGCGCAGGCCGAGTGGATCCCGGCGCGCGGCAGCCACCTGGCCGTCCTGCGCTACGACGACGTGCGGGTCATGGAGGACCCCGTGGGGGCCGTGCTGGAGTTCCTCGACAGCGCCTACCAGGCGGGCGCCCGGCTGACCGGGCTCGACATGGCGGCCCTGGCCTGCCCCGGCGGGGTCACCGACCCCTACTACGAGCAGCGGGCCTGAACACACGTGAGCGCCCGTCCTCCGAAGAGGGCGGGCGCCCGACGTGTGCGTACCGGTGTGCGTGTCGCCTCTCGGCGAAAGGCACAACGCGGCTCCAGCCGAACGGTAGTCCGCGAAGGCAATAGGTGAGGCCCGGGGACACTGGGCACACCGGCCACGATTCATGTAACCACACCTGGGGCCGCATCATTCCCGGCCGCGCCGGTCGATCCTCGATGCCCTGCCGCGCAGGTAGCGCTGCTGGGGCAGGCTCAGGGCCCGCGAGGCCGCCTCCTCGTACGCCTCCCGCGCCCCCGCGAGGTCGCCCGACATCTCCAGCAGGTGCGCGCGCACCGCGAACAGCCGGTGGTCGCCGGCCACCCGCTCGTCGTCCCCGAGCCGGTCGAGCAGCTCGAGACCGACGCTCGGGCCGCGGGCCATGGCGGCGGCGACGGCGTGGTTGAGCGCGACGACCGGGTTGTCGGAGATGCGCATCAGCAGCTCGTACAGGGCGGTGATCTGCGGCCAGTCGGTCTCCTCCGGCGTGCGCGCCTCGTCGTGCAGGGCGGCGATGGCCGCCTGGAGGCAGTACGGCCCCGGCTGCGCCATGGGCAGGGCCTTCGTCACCAGCTCGGTGCCCTCGGCGATGGAGGCGGCGTGCCACTTCGACCGGTCCTGCTCGGCCATCGGGACCAGCTCGCCGTCCGGCCCCGTACGCGCCGGGCGGCGCGCGTCGGTGAGCAGCATGAGCGCCAGCAGCCCGGCCGCTTCTGGATCGTCCGGCAGCAGCCGGTGCACGACGCGGGCCAGCCTGATGGCCTCGTCCGCCAGCTCGGCGCGGTGCAGCTCGGGGCCCGACGTGCTGGCGTACCCCTCGTTGAAGATCAGATAGAGCACGTGCAGCACCGCGGCCAGCCGCTCCTCGCGCTCGGCCTTGCCCGGCAGCCGGAACGGCTGCCCGCTGTCCTTGACGCGCTGCTTGGCCCGGGTGATGCGGCGGGTCATCGTGGGCTCCGACACCAGGAACGCCCGGGCGATCTCCGCCGTGCCCAGACCGCCCACCGCCCGGAGCGTGAGCGCGACCTGCGCGGGCGGCGTCAGCGACGGATGGCAGCACAGGAACAGCAGGATCAGCGTGTCGTCACCGGCCGCCTCCTGCCGGTCGGCGGCGGGTGAGAGCCACTCGTCCGGCAGCGCGCGGGCGGCGACCGCGTCCTCGCGGCGGCGGCGCGCCTGCTCGGCGCGCAGCAGGTCGGTCAGGCGGCGCGCGGCCACGGTGATCAGCCAGGCGCGCGGATCGTCCGGCACGCCCTGCTCGGGCCACTGCGTGGCCGCCGCGAGCAGCGCCTCCTGCACGGCGTCCTCGGCGGTCGCGAAGTGACCGTAGCGGCGCACGAGCGCGCCGAGCACCTGCGGCGCCAGCTCGCGCAACAGGTGCTCGGACACCGCCCCGCCGTTCAGAACGCCATGTCCTCGACCGACTCGATGATCGGCCGGATGTCGGCGAACGCGTCGGCCCCGTCAGGCGACGGGCACTGGCCCAGGCGCAGCGCGATCTCGGTCGCCCTGTCGTAGCTCGCGCACTCCACCACCCAGTAGCCGGCCAGCACCTCCTGCGTCTCCGCGTAGGGGCCGTCGGTGACGAACGGGGCGCCGCCTCGCAGGCCCACCCTGCGGGTGTGCACCGGGGCCGCGAGGCCGCGCGTCTCGACCAGCTCGCCCGAGTCCTCCAGCTCCTTGTTGACCTCCGTCATGAACGCGTGCATGGCGGCCACGTCCTCGGGCTTCCAGGCGACGCCGCCGGTGTCCTTGCCGGCCATCTCGTCGTAGTTCCGCTGGGACGCGTACGAAAGGATCATGAACTTCATCGGTTTCGCCCTCTCTCTGGTGCCTTCAGCAGAGACGTCGGAGCCGTGGACGCGTACCGGACATCATGCCGCGAATTTTTCTCCGCGCGTTTCCTTGCGGCAGTATCGGAGGCGTGCCATACGCGACGACGCCCGACGGGGTGAAGCTGTCCTACCAGGTCCGCGGCCATGGGGAGCCGCTCGTGCTGCTGCAGGGGCAGGCCAACGACCACCGCTGGTGGGACTCCGTACGGGACGACTTCGCCGCCTATCGGACGATCACCCTCGACTGGCGGGGCACGGGCGGCAGCGACAAGCCGGACGAGCCGTACACGACGCGCGGGTTCGCCGCCGACGTGCTGGCCGTGCTCGACGACGCCGGAGTGTCGCAGGCGCACGTGTACGGCACCTCGATGGGCGGGCGGGTCGCCCAGTGGCTGGCCGCCGACCACCCCGGCAGGGTGGGGGCGCTCGTGCTCGGCTGCAGCTCACCCGGCGGCGCCCACGGCGTCGAGCGGAGCAACGACGTCCGCAGGTCGCTCGCCCAGCCCGACCGCGCCGCCGCCGGACGGGCCCTGCTGGAGCTCATGTACACGCCCGCCTGGCTGGCCGGGCATCCCGGCCCCTACTTCACGATCGGCGACCCTGGCATGCCCGCCCACGCCCGCCGCCGCCACCTGGCCGCCAGCGCCGGCCACGACGCCTGGGACGCGCTGCCCCGCATCACCGCGCCCACGCTCGTCGTCCACGGCACCGACGACGTCTTCAACCCGGCCGCCAACGCGCCCCTGCTGGCCGAGCGCATCCCCGGCGCCTCGCTCCAGCTCATCGAGGGCGCCAGGCACGCCTACTTCGAGGAATTCCGGCACGTCGCGAGCCCGACGGTGCTCGACTTCCTGGCCGCTTATTGAGTGGACGACCGGGGCGCGGCGTTGCTACGGTGCCGCGCATGGCCGGCCCCGAGGCATCAAGACGCCAGCCACCGGTCGTCCGGTGGCTGACCCGCCTGCCCCTCCATGTGAAGGGGCCGCTGCGGCATGGCCCGATCCCCCGGCTTCTCCTGACGCCGGGCCGCTGATCTCGCGCCCGTCCGGCTCCGCCTGATCTCGGCTGATCGCGCCCGCCATCCGGACCACCGACGACACAGGTCCCTGCCCAGTTCCTTCATCCGCGCGGGACGTCTCCCCCGCGCTCACCTGTGCCGGCCCATGTCCGGGTCGTGGAGTTTCTCATGCCTTTCGTGGTCTATCTGCTCGGGCTGGCGGTCTTCGCCCAAGGGACGTCCGAGTTCATGCTGGCCGGGCTGGTGCCCGGGATCGCCCGTGAGCTGGGCGTGTCCATTCCCGCCGCCGGGCTGCTCACCTCGGCCTTCGCCGCCGGGATGGTGGTGGGCGCGCCGCTCATGGCGGTGCTGAGCCTGCGCTGGTCCAGGCGGTCGGCCCTGCTGTCCTTCCTGGTCGCGTTCCTGATCGCCCACGTGGTCGGCGCGGTCACCACCGACTACGCGGTGCTGCTCGCCACGCGGGTCGTGGCGGCGCTGGCCAACGCCGGGTTCCTGGCGGTGGCCATGGCCACGGCGATCGCGCTGGCCCCGCCCCACGCCAAGGGCAGGGCCACGTCGATCCTGCTCAGCGGGGTCACGATCGCGTGCGTCGCGGGGGTGCCGGGCGGCGCGCTGCTCGGCGAGCTGTGGGGCTGGCGCTCGGCGTTCTGGGCGGTGGCCCTGGCGCTGGTGCCGGCGATCGTCGCCGTGCTGCGGTCGGTGCCGGGCGGCGCTCCCGGCGGCACCGTACGCGGCGAGGCCCGGGCCCTGCGCCACCCCAGGCTCCTCGTCCTCCTGCTGCTCGGCGCGCTGGTGAACGGGGCCACCTTCAGCACGTTCACCTACCTCGCGCCGCTCCTCACCGGCGTCACCGGCATCGCCCAGGTCTGGCTGCCGGGCCTGCTCGCGCTGTTCGGGCTGGGCTCGTTCGCCGGGGTGACGATCAGCGGCCGGCTCGCCGACACCCGGCCCAAGGTCCTGCTGGTGGCCGGCGGGGTGGCGCTGGCCGCGGGCTGGGCGCTCTTCGGGCTGGTGGCAGGGGTGCCAGTGGCGGCGGTGACGCTCGTCCTGGTCCAGGGGACGCTGTCGTTCGCGGTCGGCTCCACGCTCATCTCCCAGGTCCTGTACGCCGCCGCCACCGCGCCCACGCTGTCCGGCGGCTTCGCCACGGCGGCGCTCAACGTGGGCGCGGTGCTCGGCCCCTGGCTGGGCGGCCTGGCGATCGGCGCGGGCCTCGGCTTCCGCTCGCCGCTGTGGGTGAGCGCGGCCCTGGTGACGCTGGCCCTGGCGGTCGCCGCCGCCGCCCGCCCGTACCACCGGGCGGAGCCCGCCCGGGCGCGTCCGGTCAGCGAGGCGTGAAGCGCTCGATGGCGGCGTCCACGGCCTTCCTGAACGTCCCGCTGCCGGTGTGACCGGAGTCGTCGATGACGGTCAGCTCCGCGTCCGGCCAGACCTGGGTCAGCTCCCAGGCCGTGTTGAGCGGGCTGCTCAGGTCGAGGCGGCCGTGGATCAGCGCGCCGGGGATGCCGGCCAGCCGGTGCGCGTTCCGCAGCAGCACGCCCTCCTCCAGCCAGGCGGCGTGGGCGAAGTAGTGGGAGCAGATCCTGGTCAGGGCCAGCACGTCGGCGGGCGGGCGGTCGCTGTAGGCGCCGGGTGCGCCGTTGACCTCCATCGAGATCACCGCGTCCTCCCAGGTGACCCAGTCGATGGCGGCCCGCTCCCTGACCTCGGGGTCGGGTCCTGACAGCAGCCGCGCGTACGCCGCCACGAGGTCGCCGTCGCGCTCCTCCGGCGGCACGCCCTGCCTGAACCGCTCCCACTGCTCGGGGAAGAAGCGGCCGACGCCCCGGTAGAGCCAGTCGATCTCGGAGCGGCGGGTCATGGTGACGCCGGTGATGATGATCTCCGAGACCCGCTCCGGGTACGTCTCGGCGTAGGCCAGGATCAGCGTCGAGCCCCACGAGCCGCCGTACAGCAGCCACTTGTCGATGCCGAGGTGCTCGCGCAGCCGCTCCATGTCGGCGATGAGGTTGTGGGTGGTGTTGGTGGTCAGGTCGGTGTCGTGCTCGGCGGCGTGCGGGCGGCTGCGGCCGCAGTTGCGCTGGTCGAACAGGACCGTGCGGAACACCTCTGGGTCGAACCTGCGCCGTGAGCCGGTCGAGCAGCCCGACCCCGGTCCGCCGTGGACGACCAGCACGGGCTTGCCGTCCGGGTTGCCGCAGGTCTCCCAGTAGACGAGGTTGCCGTCGCCGGTGTCGAGCAGGCCGTGCTCGTACGGTTCGATCGCGGGACGCAAGGGGGCTCCTCTCAGATGTAACAGCGCTTCAATATATCGGCCGCCGCCGAGTCCCCGATCACCGGTAAAGAGGGCTAGATCCAACTATGGAGTAATCGAACCACCACTAAGGGTAATGATCGCAACAGTAAGTCGATCATCACTCATGGGGAGCAACATGTACAGGCAGGCCATCGCCGTACTGACCGCCACGTCCGCCGCCCTGCTCGCGCCCGCCGCGACCGCACACGCGGAGGACGATCCGGCCGTCACCCGCACGGGATGCAGCGACGTCGACGGCATCAAGATCAATGTGCAGCCGCCACCGCCCTTCACAGGGACGGTGACCGCCGACGACATCCGCGCGCTCATGGAGTCGATCGTCGCCGGCAGCTCGCTCCAGGGCTTCTTCGCGCCGGGGAACGAGGCCGAGGCCGCCGGCGAAGCCGCCGCCGGAGCCGCCGCCGGAGCCGCCGCTGAGGGCACGCCGCTGTCCGCTGCCGGCCCGACCCTGCCGCCCATCCCCAACCTGCCGCCGCTGCCCTGGCCCTTCCCCTCACCCAGCGTCACCCCGTCACCGGGGACGAGCCCCGCCGCGGCCGCCACCCCCGCCTCGCCCGACACGCGCGTCGAGACCATGCTCGAAGCCCTCGTCGACCGGGCCATCGCCTGCGCCCGCAGCACCAGGACCCCGAGCGCCCAGGAGGCGCGGACCCCGGAGACCGTCACCCGCTACCTCGAAGCGCTCGTCACCAAGCCGGTGTGCGCGGGCAACCCGGCGCCCGCGCCCATGCAGACCCCGGCCACGCTGCTCGACGTCCTGGGCGTGCCGCGCCTGCTCGACACCG
Source organism: Nonomuraea sp. NPDC049504 (assembly GCF_040676845.1). Classification (NCBI taxonomy): domain Bacteria; kingdom Bacillati; phylum Actinomycetota; class Actinomycetes; order Streptosporangiales; family Streptosporangiaceae; genus Nonomuraea; species Nonomuraea sp. NPDC049504. The sequence continues at coordinate 327,455 of NZ_JBFAPT010000009.1, forward strand.
TGCTGTCCAGCCCGCTGTTCTGCGTCCGCCCGGCCGACGCGAACAGCGCCACCGAGTCGGTCCTCGACACGCTCGGCATCATCCACGCCTTCGACGAGCTGCTCGCGGGCTGAGCCGGTCAGGCGGGCGGGCCGAGCAGCACGGGCAGCTCCAGCGGCCCCTCCGTGATCAGCGAGGACGTGTACGCGATCTTGTCGGGCGGCACCGCGAGCCGCAGCTCGGGGAAGCGGGCGAACAACGACGACAGCGCGATCCGCAGCTCCAGCCTGGCCAGCGGGGCGCCCAGGCAGAAGTGCGGGCCACGGCCGAAGCCCAGGTGCGCGTCCGGCTCCCTGGAGGCGTCGAAGGCGGCCGCGTCGCCGCCGTACCTGGCCGGGTCCGAACCGGCGGCCGAGAGCGCGACCGCGATGGGCTCGCCGGCCCTGATCGCCGTCCCGGCCACCCGCACGTCCTCGCGCGGATAACGGAACATCACGGTGAGCACGGAGTTGCGGCAGCGCAGCGCCTCCTCGACCAGCTGCTCCCATGAGCCGTGCGCCCGTACCCGCTCCAGCTGGGCCGGGTCCGCGCACAGGGCGATGACGGTGTTGGCGATGAGGTGCACGGTCGTCTCGTGCCCGGCGATGAGCACCACCCACAACAGCCCCACCATCTCCTCGTGGGAGATGCGGTCGCCCTCCTCTTCCTGGACGCGGATGAGCCCCGTCGTCAGGTCGTCGCCGTCGCCGTCGCCGCGCTTGCGCCCGATGAACTCGCTCAGGTACGCCAGCAGCCCACCACCGGCCGCCGCCGCCTCGGCGGGCTCGGCGACGTGCGACAGCAGCACGTTCGTCCACTCCCTGATCCGGTAGCGCTCGTCCTCCGGCACCCCGAGCAGCTCGCAGATCACCGCGATCGGCAGCGGCTCGCCGAACTCGCGCACCAGGTCCACCTCCTCGCCCGCGCGCGTCAGCCGGTCGAGCAGGTCGTCGGTGAGCTGCTGGATGCGCGGCTCCATGGCGGCCACCCTGGCCGGGGTGAACGCCTTGTTGACCAGGCCGCGCAGCCGCCGGTGGTCCTCGCCGTCCTTGGTCAGCAGGTGGTCGCCCTCGATGAGCTGGCGCAGCGGCCAGTCGGGGGCGATGGTGCCGTCGTGCAGGGCGGTGAAGGCCGCCGGGTTCTTGCCGTAGACCGTGCCGTCGCCGGTCAGGACCTCGTTCACGGTGTCGTACGAGGTCACCATCCAGGCCTCGACCGCGCCCGGCAGCTCGATGCGGACGACGGGGCCGCTCTCGTCCCTGAACCGGCTGAGCGTCTCCGAGGTGCGTTCACCGGGGACAGGAAGCTGCCGTGGTTCCACTGGGACCTCCCCATGGCCGACGTCACTCCACCATCCGCCGCCGCCCGCCACCGGCCAAGACCTCTGCGCTGTCACCCCCAGGCGATCAACACCTGCCGACCCGGACACATCCCACCCCTAAGGTGACGGGATGGACGCCATCGAGACCTCCCGGCTCACGCTCGTACCCCTGCGCCCCGAGCACGCCTCCGAGATGGCCGGGGTGCTCGCCGACCCGGCCCTGCACGCGTTCACCGGCGGGGCGCCGCTCAACGCCGTGGAGCTGCGCGCCCGCTACGAGCGGCTGGCCGCCGGGCCGCCCGGGTGGCGCAACTGGGTGATCCGGCTGCGCGCCGAGGACTGCCTGGTCGGGTACGTGCAGGCGACCGTCGAGGGACGTACGGCGGAGGTCGCCTGGGTGGTCGGCACCGCGTGGCAGGGCCGCGGCCTGGCCAGGGAGGCCGCGGTGGCGCTGGTCGAGCGGCTCGCGGACGAGGTGGACACGGTGATCGCGCACATCCACCCCGGGCACGCGGCCTCCCAGGCGGTCGCCGCCGCGGCCGGCCTGCGGGCGACGTCGCAACGGCAGGACGGGGAGGTCCGCTGGGAGCTGCCGGCCGGGAGCTGAGACGGGGGAGGTCCGCTGGGAGCTGCCGGCCGGGAGCTGAGACGGGGAGGTCCGCCGGGGACGGGGCGGTCGCGAACTTGCGGACAGGGGTTGAGACGGGGGCGGCTGATGGCTTTAATACGCGCGGGCTCCGCCCCGCCCGTCGCCCTGGCAGAAGAGGAGCAGCTGTGAACGTCTCCGCAGGTCAGCGAATCTCTGAGATCGTCGGTGCCAGTGTGTTAGCGCTACCACGCCACCGTACCGCCGCATGAAAGTTTCTTCTCGCCCATTGGGAAAGCGCTTACCCCGAGCTGCAAAGGACCCCAGAATGCGCTTGAGCCTGGCCGCCGCGGCCGCCGTCCTAGCCCTGACCTCCACCGCCGTCGCCGCCCCCGCCCACGCCGCTCCCGCCAAACAGATGGAGGACCTGGACCGGGGGCTGATCAGCGTACGCTCCGGGTCGGGCAACCTCGTCTCCTGGCGGCTGCTCGGCACCGACCCCGACGGCGTCACGTTCAACCTCTACCGCGGCTCCACCCGGATCGCCTCCGGACTGAGCGGCGGCACCAACGTCCTCGACAGCGGCGCCGCCGCCGACGCCTCGTACACCGTGCGGGCCGTGGTCAGCGGCAGCGAGCAGGCCGCCTCCCCCGCCTCGCTCCGCTTCACCGGCGGCTCCTACCTGGACGTGCCCATCCAGCCGCCGTCCGGCGGCACCACCCCCGACGGCGTCTCCTACTCCTACAGCGCGAACGACGCCTCGGTGGGCGACCTCGACGGCGACGGCCGGTACGAGATCGTCCTCAAATGGGACCCGTCCAACGCCAAGGACAACTCCCAGTCCGGCTACACCGGCAACGTCTTCGTGGACGCGTACCGCCTCGACGGCACCCGCCTGTGGCGCATCGACCTGGGCCGCAACATCCGCGCCGGCGCGCACTACACGCAGTTCCAGGTCTACGACTACGACGGCGACGGCCGGGCCGAGGTCGCCATGAAGACGGCCGACGGCACCAGGGACGGCCGCGGCACGGTGATCGGCAACGCCGGCGCGGACCACCGCAACTCCAGCGGCTATGTGTTGTCCGGCCCCGAGTACCTGACGATGTTCAACGGCCAGACCGGCGCCGCGATGTCCACCGTCAACTACGACCCGCCGCGCGGCACGGTGTCGTCCTGGGGCGACAACTACGGCAACAGGGTGGACCGCTTCCTGGCGGGAACGGCGTACCTGGACGGCTCCCGTCCCTCCCTGATCATGGCGCGCGGCTACTACACCCGCAGCGTCATCGCCGCCTGGGACTTCCGCAACGGCTCCCTCACCAAGCGCTGGACGTTCGACAGCA